>CAVFMG010000017.1:0-29689 GCA_963623435.1 Odoribacter splanchnicus
GAATTGTACATGGATGACGATGTGGCGGAGATGTTCAGTAATGTGTACCGGGTAGATTACAAACTCAGCTCCTATGTGAAATTTGCAAAGCCTCTGTTGAAGCTGATCGGTTTCCGTTATGCACCGTTTGAACTGAAGAAGAAATGTATTTTCAAAACCGCTGCCTTCACAGAACTGCTGCGGGTGGAAAATGCAGGAGAAGAGAAGAGCTTCAGTGCACTGGATTACCAGTTCAAAGGAAGAGTAGATGAGACAGGAATAACCACGGAAAGTTCAGCACCTAAGTTCAAGTTTATTCATTTAGATGGAGCACATGTGCCTTTTATCTATGATAAGGATATGAATATCATTGATGAATACAGAGGAACTTATAACCAAAGTGTACAGGCGGTAATGCTTGGAGCGATGGATTATGTGGAACAGCTGCGTGAGAGCGGAGCGTACGATAATACGGCGCTTATTATTATGGCTGACCATGGATACAATGGAAGCATTGGAGAATCGGGAGAGGAAGCGTGGATGCGCCAGTGCCCGCTGTTAATGATTAAGGGAATCGGTGAAAGCCACGATACCATGCAGATATCTCAGGCACCCATCAGCTTCGAGGATCTGCAGGATGCCTACGTGCGCCTGCTGGACGGAGCGAAAAGTGATGCAGTCTTCGACTGGAAGGAAGGCGATACGAGAGAACGCCGTTTCCTGCGTTATTCTTTCTTAGATGATGATCATATGCAGGAGTATATGCAGACCGGGTATGCTTTTGACAGAGACACTATGGTTTTGACCGGAAGAGAGTATAATCGATAAGAATTAGCAGAAATTGCTAGAACAGGGAGAAAAAATTTCCGAGTTTTGGTTTGATTTCTCCACCTTATTACTTACGGCATTAGGAATGTTCACGGTAAGTATGCTGGTTCTGCTGTTAATATATGTTATTGCATTATGGGTACATCCTAAGGTGTATCGAATTGCATTGACCGGAGGTCTGGCTCTTTTTATCTGTACATATATTCAGGGGAATTTTATGATTGATCGCCTGCCACCGTTAGATGGAACCTCAATCTGGTGGGAAAAATATGATGTCCTTCGAATGGATACATTGATGCTATGGGGGATTGTTTTGACCATAGCCATTATCGCAGCAATTTTTCTTAAAAAAGAAAAATTTGAAAATATGATTATGTTTATCAGTGGTGTTATGACATTAATGCTTCTCGTTACTGCATGCAGTACGATATTAACGAGTGGGGCATTGACACCGAAAGTGCATATACATATTAGTGTGGAAAATGAATTCCAAATGTCGGAAGATGAGAATTTTGTGATTTTTGTGTTGGATACTGCAGATTCCAGAGAGTTTACCGCCATGTTGGAAGACCATCCGGAGTATCGGGAGATATTTTCCGATTTTACCTATTATGAAAATATGATGGGTAATTATTCCTGTACTATGAATGCGGTAGCCTATATTTTATCCGGAAAGTGGTTTGAAAATCAGGAACCGCTTGATGAATATTTGAATGACGTATATTTGAATTCTCCATTGTGGGAGGAATTGAGGAACAGAGGATATAGGATAGATCTTTACGAAGATGATATTCGAGCGTTGGATGATAGTGTGGTGGATAATTTCGCAAATGTTTATCACACAACAGTCAGCCCGAGTTCGTACTTGGAACTGGCGAAAGAAGAACTGAAATTAGTTGGTTTTCGATATGCACCATATGATTTGAAACGTTATTGTGAGACCAGGGAGGTTTATTTTGATGAACTACAGGTCTCAAAACCGGACGGTACTACTGCCGGAACCTTTACAGAGAATAATATGGACTTTAAGGTAGCTTTGGATGAAAACGGAGTTACTGTGGACCAGGCAGGGAAAATTTTTAAATTTATTCATCTGGAAGGCGCACATGCTCCCTTTATCTATGGTGAAAATATGGATTATGTTCCGGGAGGAGATTATCGACAGAATATGGAAGCTTCGATCACTTTGGCAAAGAACTATATTCAGGCATTAAAGGAAAGCGGAGCTTATGATAATACGGCAATCATTGTAATGGCGGATCATGGTTATAATGGGCAGGGTGATGAAACAGACAGAGATGTTTGGATGAGACCTACGCCGATGTTCCTGGTAAAGGGGAAGGAAGAACAGCATGATACCATGCAGATCTCCGAAGCACCAGTCAGTTATGTGGATCTTTGGGAGGCTTATATGCGCCTGATGGATGGTGAAAAAAGTGATGCTTTATTTGACTGGAAAGAGGGAGACGCGAGAGAACGGCGTTATTTTAGATACTCGTTCTCTGAAACCTATCATTTGGTGGAATATATTCAAAAAGGTCATGCGCAGAACTTGGATACCCTGGAACCTACGGGCAGGGAGTTTAATCGATAACCTTTCCCCGGATACTATCGGAGGAGATGATTCCCACCTCGTCGAAACGGCTGTCAATGCTTGCGTTGCGGTTGTCTCCGAGGACGAAGTATTCTCCGTCACCCAAAGTGATGGGAGAGGCAGCATTGCCGGGATCTTCCATGGCAGGCAGCTGGTGAGTGTTTTCTTCGGGAATACCATTAACATAGAGGATACCGTCTGTAATCTGCACCGTATCCCCCGGCAGGGCAACGATACGTTTTACAATATCCCGGTGAAGGTCTTCGTGATGGATAATGATGACATCGCCTCTGGTGAGATCCTCCGGCATCCCCCATTTTTGGATAAGGACCGGCTGTCCGGAAGTATAAGTCGGTGCCATGGAATCTCCGGATACGAAATACAGCTGCACCACATAAGCAGACAGCAGGCGCATGGCGCATCCTAAAAGCAGGAGCGATAGAACAAAAGATAAAATTCTGCGATTCATAAGAGATAACCTTTCTGATTTTTGTCGTATTTCAGGATCAGGAAAATCATAACATATTTTGAGAAAAAGAGGTAGAGAACAATGAAAGTATTACTGGTGAACGGAAGCGGACATGCAAAGGGCTGCACCTATACCGCGCTGGAAGAAGTGGCGGGCGCACTGGAGAAAAACGGTATCGAGACAGAGATCATCCAGGTGGGCGTACAGCCCATCGCCGGCTGCATCGGCTGTGGCGCCTGCTTAAAGACTGGAAAATGTTTCCGGGAGGACGGCGTCAATGAATTCGTGGAAAAAGCGAAGACAGCAGACGGCTTCGTGTTCGGATCTCCCGTACATTACGCATCGGCATCCGGCATGATCACTTCTTTCTTAGACCGTGCGTTCTACGGCAGGGGAGCAATCTTCCAGGGCAAGCCCGGTGCCTGCATCGTCAGCTGCAGACGTGGCGGAGCCTCCGCAGCCTTTGACCAGCTGAACAAATATTTTACCATCAACTGTATGCCTGTGGTATCCAGCCAGTACTGGAACCAGGTACACGGCAATACCCCGGAAGAGGTAAGACAGGATCTGGAGGGCATGCAGACCATGCGCACCCTGGGCAATAACATGGCATGGCTGTTAAAATGCATTGAATCAGGCAAAGCCGCCGGCGTGAACTTCCCGGAGAGAGAACCGGCGCAGAAGACAAACTTTATCCGGTAATAAACGCACCGGACAGGAAAAGGAGACAGACTATGGCAGAATGGCAGGGACTGGGAAGATACCCGGAAAATGCGGAAAGCAAAGACCGACCGGCACCGGGAGAGCTTCTGGCTTACGTGGACGGAAGCTATCAGGATGCATTGAAAAAATACGGTTTTGGCTGCATTTTTATCCTCCCCGACGGGCGGATCTATACGGAATACGGTAACGGCGACAACCCGGACTCCCTGAAACAGCGAAATGTCTCCGGAGAGATGTTGGGCGCCATGTATGCGGTGCGGTTTGCACTAAACAGCGGTTTTCGTGCCATCGAGATCCGTTATGATTACGAGGGGATCGAAAAATGGGTCACCGGTGCTTGGAAGAGCAAAAACGAATTGACACAGAAATATGCACAGACCATGCGTCTATGGGGACAGAAGATACAGATCCGCTTTACGAAAGTACCGGCACATTCCAAAGTAAAATATAATGAGCTGGCGGATGAGACGGCAAAGCTTGGAGTGGCGAACGGAAACGGAATCCCCAAGGTGAAGAGCCTCAGCGATTTCGAGGCGGCGGACACCGCAGAGAGGACACAGAATGCGGTTGAATAAATATCTGGCACAGTGCGGCGTGTGCTCCAGGAGAGATGCGGACAAGCTGATCGAACAGGGACAGGTACTGGTCAACGGTCAGGTCGCCGGAATGGGACAACAGGTGGAAGAGACGGATACCGTGCAGGTCGGGAAAAAGATTTTACAGGGGAAACAGACCTGCAAAGTACTTGCCTTCTACAAGCCGATAGGTGTCACCTGCACGGAGCGGGATCCTCATGCGCAGAAGAAGATTACTGACATGATCCGGTGCCCGGAGAGAGTGACTTATGCCGGACGACTGGACAAGGACTCCGAAGGCTTGATTCTTATGACCAACGACGGTGACCTGATCAATGCCATAATGCGGGGAGCCAACCGCCATGAAAAAGAATACATTGTAAAGATCGACAGAGAAATAACACCTGATTTTTTGGAAAAAATGAGAAAAGGCATCTATCTGAAGGATCTGGATATCACTACAAGAGAGTGTAAGGTAGAAAAAATCGGTAAATTTACATTCCAAATTATACTGACTCAGGGAGTCAATAGACAGATCCGCAGGATGTGTGAAGCCTGTGGTGCAAAAGTGAGATCCTTAAAAAGAATCCGTGTCATGAATATCCGACTGGAGAACCTAAAGCCCGGAGAGTGGCGGGAGGTCACCGGAGAAGAACTGGAAAAACTTCTGACAGACACTGGAATGTTAAATCGTAAATAAAATGAAGTCGGGGTCAAAAGCCCCCGACTTTGATGCCTTTCACCCACTTATGAGCAAGCTCATGTGGGCTTAGACCTTTTGACCCTGGCATCATTAAAATCTATAAAGGCAGGAACACAATATGCAGTCTACCAAAATAGACCGGATCAAATATCTGGTAGAACAACTGAATACGGCTTCGGAGAGCTATTATGCCAAAGACCGGGAGATCATGAGCAATTACGAATACGATAAGCTCTATGATGAACTGGTGGAACTGGAAAAAGAGACAGGTGTTACGCTGGCAAACAGCCCTACCGTAAATGTGGGCTACGAAGCGGTGGATGAGCTGCCCAAGGAGCGTCACGAGACCCCCATGCTGTCTCTCGGCAAGACAAAAAGCCGCGAAGAACTGCGTGACTGGCTGCAAGGCAATCCTGCAATTTTAAGCTGGAAACTGGACGGATTGACCATTGTACTGACATATCGTGATGGAAAACTTGTAAAAGCGGTGACCAGAGGAAACGGTGAGATCGGCGAAGTGATCACGAATAACGCACGTACTTTTAAGAACCTGCCGTTAAATATTTCCTATACGGGAGAACTGATCCTGCGTGGGGAAGCGGTCATTACCTATAGCGATTTCGAGAAGATCAACGGCGAGATCGCGGATGCGGAAGCCAAATACAAGAACCCCAGGAATCTGTGCAGCGGTTCGGTGCGACAGTTGAATAACGAGATCACTGCACGGCGTAACGTGAGATTTTATGCCTTTACCCTGGTAAAAGCGGACGGTGTGGATTTCCATGATTCCAAGGAAGCACAGTTTGCCTTTTTGCAGGAGCAGGGTTTTGCAGTAGTAGAACACGTGGCGGTGACGGAAGAGAATATTCTGTCCGCCATCGAAGATTTTGAACACAAGATCGAGCATTATGATATTCCGTCTGACGGACTGGTACTTACTTATGAAAGTATCAGCTACGGACAGTCCCTGGGCAGAACCGCGAAATTCCCCAGAGATTCCATCGCTTTTAAATGGGCGGATGAACTTAGAGAGACGACATTAAAAGAGATCGAATGGAGCGCCAGTCGTACCGGTCTGATCAATCCGGTGGCAATCTTTGAGCCGGTGGAACTGGAGGGTACGACCGTCAGCCGTGCGTCGGTGCACAATATCAGCATTTTGCGGGGACTGCGGCTGGGAATCGGCGATCATATCATGGTCTATAAGGCGAATATGATCATTCCGCAGATTGCGGAGAACCTCACCGGCAGTGACAATGTGGAGATTCCGAAGGTATGTCCCGTCTGCGGACAGCCCACCGATATCCGACAGATGAATGAAGTACAGACCCTGTATTGCACCAACGAGAAATGCCCGGCGAAGGAAATCAAGGCGTACACTTTGTTCGTGAGCCGTGATGCCCTGAATATCGATGGGCTCTCCGAGGCAACCCTGGAGAAAATGATTGATCAAGGATTTATCCATGAATATGCGGATCTGTTCCGACTGGATCGTTATAAGGAAGTTATCACACAGATGGAAGGCTTCGGCGAGAAGTCCTATCAGAATATGATAGACAGTATTGAGACCGCCAGACATACGACGTTGCCCCGTCTGATCTACGGACTGGGAATTGCAGGCATCGGTGTCGCCAATGCCAAAGTGCTCTGCAGATATTTTGATTACGATCTGGAGAAAATGCAGAAAGCGGATGTAGAGACCTTAAGCGCAGTACCCGGTGTGGGGGAAGTGCTGGCATCGGCATTTGCGGAATACATGTCCGACGCGGAGAATCTGGAGCAGATCGAACACCTGAAACAGTTCCTGACCATTGAGGTGCCCCAGGTAGATGAGAATGCGCAGACATTATCCGGCATGAGCTTCGTCGTGACCGGAAGCCTGAACCATTACGCCAGCCGTAATGATTTAAAGGAAGTCATCGAGGAGAGAGGCGGCAAAGTCACCGGCAGTGTGACTGGCAAGACCACTTGCCTGATCAACAATGACATTACCTCGACTTCTTCCAAGAATAAAAAAGCAAAAGAACTTCAGGTTCCCATCCTGACGGAGGAGGATTTCCTGAAAACTTATCATATCCCTTACGAGGAGTAAGCTAGAGAAAGACCCGGAGGAAAATAAAATGCCTATCAAAACACAAAATGATCTGCCAGCCAAAGAGATACTGGAGAACGAAAATATATTCGTCATGGATGAGTTCCGTGCGGTACATCAGGACATGCGTCCCCTGCAGGTATTGATCTTGAACAACATGCCGGTGAAGCAGGATACGGAGCTGCAGTTGTTGCGTGCGTTATCTAACACACCGTTACAGGTGGATGTAACTTTTATGAATACCAAGACTCATGTGTCATTGAATACACCTGCCAGCCATCTGAATAAATTTTACACCACCTTTGATGAGATCAAAGACCGGACCTTCGATGGACTGATCGTCACCGGAGCACCGGTGGAGGACATTACTTTTGAAGAAGTGGATTACTGGGACGAGACCTGTCAGATCTTAGACTGGGCGGAGACCCATGTGACCTCCACGTTACATATCTGTTGGGCGGCACAGGCGGGATTCTACCATTATTACGGCATCAATAAGAGACAACTGCCCCAGAAGCTTTTCGGCGTCTACGAACATAAAGTGTCTAACCGGAAAATACCGTTAGTGCGGGGATTTGATGATATTTTCATGGCTCCCCACAGCCGGCATACCGAGACCCCCTCGGAAGCCATTCATGCCTGTAAGGAGCTGACGATTCTGGCGGAATCCGAGAAAGCCGGCGTATTTTTGGCAATCGCGGAGGAGGGCAAGAAGATTTTCGTGGCAGGACATCCGGAATACGATCGTTATACCTTGAACAATGAGTACCACAGAGACCTGGGTAAGGGATTACCCATCCAGATCCCCTATAATTATTATCCGGATGACGATCCAGAGCAGAGACCTCTGCTACAGTGGAGATCCCATTGCAACAACCTCTACAGCAACTGGCTGAATTATTATGTATATCAGGCAACGCCGTACGATCTGGCAGAGATCCGATAGAAACGACGGAATAAAAAACAGAAAAACAGAAAGGAAGCAGAAGATGAATCATACCTTAACCAGAAAACAATTTGATGTTTTATCTGTCCTGGCAGAAGAAAAAAGTGCGATGTCCCAGAGACAGTTAGGAGAGAAGACTGGACACTCCCTTGGAACCGTAAACCGTGTCATGCAGGAACTGACCGAACTGCAGTATATTGCGGACGGAGAAATTACTAATTCCGGCATTTCCGCACTGGAGCCTTATCGTGCGAAGCGTGCCATCTTCATTGCTGCAGGATTCGGAAGCAGACTGGTGCCCATTACTTTTAATACACCGAAGCCCCTGGTGCGTGTACACGGTCAGCGTATCATCGACGGGCTGATCGATGCCTGCCTGGAAGCCGGTATCAATGAGATCTACATCGTCCGTGGTTATCTGGCAGAGCAGTTTGACCAGCTGCTGTACAAATACCCCATGATCAAATTCTTGGAGAATCCGGTGTACAACGAGGCGAATAATATTTCTTCCTCCATGGTGGCAAGATATATGCTTTCTAATGCCTATGTCTTCGAAGCGGATCTGCTGATCTCCAACCCAAAGATCATTACCAAGTACCACTATACCTCGGACTTCCTGGCAATCAAAAAGGATCGTACCGATGACTGGTGCTTCATGGTTAAGGATGGTGTCATCGTGGAAGAAAAAGTCGGCGGATTGGACTGCTGGCAGATGGTGGGAATCTCCTACTGGGATGAAGAGGACGGACACAAGCTGTCGGATGACATCAAGATGACCTACGAACAGCCTGGCGGCAAAGAGCGCTACTGGGAGCAGGTACCCCTGGTATTCTGCCAGAAGCATTACAAAGTGGAAGTAAGAGAGTGCAAAGAAGATGATATCATCGAGATCGATACCTTCCGGGAACTGAAAGCTATCGATAAGACTTATGATGTATAAAAATATAGAAAAGGAATGTGAACATGAATCAAAAAGAAAATAAGCAGGAACTGAAACGCCAGTTAAGCCCCATGCATGTATGGGCACTTGCCTTCGGATGCGTGGTAGGCTGGGGATCTTTCATCAATCCCGGCAAAAAATTTCTCCCCAATTCCGGTGTAGCGGGTACCGCCATTGCTATGGCACTGGGAGCTATGGTAATGATTATCATTGCGTTCAGCTATGCCTACATGGTGCCGAAATACCCCAAGGCGGGCGGCGAATTTACTTTTACCAAGGCATGTTTCGGCAAGACCTCAGCCTATCTTTGCGGATGGTTCCTGGTGGCAGCATACCTGACCAATGTCCCCATGAATTCCACTGCCATCGGTCTGATCGTGGACGGGCTGGACGGTCCCTTTGATATTTTAAAGTGGGGATTTCATTACCGGATCGCAGGATTCGATGTATGGGCGGGAGAGATGCTGTTAGCCATGGCAATCCTGATCCTCTTCGGTGTGTTGAATATCCTGGGCGTGGAGAAAGCCGGTATTTTACAGACGATTCTGGCAGTTCTTCTGGGCGGCTCCGTGCTGATCCTGACGATTGCCGCACTGTTCAGCGCAAAAGCTACGACAGCCAATATGGCTCCCTGGTGGGGATTCGACAAGGCGGCTGCCATGCAGGCGCTTTCCGATAGAACGTATACTACGGCAGAAGTCTTCGCCCACGAGGGTGGCGCGGGGATCACCTCGGCGATTCTTGCAACATTCGCCATTGCGCCCTGGGCATTCGTCGGATTTGATACGATTCCCCAGGCAGCGGAAGAGTTCAAGTTCTCCTATAAAAAAGTCAGCCTGATTATGGTGGTAGCGATCCTCTTCGGATGCTTTGTCTATACGGCGAACAATACTATTGCGGCGGCAGCACTGGAGAACTGGCCGGACTTAATCGTACAGAGCGAATCCACACCCTGGCTTCTGTTAGCGGCAGCGGAGCGACTGCTGGGACTGCCCGGTAAGATCCTCGTGGGTACAGCAGTATCCAGCGCGGTGCTGTCCGGTATCATGGGATTCTACTTGGCTTCCAGCCGCCTGATGTATTCCATGAGCAGAGACGGTTATCTGCCGAAGTGTTTCGGTGTCGTGGACGCTAAGCACGGTACCCCGAAAAATGCGTTGATTTTCTGTATCCTGATCTCTCTGTCCGGACCGATCTTGGGAAGAGAAGCATTAGGATGGTTCGTGGATATGTCCGCAATCGGTGCTTCCATCGGTTACTTCTTCACCTGCGCCTCTGCACTGGTGACCATGCGCAGGGACGGCGACGGCAGCGGATTCCTGAAAGCGGTGGCATGGATCGGCGTGGTGATCTCCGTGACCTTTATGATCTTACAGCTGGTACCGATCCCCGGACTCTCCGGTGTTCATTTTGGTAAGGAATCCTACCTGCTTCTGATCGTATGGATCGTACTGGGTATTATATTCTATCTGAGACAGATTCGTTATTTTAAAGAAAAGTAGTATTGCTATTTTTCTACAATGGTATTATGATATGTTCATGTTCAAACACAAAGTGTCTGCGAATGGAACGCAGACATTTTGTGTACTTATTTTAGCCGAAAAACCATGAAAACCGTTCAATGAATAGATATAAATGATACACAAATGAACGCGTGAGAAAAGAACGTGAACAAAAGGAGGAATACCATAATGGAGCAGCTGTTACAAACACCGGTCAGAAGAAATATTTTGTTGAATCCCGGACCGTCCACCACCACAGATACCGTAAAATACGCACAGGTCGTGCCGGATATCTGCCCCAGAGAGAAAGAATTCGGCGGATTGATGAAGGGACTCAGAGAAGACCTGGTAAAGATCGTCCATGGAGACCTGGAAAAGTATACCAGCGTTCTGTTCTGCGGTTCCGGTACTATCAATATTGATGCCTGCATCAGTTCCCTGCTGCCTGCGGGTGGAAAAGTACTGGTAGTGGATAACGGAGCCTACAGCACCCGGGCGGTGGAAGTGTGTCAGTATTATGGACTTCCTTATATTGATTTAAAATTCCCGGTGGACGAGCTGCCGGATCTGGATAAAGTGGAGCAGACGCTGAAAGAGAATCCGGACATTGCCCTGGTACATACCACCCACAATGAGACCGGTACCGGCATCCTGAATCCCATTCGTGAGATCGGTGCCCTGGCTCATAAATTTCATGCTACATTTACTGTGGACACCACCTCTACCTACGCTATGCGTCCCATAAATATCGAGGAAGACAACATTGATTTCTGCATGGCATCTGCACAGAAAGGTCTTATGGCGATGACAGGACTGTCTTTTGTCGTGGGTAACCGTGAGATCCTGGAGGCATCGAAAGATTATCCGAAGCGTTCTTATTATTGCAATCTGTATCAGCAGTATGATTTCTTCCAGAGAACGGGAGAGATGCATTTTACCCCGCCGGTACAGACCATCTACGCTACGATCCAGGCACTGAAAGAGTACTGGGCAGAAGGTGAGGAAGCTAAATGGGCGAGACACACCAGAGTCTTCGAGGCAATCCATAAGGGACTGGATGAACTGGGGTTCCGGGATGTGATCCGCAGGGAGTGGCAGTCGGGACTGGTGGTATCCGTGCGTTACCCCGATGATCCGAACTGGGATTTTGAAAAGGTGCATGACTATTGTTATGAGAGGGGATTCACCATTTATCCCGGCAAAATTTCCACGACCAACACTTTCAGGCTGTGTGCCCTCGGAGCTATTGACAGCCCGGATATTGAAGCCTTTTTCAAGGTGTTCCGGGAAGCGCTGGAAGTAAATCATATTCAGATTCCCGCTAGATACGAGGAGGTGTAATCGTGAAGAGAGTATATACCTGTTTTTGTACGGATGTGATTCATGAAGGGCATCGCAATATTATCCGCGAAGCCAGAAAATACGGAGAACTGACCATCGGCGTCTTAAGCGACGAAGCCATGATCCGCTTTAACCGTTTCCCTACGATTAGTTTTGAAGAACGCATACAGTTGGTAAAGGACATTCCGGAAGTCAGCAATGTGGTGGTACAGGATGATGTCATGTATGACAAGGTCATCGAGGAACTGCATCCCGACTATGTGATCCACGGGGACAACTGGCTGGAAGGACCACTGAAGGCAATTCGTGATAACGTGGAGACGTTGCTATCTGCCCACGGTGGCGAGATCATCGATGTGCCCTACACCTATAACGAAGAGGTCAAGCGGATCGACACGAAGATCAAGGAAAAACTGGCGATGCCGGAATACCGCAGAAAACGTCTGCGCCAGCTGATTGAGATCCGCCCCATCGTAAAAGCACTGGAGGTGCACAGCGGACTGACCGGACTGATTGCAGAGAAGACCATCGTGGAGCATGACGGGGAGCTGGATCAGTTCGATGCTATGTGGATCAGCTCCTTATGCGATTCCACAGCCAAGGGTAAGCCGGACATTGAACTGGTGGACATGACTTCCCGTTTCCGTACGATTGACGATGTGACGGAAGTGACTACCAAACCCATTATTTTCGATGGAGATACCGGCGGACTGACGGAGCATTTTGTGTATACCGTGAGAACGCTGGAGAAAATGGGAGTCTCCGCCATCATCATCGAGGACAAGACGGGACTTAAGAAAAATTCCCTCTTTGGTACGGATGTGGAGCAGACCCAGGACAGTATCGAGAATTTCAGTGCCAAGATCGCTGCCGGGAAAAAGGCGCAGCTGACCGATGATTTCATGATCATTGCCAGAATCGAGAGCCTGATCTTAGAGAGGGGCATGGAGGATGCACTGAACCGAGCCAGAGCTTTCGTGGCAGCGGGAGCAGACGGCATTATGATCCACAGCCGCAAGAAATCCCCGGAGGAGATCCTGGAGTTCTGTGATAAATTCCGGGAGGAGGATCAAAAGACCCCTATTGTCGTGGTACCGTCTTCTTTTAACAGCATCACGGAGAGTGAGCTGGCAGCCCATGGCGTCAATATCGTCATCTATGCCAACCAGCTGACTAGAAGCGCCTTCCCTGCCATGCAGCAGACCGCGGAGGATATTTTGAAATACCACAGAGCGCAGGAAGTGGACAGCAGACTCATGCCGATTAAAGATATTATTACGTTGATCGACGAGATCTAACTGCGAGAGCGCATCGCGCGGAGCAATCCGTGAGGCAGTTACGTGTGGAAAGGATAACTATGAAAGTAGAAAATTTTGCGAAAATTTTAAATGCGGACTTTTATACCGGCGTACCGGATTCCCAGCTGAAAGCCCTCTGCAATTACCTGATGCATATCTACGGCATCGATCCGAAGCATCATGTGATCGCGGCAAATGAGGGGAACTGTACCGCACTGGCAGCCGGCTACCACCTGGTGACAGGAAAAATTCCGGTAGTCTATATGCAGAATAGCGGTGAGGGCAATATCATCAACCCGGTGGCTTCTCTGTTGAACGATAAAGTTTACGCCATCCCCATGATTTTCGTCGTCGGCTGGCGCGGCGAGCCGGGCATCCACGACGAGCCCCAGCATATTTATCAGGGAGAGGTAACACTGAGATTACTGGAGGATATGGGCATCCGCTATTTTGTCCTCGACAAAGACACCACGGAGGAAGAAGTCACGGAGATAATGCAGGAGTTTTGGGCAGTTCTGGAACAGGGCAGGGATGTGGCATTCGTCATCCGCAAAGGTGCGCTGACTTATGAGGAAAAAGTAGAGTATCACAATGACAATCCCATGCTCCGGGAGGAAATCATCCGTCATATTGTGCAGACGTCTGGTGAAGATCCGATCGTCAGCACCACGGGCAAAGCCAGCAGGGAACTCTTTGAGATCAGAGAACAGAAAGGACAGAGCCACAAGTACGATTTTCTCACCGTAGGCTCCATGGGACACAGCAGCAGTATCGCCCTGGGCGTGGCGGAACAGAAGTCGGAGACGAAAGTATGGTGCGTGGACGGTGACGGCGCAGTGCTGATGCACATGGGCTCCATGGCGGTGCTGGGAAGTGCGGCTCCGGAAAATATGGTGCACATCGTCATCAACAACGGTGCCCATGAGACCGTAGGTGGCATGCCCACCGTGGCAGCAAATATCGACCTGGTGGCAATTGCAAAAGCCTGCGGCTACCCCTATGCGGTATCCGTGGCTGACTATGAGACGCTGGACAGAGAACTGGCGGCAGCAAAAGCGCGGAAAGCCCTGACGTTTATCGAGGTAAAATGTGGTATCGGTGCCCGGGAAGACCTCGGCAGACCTACCACCACAGCACTGGAGAATAAGCAGAATTTCATGGAATATCTGAAAGAATGCAGGTAGAGAAATGCCAATATCCGTATCGTGCACTTTTTGCAACAATACAATGTTATAAAAATAACAACACTCTACTGTTCGTTAGACTCCTTATATGGTATGATGATTTCATCGGAAAACAAAAAGTCAGAAAACAGACATTTGTTTCTCCGGGCAACGCATACCATGAATACAAAAGAAAGACGAGGGAGTACGTATGGATGAACTTAACATGGGTATTATCGCAATTGTAGTACTGGTGATTGCCGTTCTGGCGATCCTGGCATCCGGTTATGTGAAAGCATCACCGAACAAAGCCTACATCATTTCGGGTATTAAGAGAGAACCCAAGGTATTGATCGGACGCGCCGGTATCAAGATCAGATCCGCGACGCCCTGACCGATTCCTTACAGGGTAACATGCGTGAGATCATCGGTACCCAGTGCCTGAAGGAACTGTGTAATGACCGTAAGACCTTCGGTGACGAAGTACAAGCGAAAGCACAGAAAGATATGAACGCTTTAGGAATCTGGATCGAGTCCTGTAACATTCAGAAGATCGAGGATGAGAACAATCTGATCACTGCTTTGGGACAGGATAACATGTCCCAGATTCAGAAGGATGCATCCGTAGCAAAGGCACAGGCTGACAGAGATGTGGCAATTGCAAGAGCACAGGCACAGAAGGATGCCAACGATGCACAGGTCATCGCTGAGACCGAAATCGCTCAGAAGCAGACCGAGCTGGCAATCAAGAAAGCAGAACTGAAGAAAGAGTCCGATATCAAGAAGGCTGAGGCAGATGCCGCTTACAAGATCCAGGAAGAGGAACAGCGTAAGACCGTGGAGATTACCACAGCAAATGCGAACCTGGCTCGTCAGGAGAAGGAACTGGAATTAAAAGAGAGAGAAGTATCCATTAAGGAGAAAGCTCTGGAAGCTGAGGTCAAGAAGACCGCAGAAGCGAATAAATACGCAGCGCAGCAGAAGGCAGATGCCGAGCAGTACGAGAGACAGAAGAGAGCGGAAGCCGAACTCTTCGAGATCCAGAGACAGGCAGAAGCTGAGAAAGCAAAATCCGAGGCAGAGAGATTCGCCAAGGAGCAGGCAGCAGAGGCAGTTAAGACAGCAGATGGAACTGGATACCTTAAAGGTATACTTCGAGCAGCTGCCTAAGATCGCAGAGGCTGTGGCAAAGGGATACACAAACGTAGATTCCATCAAGATGTTCGGCGGCGATTCCAGCAAGCTGGCAGGTGACATCATGACCACCGTGACCCAGGTCACCGACGGCATCAAAGAGTCCACCGGACTCGATATCAACGACATGCTGTCAAAAGGCTTCGCCAAGGAAAAGGCAGAAGAGGTAAAGCCTGTAGAGACGAAGAACGACACCAGCAACGATTATCAGGAAGTATAAAATGACAACAGCAGATCCTCACCGGTCAGCACACCCAGACCATTCACTGTGAGGAAATAGCGTACATTCGACAGACCACCGGCAAAGAACCGAAACTGCGGGGCTTCGAGCTACTGGCGTATTCTCCGAATATCAATTACAGTGACGCTTCCCCGGAGTGCCTCAGAGAAGTGGAAGAGAACAAAGGCACCGCTAAGATGGCACTGCAGTGGGCGAAGGAGCAGCGGGATTCCGGAACGGGTGGCGTCCTCACCTTTACCTTCCACTGGTTCTCGCCCTTAGGCGGCAGAGATAAAAGCTTTTATACTGAGCACACGGATTTTGATGCGAGGAAAGTATTGCAGAAAGGTACCCCGGAGAGGGCAGCATTCTATCATGACATGGATGTGATTGCTGAGATCTTACAGCAGTTTCGGAAGGAACAGATTCCTATTCTCTGGCGTCCGTTCCACGAATCCTACGGCACCTGGTTCTGGTGGGGAGCGAAAGGCGCGGAAGTGGCAAGAGACTTGTTCCGTCTGATGTTCGATTACTATACCGGGGAGAAGAATCTCCATAACCTCCTCTGGGTATGGAACTGCGATATACCGGAAGCCTATCCCGGAGATCCTTACGTAGATGTGGTGTCTATGGATGTCTACCTGCCTAAATACCAACCCACGGACTATGCGGAAATCTACGAAAAGCTAGTGAATGCAACCTCCCGGGACAAGGTAGCCGCCCTGGCAGAACTCGGCTACCTCCCGGATGTAGAACTCCTGCAAAAAAGCAGAATCCCCTGGGCTTACTACATGACCTGGTCCAAAGAATTCTGCATCGGTGAACAATACAACAGCGCAGAGAGCCTTAAGAAAATGTATGACAGCGAATACGCAGTGACACAGTGAAAATCTATTTTATAAAAATATTAAAATAGATTGCTTTTTCAACAGAAAGTGTATATACTAGTATTAAGAGCAGAGATGTTCTTCTTCATCTATTGAATGAGTCCTGTGACGGTTCTGACAGGACGGTAAAATAAAAATTGACCGGGCGATGAGTCCTGTGACGGTTCCGACAGGACGGTAAAATAAAAATTGACCGAGTGATGAAGGATTTGGCGAGAGGCTGAATAGCCTCTCGTTTTTTTACATTCTACGAAGGAGGATAAATGAATTTACCGGAAAACGATTATCAGATTTTAAAACTAACACCACGTTTCTATGAGGAGCATCCTGATCCACCGTATCATGAAATTTTGAAAAAGAACCAACGCGCATATAACTGTTTACTGTTTCAATCGCATTATGATTATTTCATATGCATACCGTATAGAAGCGAAATATCACATCCCTATTCTTTCAGATTCAAGAAAACTCAGAGATCCCAAAGGCACAGATCGGGACTTGATTACACCAAAATAGTTATTATAACAAAAAGTGAATATATAGATACGAAAACGGCTCTTATTGATAAGGACGAATTCAATGAAACAATCAGACACCTCGACCGTATCAAAGAAGAAGCCATCGCATTTGTAGAAGAGTATGTACAGCATATATCGGGAAGCAGGAAAATGGATCCGAGAGAATTTAAAAGAAGATACGCCTATTCGCCACTTACATATTTTCATCGGGAGTTAGGAATATAATTTTTTCGCAGAAATTGCAACAAAAGTACCAAAAACATTTTACTTACACTCAAAATATGCTATAATAACCCCATATTGAGACATAATATTTGTGAGTTGTAGCCCCAAAATACTACAATTATACAGATATTTCCAAATATCTACAAAAGTAACAGGTGAGAACAATGGAAACAGGCAGAAAAAAAGTCCGTCTGGGCGAATTACTGGTAAATAGCGGTGTTATCACGAACGAACAGCTGCAGCAGGCTCTGGACAACCCGAATCGTCAGGGCAAGAAGCTGGGCGAATTCCTGGTAGATGAGGGCATCGTATCGGAAGATGACCTGGCACGGGCACTGAGCCGCCAGCTGGATCTGGATATGATCGATCTGCAGAGCACCAGCGTGGACAAGGAAGTACTGGACCTGGTACCTGTCAATGTCCTGAAGAAGAACAAGATCTTCCCCTTCGCATTCAAGGAGAACAACTTCAACGTTCTCATGGTTGCCATGGCGGATCCTCTGGATTACAACGCCATCGATGATATCAATATCATCACCAACTATCAGGTAGAGCCTGTGGTCGCTACGATCCGCAGCATCATGCTGGCAATCGATAAATATTTCGGACAGGAAGAAGTAACCGAGGCACTGGCAGCCTACGCCAAAGAGAAGAAACTGGACGTGGTGGAAGACATCGCCACCGAGGAGAACATCAACAGTTCCCCTATTGTAATGCTGGTAAAGGATATGATCGAAAAAGCAGTCCGCCAGCGTGCGTCCGATATTCATATCGAACCCATGGAGAACATTATCCGCGTCCGCTACCGTATCGACGGTGCCCTCTATGAGAGAGCGAGATACGGCGCCAACGTATTGTCTGCCATCATCGCCCGTATTAAGATCATCGGCGGCATGGATATCTCCGAGAAGAGAAAGCCTCAGGACGGCCGTATCACCCAGGTGGTAGACCGTGTGGAATACGATATCCGTGTATCCATCCTGCCTACCGTATACGGAGAAAAAGTCGTGATGCGTCTTGCAGCGAAGAGTGCACTGAACCGCGACAAGAGCCAGCTGGGCTTCAAACCCTACGAGTTAAAACAGTTTGACTATATCCTGAAAAATCCTCACGGCATCATCCTGGTAACCGGACCTACCGGAAGTGGTAAGTCCACCACCCTGTATACCGCACTGAGCGAGCTGAACAAAGAGGACGTGAACATCATCACCGTAGAAGATCCTGTCGAGGCGAACATCGACGGTATCAACCAGGTACAGGTCAATAACAAGGCTGACCTTACCTTCGCAACGGCGCTGCGTTCCATCCTGCGACAGGATCCGGATATCATCATGATCGGTGAGATCCGTGACCAGGAGACCGCCAGCATCGCCGTACAGGCATCCATCACCGGACACCTGGTGGTAAGTACCCTGCATACCAACTCCTCCGCCAGCACCATCACCCGACTGGAGGATATGGGCATCGAGTCCTATCTGATCGCAGATTCCGTCATCGGTGTCATTGCCCAAAGGCTGGTCCGCCGACTCTGTCCTTTCTGTAAAAAGCCCAAGCAGGCCACCAAGGATGAAAAAGAGTTCATGGGTCTGAAAGAAGAGGAAAATGTAACCATCTACGAGCCCTGCGGCTGCAGCAAATGCGACAATACCGGATTCAAAGGACGAATCGGCGTCTATGAGATCATGCAGATCACTCCGAAGCTAAAAACTATAATCAGTAAGCGGGAAGGTGCCGATATATTAAAGGAAGAGGCAATAAAAGAAGGCATGCATACTCTTCGTATGAGTGCTACCGAATATGTGCTGGACGGCACTACATCCTTCTCGGAAATGGTGAAGGTATCCTTTGATGTCTGATGGCTAGCCTGAAACTGCGATATTTTGCATGCTTTGGATATTTTTGTAAAAAAATACGAAATTTGGACCATTTTAAAAAATAATCTCGTCTTAATAATAAACGGGGAGTAAGTTAAAGATATAAGACGTATTGGAGGAAGGCACATGGCAACCTATGGCTACAGAGCCATCACAAAGGCTGGAAAAGAAGTAAAGGGAAGCGTAGACGCGGATAACAAGGATCTGGCAATGGCAGAACTGCGCAGGCAGGAACTGATCGTCATCGATCTCGGAGAACAGAGCTTCCTGACCAAAGACATTGACATCCAGATTGGTGGATGGCCGAAAGCCAGAGACTTAAGTGTCATGTGCCGTCAGTTCGTCAGCATGACCAAAGCAGGCGTAAGCATTCTTGAATCCCTGAAAATGCTCTGCGAGCAGACCGAGAATAAGAGATTACAGGATGCACTGAAGGAAGTCCGCATCAGCGTGGAAAAAGGTGAGACTTTAGCCGATTCCATGGCGGAACATCCAAAAGTGTTCCCGGCTATCATGGTGAACATGGTAGCTGCCGGTGAAGCCTCCGGTAGCTTGGAGACGGCTTTAGACCGGGTGGCAGTACAGCTTGAGAAAAACAGTAAGACACAGGCGATGCTGAAAAAAGCAATGATTTATCCTGTAGTTGTATGTATTGTAGCAGTGATTGTTACGATAGTAATGCTGGTTAAAGTAATTCCTTCCTATGAGGATATGTTTAGCCAGCTGGGAACGGATCTGCCTTGGATCACGAAATTTTATGTAGCAATGAGCCATGGCATACAAAATTATTGGTTTATTATTATTCCGGTGATTGTCGCGGCAGTAATTGGAATTAAATATTTTGCAGGAACTGATCCGGGAAAACACTTATTTGGAAAAATTGCTCTGAAATTGCCTATAGTAAAAAGACTTACAGTGAAATCAGCGGCTGCTATGATGGCGAGAACCTTGAGTACATTGATGGGCGCCGGCGTACCGCTGATTGAGGCGGTAGACATTGTATCCGGAGTTATGAGCAATATTTATTTCAAAGAAGCATTGCATGATGCAAAAGAAGAGATTACTATTGGTATGCCTCTATCAAGACCCTTGCAAGAGTGCGGATTATTCCCCCCTATGGTATATCAGATGATCCGCATCGGTGAAGAAGCCGGCAGTACAGAGGAAATGCTAGATAAAATTGCAGACTACTATGATGAAGAAGTAGAGATGGAGATCCAGTCTCTGATGGCAGCATTAGAACCTATGATTATCATCTTGCTGGCAATTGTAGTAGGTGGATTGATCGCTGCATGTATGGCACCTATGGTATCTATGTATGAGGCACTCGATAGCCTATAAAATAGGATTATCCGTTCTGTGTAGGGACAGGACGATAATTAATAAAAGGGGCGGAGAACTGACTACCCTGAAATTAAAAAACACATAAAAAGGAGAATCTTATTATGAACAAGAAACAGAAGAGCTTAACTAACAAAGGTTTTTCCCTCGTAGAGCTGATCATCGTTATCGCTATCATGGCAGTTCTGATCGGTGTATTAGCACCTCAGTACCTGAAATATGTTGAGAAGTCCAGAGAGTCTGCAGACCTTACAAACTATCAGGAGATTATCTCTGCACTGCAGATTTATGCAGCTGATCCTGATGCAAATGCAGAATTTACGACTACTGAAAAAGTTACAGTGAATGACGGAGCTGTAACCGCAAATGGTACATGGACAACGGCAGCAATGAATAATGCGGGTGTTACTGTAAACAATCTTACAATGAGGAGTTCTGCTTATAAGACTGGTATTACTATTAATGTTACCAAGAGTACTACAGATGGAGTAATCTCAATTACAGTAAATAACGAAACACTGGCGAAGAAACTTGCTATTAAACAAACACAATCAAACTAATAAGTTGCAATAACAGCAAGTATTTTAGCAATAGAATTTGAAAGGCACCCGACATGCTCCCAACAATCCTTCTCTACATAGTGGTTTTCCTCTATGGCATCGTTATCGGTAGCTTCCTAAATGTGTTGATCTACCGCATTCCTAACAAAGAGAATATTGTCACTACCAGGTCACACTGCATGCATTGCGGTTATAAGCTTAAGCGGTACGACCTCGTACCGATCTTTAGCTACCTGGTACTGGGAGGCAAATGTCGGAAATGTAAGGCACATCTCTCCATTCAGTACCCTTTGATTGAGGGACTGAACGGAGTGCTGTACCTGCTCGTATTCTGGAAATATGGGATGAGCGTAGATTCCCTAGTCTACTGCTTGTTGTTTAGTGCACTTCTTGCTTTAAGTGTGATTGATTTCAGAACATATGAGATCCCTGTGGGATTTAACTTATTTATACTGACACTGGGGCTGATCCACGGAGCTTTCCACTATACACAGTGGTTGGATTTCCTGATCGGCTTCCTGTGCGTCAGTATGTTTTTGCTTCTATTGTATTACGCTACCGGAGGCAGAGCCATCGGTGGCGGTGATGTGAAGCTGATGGCGGCCTGCGGGTTGCTGCTCGGCTGGAAATTGATTATTTTCGCATTTTTACTGGGATGTATCATTGGTTCCGTGATTCATCTGATTCGTATGAAAGTAAGCGGCGAAGGACATGTCCTTGCTATGGGACCGTATCTCTCCGCAGGGGTAGCGATTGCTGTCCTCTGGGGGAATGAATTCTTACAATGGTATCTTGGATTGTATTGATATGAATTAGAAAGTTCTTTGGGGCAGGATTTGCCCCGAAATACGATAAATTTGAGTAACTATTCTGAATAGCTACAAATTTGGTAAGAGGAAGGGTATAAGCATGGCAATGAACAATCGCGTATTGAGTATTGAGATCGGAAACTCTTTTACAAAGATCTGCGAGATAGACTATAAGGTGAAAAAGCCGAAGGTCTACAAAGTATTGACAGTGGAGACACCGGAAGGCATCGTGGTGGATGGTATGCTGCAGCCTACACAGGAGTATGCAGACCATCTGGTAAATGCACTGGGAGCGAACAGTATCCGCACGAAGAAAGTAATTTTTACCATTTCTTCTACCAGAGTGGCAAGTCGTGAGGTACAGATCCCCAATGTTAAGGCAAATAAGATCGAGGCACTGGTGAAGACCAACGCAGGCGACTATTTTCCGGTGGACCTGACCCAGTATGAGATCGGCTATTACATGGCAGGCGGGCTGACCGAGAACGGTAAGCTCCGTGTCATGGCGATGGCAGTGCCCAAGGCATTGTTAAACAGTTACTATCAGCTGGCGCAGATGTGCGGCTGGGAAGTAGAATGCTTCGACTATAGCAGTAACAGCCTGTACCAGATTCTTCGCGACGAGAAGTCTGAGAAGGTCACTATGGTCATCAAAATCGATGAGAACAGCACCATCGTTACCGTGCTTACCGCCGGTAAGGTATTATTACAGAGAACCGTGGCTTACGGCGTCCAGGATGCCATTGAGACTATGATCGCATCCGGTGCCTATGGCGTGACGGATTCCATTAGTGCCGTAGAGCGTTTTCAGAAGAAGACATGCTTAAACAGAATACTCCATCAGGGGGACAAGCTGTGGGAAGATAATTCTGGACGCTGGGAAGATGAGGATGCCGGTAATATTGAAGTGACAGAGGCTAGACAACGGATCACGGCTTCCTTAGAGCCTTTGATCGTGGGTGTGAACCGCGTCATTGATTTCTATGATTCCCGTAACAGTGAGAATCCCATTGAGAAGACTTATGTAACCGGTCTGGGCGGCAGCTTCAGCGGCATGAGTAAGTTATTTACCAACTGCCTGGAGAGAAAGGTACATACCCTCTCTGAAGTAGAGAAGATCGGTATGAGCAAAGCCATCCGTTCCACCAGACCGGCAGCATATATATCCTGCCTGGGTGCGGTGCTTGCTCCTGTGGGACTGATTGACAAGAGCACACAGAAGTCTAAGGGCATTACCGTAGTCAGCGGTACGAACTATACATTCGTCAGCGCAGCAGTATTGGTATTGGGCGTGATTCTGTCCGGTGCTATGGCTGTAACGTCTGTGAGCAGATATTTAGATGCAAAGGCAGAGAATACAGCATTACAAGCAAGAATCCAGGAGCTGCAGCCAGCACAAGCGGTATACAACGAGTATTTAGCTGCAAAAGCACAATATGACAAATATGAATATCTATATGACTATACCGAGACGCCCAATGAGAATCTGGTAGAGTTCATCAACGAACTGGAACAGATTCTGCCGGATAGCTTCTATACGAATAGCTTCAGCTCCGACGATAATGGCATCAGCATGTCGGTAACGGTGGAAGGTAAGACAGCTGCGGCAGAGACTATTAAAAATATCAGAAATATGAAGAGCATTGAGTCGGTATCTGTGAGCGGTATTACGGACAGCACAGATGAAGTTGGCAATTCCACGGTTACATTCAGTATCAGCGGCACTTATAAGGAACTGACAGACGAGACAGAAGTAAGCGGTGAGGCGCAAAGCTCCACCCAGACAGCACAGTAGGACGGGAGGCAGATGAAGATGAAAGTTAAAAAGGGTGAAATTCAACTTTTAATTGCTGTAATCGGCATTCTCATTGCTGTGGCAACTTATTTTTTGGTATATACCAAGTATAATGAAGAATCCGATGCCATAGAGCTTCAGAACACATCCTTGGCATCGAAAGTAGCAACTTTGCAGGTGCTGGATGAACGCAAGGCTGATTACATCTCTGCAACGGAGAAAATGAAGAATTATATTACCTCTTTTGAAAACCGTTATCCGGCAGATATATTACCGGAAGACAGCATCATGATGATCAATACCCTGGAAGGTATGACCAGGACCACTGTTGCAAGCATTGCTTTCGGCGAGAGCAGTGAGGTGGTGTATGCCGCTGACCAGACACAGACTGCCGATGTGACAGAGACGGATACAGCGTCAACAGACACAACAGGAGACATATCAGCAGAAAACGTAGCTGACACTACCGTAACAAGCAGTCCGATTACCACAGAAGCGGCTGCTTATGCAGATACACATTTGTATGAAGTACCCTTAAGCATCAGTATTGAATGCACCTATAACGATTTCAAGGGACTCGTTCGCTATATTTATAATTTGCAGGAACGTAAGAGCATCCACGGAATCAGCATCGGATATAATGCAGAGACCGGAATGCTCTCCGGCAGCATGAACCTGTCCTCCTATTACCTGCAGGGCTCCGATAAAATCTACAGCGAACCGAATATCTCCGGAGTCGGCTTAGGAGTGGATACAATTTTTGGAAATATGGAGTAAGCACAATGCAGAAGTACACGAAGGAAAAACAACTAAATAATGAAGGCTTTTCCCTAGTGGAGCTTCTGATTGCAATCGTGATTCTGGCAATTATCGTAATCCCTCTGTTACATACCTTTGTAACAGCTGCCCGTACTAGTGCTAAGGCGAGAAACACCATGCATGCCACTGCTATTGCAGAAGATGTTATGGAAGATTTCGAGGCATATTCCATAGAGGAAATGGCAAAGCAGTATCTGGATGCTGGCAATACGGCACAGGAAAATGAAAATGGTAAATGGACATTCATAAAACAGGACGATAAAACTACTTCAGGTACCTATGATGTGGTTGTAGAGCTGGATCCCACAGTGACACAGTATGAGAACGTCAATGAGAAAAAACAGGTAGATATTCAGAACCTGGCAGGCAGCCTGAATGCTGTCTACACAGAATCGGAAGATGCGTCACGGGAAGCATATCAGTATTTCCTCCAGCACAGTGGCAAAATCACAGAGGGAATGACGGAGGATCAGATTGCCCAGCTGGCAGTTGAACTTGCGGCAAACGTGACCAAGACGATTGAGATCACTATTGACAGCAGTCGTGTAAAACTGGATCTCGGCAGTGCGGGAGAACTGGAGACGGATGTATATCTGGTGACTGCAAGGAGCCAGTATCATTGCAATACATCATCATTAGAGGGAACTGATTATGGAGACTATCCGCAGACAGGAAACGATGCCATCATTTTCTCTAATGAGGAGAGCGTACGTAAAAGAGCGGAAGAATTGAAGGCTAAGGCAGATGCGGGCGATGTTGTGACGGATGAGGACAGAAAACTTTCCCAGCTGGCGAATATCATTATCTGCATGCAGCCCCGGTATGAGGCGGCTACCACACCCGGAACTATAGTAGATACTGTGATTGTAAATAATCCGGATAATGTGCAGACGAATGTATTCTTAGTAAAGCAGGAACTGTCGACATCCAGGGAAAAAGAGATGCAGGAGTCCTTTTCTAACTGGAACACTCGTAAGTCAAATTACGGTGCAGAATATATTCTGAAGGAGAGCCATCCGGACTGGATTACATCGTACGGCACTGCCGCATGCAGATTACGGACCAATCTGTTACCGGACAGTCATATTAAGTATACATTTTCTAATCTCGCAATTTCTGGAAGCAGCAAATCCGGAGTAGCTTATCGTAACGAAGATGGGACAGATTATCTGCCTGCTAACTCCGATGGGGCGAAGGCATTAACTATTATGTCCGCCGACACATTGACTCCGAAAGTACAGAAAAATCATATATATGAAATCAGAGTAAAGGTATATGAGCAGGGAATGAAGGACAGCGGCAATCCGCTGATTACAATGGACGGCACGGTCGTTCAATAGTACATTTCATTATATTTCCATACCGGAAGGGCATAGATATGAGCAAGAAGTTCAGACAATTGGCACAACAATATAAGGAGCAGAAAAATAAAGGCTCGGCTATGATCGTGGTGATCATGGCTATGGCCTTTATCGGCATTTTAGCCAGTGTGTTGATGTATATGTCTGTGCTGAACTATCAGATGAAAGTAAATAACCTGAAGGCAAAGGATAATTTTTATTCAGCCGAGACTGTTCTGGATGAGATCCGTGTGGGAATGCAGGGCAGAGTATCCGAATCTATCGGAACTGCCTATCAGAATATTCTGTTGAACTATGATTCTTCCAGCATGGAAGAGAAAATGGTAAATCTGCGTTATGGTTTTCTGTCCAAAATGCAGCAATTCTACGGAGTAAAGCTAAGCTCTGGATCTATGGCGCAGGACGTGTATAATCCTGTGGTAATGTTCGGCTATCTGTCAGACGACATGGCAGAGAATACGATTCTTACAGTAACGTATGAAGAGTCAGCAGGCAATGAAGTAGAATACTGTGTATATCGCAACGAAGACGACAATATAGTAGGTGGTAAAGTAGGCAGTGAAATGCATACATTTACCATGGATGAAGATGGAAATGTAACGTACGATTCAGGGCTGACACTGGATGAAATACCCCACGGTAATACGAAATTATATACGGACGGTCTGTCATATTGTAACCTCAAGGTGACCTATACCGATGATGCCGGCTATGTGTCTGTGATTCAGACGGATCTGCGCGTTAAAATGCCGGATATGGAATTTGCACAGTCTGTGTCCCTGCCGGCGTTGACTTCTTTTTCATTGATTGCAAATGATACATTACAGGTGATCCCGACAAATGTGAACAATATCAGTAAAAATGAGATTGCGGGAAGCTTTTATGCAAAAGAAATGATCGTGGGCAGCAAGACTGCAGGCGAAGGTTATAATGTCAGCCTGGCATTGAAGGAAATAAATGATGAGCAGGCGAATGCCGGCAAACGAATGGTAGTGGCAGGAGATCTGTATGTAGGACAGGGAGCAGATTTGTCTGCGGACAAATACGGAGAATTATGGGCAGGAACGATTTCCATGCATGGCGGTGCCAACGGTGGGAAGAGTACCGTCGATTTTGCAGGTAATGATATCTATGTGTCCGGAGATCTTACAATTTCCGGAGAAAATAATGTATTCTGCGCAGGAGCCGTAGACGGAGAAGAATATATTGGAAAATATGTGGGTTTTGGCTCAGGTCAGGATGACAGCGTAAGCAGTGCAATCGTAGTCAATGGTAAAGATACGGAACTGGATCTGAGCAAGCTGAAGAACCTGTCTCTGGCAGGTAATACCTATATTGCATTAAGCAAGACTGACGACCAGCTTACCGATACAGATTCATATCATAACGATACGGCGAATAAACAGGATGTGCTTATGGGACAGTCCATCGCTGTCAAGAGTGATCAGTTGGCTTATCTCGTACCGGCAGCGTGTATTGGTGTCAAGGATGGTAAAAATGTACTAAGTCAGGTATCGAATCCGGTGACATTGGAGCAGTACCGGGATTATATTGATAAGGAAGGTGTTACGAAAGTTGCAGTGAATGTAGCCTGTCGTGAACTGGGCGGACATAATTTGGCATATTACGGAATTGATGAGAATCATATCCAGACATATTACAAGCGTATTAATAGTAAGATTACGCTGGTATATTTCTACGTGGCATTCAATAAAGATTCTGATACCGAAAGACAGCAGGCAAATAAGTATTTTCAGGATTATTACAAGGTTAATAAATCTACCATGGATGCTTATGCGAGCCTGTATAGTAATGATATTCAGATTCGTGATGAGGCTGCGGGAGCTTATATTATGCATCTGGCCGGCAATGTCGTTCAGACATCGGGCACTGGCAGAAAGCTTCACAGTGCGACTTTGACAAGTGATGAAGAGAACAGCGGATATCAGTCCCTGCTTGCTGCTGACCGGACGAAATTCCAGGCTCTGTGTAAGAAAATGTTGGATGTCTATGAACAGCTGTCTTCTGCTGAAAAAGAAAGAAGCATTTTCAAAAATCTGGTGGATGATAGTAAGATTGTGGAGTATAAGAGTGTCTTAAATGCAGACACAACATTGACACCGCAGCAGAGAGAAGCTGCATGCTATTTCGGTGAGTCGGATGCGGCAGACAAGGCTCTGATTATAGCTGACGACTATACCTATACAGGAAATGGACAGGATAAGTTCAATGGGCTGATCATTGCAACGGGGAATGTGACCGTTAATAAGGATTTCAAAGGTACGATCTTGGCGGGAGGCAACATCACTTTGGGTGAAAATGTGAAGGTGCAGCCTGACAGAGAGGCAGTCTTACATGTGCTGACATATTCCACTCAGGTAGGCAGCAATGAGTACCATGTGACGGATTTCTTAAGAGGGGGAGAAGGTTACCTGCGTGGAGACAGCAAGGTATATTCAGAAAGTGATATTAATCTGGGAGATCTGATTGTATATGAAAACTGGCAGAAACAATAACAACAGAGGATATTCGCTGGTGGAGCTGGTGGTGGTAATTGCCATAATGGTAATTTTAATCGGTGTTTTTTCCATTTCCATCGGTACGCTGTCCGGCAGAAAAGTGAATAAATGTGCGGATGAGATCGTATCTACTCTGGAACGGACCAGAGTCCTTACTCTGGGAAAAGAGCAGAATCAGGTGGAGTTCCGGCTGTATTATGATGCTGCACAGAAGGAATATAAGGCACAGATCTATCAGGGAGGAACGTTAGTGACGAACCGTACGGTAGGAAATGATGCCATTACAATTAAGGTTACATTTGAAGGCAATGCTACTGAATATGATCTGAAGGACGGCACTATAAAGGGAAATGATCCCTATGTAAATATCGGTAGTAAGACAGATGCCGAGAAGACCGGTTTATTCTTAGTATTTAACCGTGCTTCGGGAGCTTTTGAACAGGGAACTAACAGCGTAGGGCAAGCGGAGCAGACCTATTGTCAGAAAGTGACAGTAAGTGGTGGAAACAGAGTAATAGAGATTACTACGGTGGGAAAAACCGGCAAGATTTTAAAAAAAACTAAGTAAGGAGGCTGACTATGCATATCGGTAAAAAAGGTTTCACATTAGTAGAAATCATCGTATCACTGGCAATCATGACTATTGTGGCAGGAGCCGTGGGTGCATTTGTGATCGCCGGCAACAATTCTTACATGAGAGGTAACAAGGAACTGACACTGCAGGAAGAAGCACAGCTTACTGCCAATCAGCTCATTGATCTGATCATCGATGTGGAACGGGGCATCAGTTTCCACACGACTACCGGACAGGCAGTGGATGTGGAAGGCAATACCGTTGCAGAGAATGTGCCGGTTGCCGAGCTGCTCCTGCGCAATAATGATAATGTGTATATGGTCCGCTGGCAGGGGCAAAATGCCGGTGAAGAATATGCTTCAGCGAACCAGTTATATCTGTATGAAACAGCGAATACCAAAGACGCTGACGGCAAGATTACCGAATGGGGAGATCCTTCCAAGATGGCGCCTTCTCTGATGGCGGAGTATGTCACCGCGTTCAAGATTGATCTGACCGATCTGGAGAAGAAGCATAAGGTAAAACTGGAGATGACATTTGTCTACCAGGACAAGTCCTATAATGTCTCCGAGACCATCAAGCTTCGTAACACACTCTCTGACGAAGAGAGTGACGGATATGTGTGGATCGATGGACTGACCATTGCTCCCAACCCGGCAGACGTAGCCCGCGGTGAATCTCAGAACTTCACCTATAAATTCAGCGGAGACAGTGCAGCAGTAAAAGCGGCAACCGCACAGGGCGTGAGCTGGTCTGTCAGCAAGGCGGACGGAAGCGCATGCAGCAGCAAAATTGACAGTGATGGTAAATTATCCGTGGCTCTGGATGAAGATTTAGGAG
>CAVFMG010000018.1:0-11945 GCA_963623435.1 Odoribacter splanchnicus
TGTAAGCAATTTTACGTATTCTCCCGTTAATTTTTCCATATAATGTTCCTGCCAAACCGATACTCGTTCACGGTAAAGTTTCCAGTCTGCTTTTGATATTTCCAACCTTATTCCTCGGGAAAATTGATATATCCTTGCAGCCAGATAGATCCCTTAAAACGGCGTCCCACCTGGGGTTCTCCGTAGAGATCCTTTTCGTTGATGCACACATCAAAAGTCAATTCATTGCACAGAATGGTGAGAATATATACCTTTTCCCCGGTGATGTCGTTAGTCACCAGACGAAGGTCCATAATCTCTCCCAGGACGGAATACTGGTCGCACTCCACGCCATAAGGCATAAAATAGGTGTCCACAAGACTGAAAATGTCGTCCTTCTGGATTCTCCGGGAGATGGTGGTATACATATCCATATCTTCCAGGGTCAGGGTCTCTATGGCATCCTCGTCACCCTGTCTGGCAGCTGCCAGCAGTTTATTCCGGTTCGCGGAATCTCTTTTCACCCGCAGAACCTGCTCTTCATCCTTTTTAATCGGCAACAGAATACTTCCGTTCAGAGACAATCCGGATAAAGTCAGTGTTGTCCCACGAATCGGTAATTTTCCGGTGCTCTGTGCCTTGATGTAGGGAATCCGGTTCCGCAGATAGAAAATGATGGAGATTCCCACCTTGATATCATCGCAGATAGCGGCATAGGAATCTTTATCCGCATGACGTTCCACAGAAACATCCTCGTAAGAAGTGACGCCGCTTCCCGTCAGATACGGAAAATAATATTCATAGATGAATTTGTCGTTATCGTCAAATTCTCCACAGACAGCCACACCAAAGGTGCCGGATTCCACGGCTCCCTTGGTGGAGGTGTGATTTTTGCTGAATTCTCCCAGGAGAATACCCTCCTGATTCATGGTATATGCGCGATGATCGGAATTCATGATCACATCTGTCAGTAATTCTTTTAATTTCTTCCGGTCCGTATATTCACTAAACCCGATAGCTCTCATATATTTATGCAAAAAAACACCCTCTTTCTGTCTGTGTCGTTTTTATAAAATACGAATTTATTACTTCTGGGGGAATACTTTCTCCTTGCCACCCATGTAAGGACGCAGAGCTACGGGAATGTTCACGCTGCCATCCTCATTTACATTATTCTCCAGGAATGCAATCAGTCCTCTGGGAGAAGCCAGTACGGTATTGTTCAGTGTGTGTACCAGATAAGTTCCGTTTTCACCCTTGGTACGGATACCCAGACGTCTTGCCTGTGCATCACCCAGGGTAGAACAGGAACCAACCTCGAAGTACTTCTTCTGTCTGGGGCTCCATGCTTCTACGTCGCAGGATTTCACCTTCAGATCTGCCAGATCACCACTGCAGCACTCCAGGGTACGAACTGGTACATCCAGGCTGCGGAAAAACTCTACAGTATAGGACCACATCTTGTTATACCAGTCCATGGAATCCTCAGGCTTACACAGCACTACCATCTCCTGCTTCTCGAACTGGTGTACACGGTACACACCTCTCTCCTCAATTCCGTGGGAACCTACTTCCTTACGGAAGCAAGGGGAATAAGAAGTCATGGTAATGGGCAGGCTCTTCTCGTCTACGATCTGACCCTTGAACTTACCAATCATGGAATGCTCGGAAGTACCGATCAGGTACAGATCCTCGCCTTCAATCTTATACATCATAGCTTCCATTTCTGCGAAGCTCATAACGCCGTTTACAACACTGCTGCGGATCATGAAAGGAGGAATACAATAAGTGAATTCCTTGTCGATCATGAAATCTCTTGCATAGCTGATCATTGCGGAATGGATTCTTGCTGCATCGCCCATCAGGTAATAGAAACCGTTACCGCTGGTACGTCCTGCACTCTCCTTGTCCAGACCGTTCAGACGATCCAGAATATCTGCATGATAAGGAACCTCAAAATCAGGAACTACGGGCTCGCCGAATTTCTCGATCTCTACGTTTTGACTGTCATCTTTACCGATAGGAACAGACTCATCAATGATGTTGGGGATGACCATCATGATCTTGGTGATTTTCTCCTGTAGTTCGGTCTCGGAAGCTTCCAGCTCTGCCAGACGCTTTGCACCGGCAGCTACTTCTGCCTTCTTGGCTTCTGCCTCTTCCTTTTTGCCCTGACCCATCAGTGCACCGATTTCTTTGGAAATACGGTTTCTGGAAGCACGCAGATCATCTGCTTCCTGCTTTGCCTTTCTGCTCTCGGCATCCAGTGCGATCACTTCATCTACCAGAGGGAGCTTCTCATCCTGGAATTTCTTACGGATGTTCTCCTTGACTACCTCGGGATTTTCTCTTAAAAATTTAATGTCTATCATGACTTCCTCCATTCTGCTGTTCTGATTCAGACAGCATTATTCTAATCCTTTTTCAATATACACATTCAGAACTTTTACAAGATTCAGAATTTTCTCTTCCTTCAATTCCCGTCCGTCTTTATCCCGGATAATACGAATCACCGGACGATCCTGGAAATCCTTGTTCTGTGACACGACGATTGCTTCCTCCCCATCACTGGTCAGTACATGACTTCCGGCGGGGTACACTGCGGTGAAACTTAAAAACGCGTCTACTATTTTACCATTATATTTCACATTTTTAAAGCTTTTTAAATATTCTACCGCTTCATAGACTCTGCTGCGTCTCTGGGCGATACCGCAGATCATCTCATCAAATGCATCACACACCGTAACGATCTGGCAGGAAAAGGGAATCTTCGCTTCTTTCAGACGAAGAGGAAATCCGGATCCATCCAGTCTCTCATGATGATAGAGGATGATTTTCTTCACCTCATCCGAGATCCAGGTCTCATCTTTTACAGAAGTATATCCATAGACCGGATGCTTCTTATACTCCGCCAGTGCTTCAGGCTTCATATCCTCCATGAATTTGCCTTCATAATCCAAGGTCGTATACCTAAGTCCGATGTCATGCAACAGACATCCCACACCGATATCATGGATCACCTGTTTATCCACATTCAGACGAAGCGCTGTCAGAATTGCCATGGAACTCAAGCTGATGGAATGCTCATAGATATCTGCACTCCTCTCCCGGATATCAAATACTTTTTCCACGACTTCTTTTTCATCCAAAATATTGGTAATGATCTCATCTGCCGCCTGGGTCAGTCCCTGCAGTTCCTTGTTATTCTGATAGGTATGTCTCTCCAGAATACTTTTTACTTTACTTTTTATCGTTTTTTCTATATCTTTTTTGAGTATTACTATTTCATTTGTCTGGTCTTCTTTTACATAGACTTCCAGGATACCCATTTCTTCTATTTTAGCAATATACTCTTTTTTTAATACCGCGCCTTCCGGAAGAATGATCTGATAATCCCAAGTCATCAATGACTGTGCAAGAATTTCGTTTCCGGTCAGCTCGCTCAGTTTCATTCTCTTCATATGCTGCTTCCTCTTTTATTCCCCCATTGCCATGGAAAGTGCTTCTGCCTCTTCCGCTCCCAGATCAATCGCACACTGTCCGAGTTTGATTTCTTTGGTGTAAGAATAGCATCCTTCGGAACTATGAACGGAATTAATAATAAATCCATTATTATTTTCATCCAGCAGAGCCAGGGAAAAACTCAGTTGTCCGCCCATCTGATTAAATGCATCGTATTTTACCAGACCCATTTTCTGATAAGCGGATTCCATGTTCTTATATAAAGTACGGATATCCTTTTTATTTTTCTCGGTATTTGCCTTGAGGAATTTATTATCCTCATACAGACCGGCGATATCCTGCTCCAGACTTCCTCCGTCTTTGCCGGTGAGGAATTTGTCCAGTCTCTTCTTCAACTTACTTGTCTTCCGAATCTGCACGATCAACAGAATCAAGAATATAAATAACAGCAGAATCACTACTGCCATTCCGATCAGAAGGTATCCTAAGTCGAATCCACCCAGACCGATCTGATTCAAAAAAGTACTACCTGTCATAATACTCTCCTTCGTATCTCTATTTCACTACTTATCTCTCTTATTTATTCAGTACATCCAGGAGTCTGTCCAGATCCTCATGATTGTAAAATTCAATTTCGATCTTACCGGATCCTTCTCCCTTGGATGTCACGGTTACTTTTCTGCCAAGCTTTTGTTTCAGTTTTTCCTCGATATCCTGGTAAATTACCTGCATGGTCTTGTCATCTACCTTTTTAGGCTTTGCAGGTTTATGTAAATTCTTTACCAGTTTCTCTACATCACGTACACTCAGCTTTTCATCAAAAATACGCTGTGCGAGATTATACTGTTCTTCCGGATTCTCCACAGCCAGTAATGCTCTCGCATGTCCGGTGCTGATCATCTCATCTACTACCATGCGCTGCACTTCTTCATTTAACTTCAGAAGTCGGATAGAGTTCGTAACAGCGGCACGGCTCTTGGATACTCTCTCCGCTACCTCATCCTGTTTCAGATGAAACTCTGTCAACAATCTCTTATAAGCCTGTGCTTCTTCAATAGGGTTCAGATCCTCACGCTGGATATTTTCAATCAGGGAAATCTCTACGATCTCCTGCTCCGTGTAATTACGAATAATAACCGGAACTTCTTTCAGACCTGCCAGCTTGGCTGCACGCCATCTTCTCTCACCGGCGATGATCTCATAATAATCCTTGCGATCCTGTACCAGAATAGGCTGTAACAGACCGAACTGCTTAATAGAATCTGCCAGTTCCTGCAGAGCATCCTCATCGAAATTCTTACGGGGCTGTTCTCTGTTAGGCTCTACTTTTGTAATTTTCACAAGGGTCTGTGGTTCTTTTCCCTCTGCTGTCTCTGTCTTTGATTTTGCTGTTGTTTCTTTTTTTGTCTTTGTCTCCCCTAATGCATTAGGTATCAGAGAATCCAGACCTTTTCCCAATCCTCTTGCTGCCATACCGTTCTTCTCCTCTAACTTTTACTTGTTCTTAATTACTTCTTCTGCAAGTTGCATGTAAGCTTCTGCTCCGGCAGATTTTGGATCATACATATTGATAGGCATACCATAACTGGGAGCTTCTGCTAATCTGATATTTCGGGGAATTAATGTATTATACACCTTTTGATTCAGATTTTGTTTAACATTTTCTACCACCTGCATAGACAGATTGGTACGGGAATCATACATAGTGAAAACAACACCATCAATAGTAAGATCCGGGTTCAGTCTCTCTTTTACCAGATTTATGGTATGAATCAACTGGCTTAATCCTTCCAGTGCATAATACTCACACTGAATGGGAACCAGTACACTGTCTGCTGTTGTCATGGAATTGATGGTAAGCATATTCAGAGAAGGAGGACAGTCAATGATAATAAAGTCGTAATCATCCTTCACATAATCCACTTCATTTTTTAAAATGAATTCCTTCTTATCTACTCCAATCAATTCAATTTCAGCCGCTGCCAGATTAACATTAGAAGGAATTACAGATACATTCTTAACAACATCTGAAATAATACAATCCCGGATGGAGCACTCTCCCAGGATCAATTCATAAATGGTATTTTCCAATTCATTTTTTTCAATACCAAATCCACTGGTAGTATTTCCCTGAGGATCTGTATCAATTACTAATACCTTTTTACCTTTTGCAGCCAGAGACGCAGACAAATTAATGGACGTAGTTGTCTTACCTACGCCACCCTTCTGGTTTGCTATTGCAATAATTCTACCCATATTTGTTTTTCCACCATGTCCTTCTTATTGATTTAGCCGTGCAAACCTCTGGACTGTCTATCCATATCTTCTACTACGATATCATAGATTTCTCCGAGAGAAGCACAATACTCCAGAACCTTCCAGGGCTCATTGGTATGGAAATGAATCTTGATCAGTTCTTCATCTCCTACTGCTAACAGACAATCTCCCTTGAAATGTTCTGTTATGTAGTCGTTGATCTCATCTTCATCCAAATCTGTTCCTTCAATTAATAATTGTGTATCATATTTGAATTCTAACATTATGAAATCCTCCATTCTGTAATGTAAAACCACTTCTATAATAATAGCATGAGCATTTCTATGTTACAAGGTAAAAATGCTACAAAAAGTTGATACTTTATACGCATTTATCGGGCAAACACTAGATATTGTAGGGTTGTATTTCACGTTTTTCCCGTAAGTATCATGTTTCACACTTCTTTCATAAAATGTTTCACAATTTTGCCCACTACATCTTGGGTTACAATGTTTCACGTGAAACATTATCTAGTATAGTTTTCTTATAAAATCATAGAATGTTTCACGTGAAACATTTTATGATTTTACCCCTATATCTAGTATCTATTTTAGAAAAAAAGGATATTTATGTAACTTGTTTTACTTTATTTTATATGCTAGGATGAAACTGTTTAAATATTTAAAATCTATATAATAACGAGGTATATAATATGGCTATTGATAAAGTAAGAGAATATTTTAAACCTTTTCACATGGATAATCACGTTTTGGAATTTGATGTATCCAGTGCAACTGTAGAATTAGCAGCAGAAGCACTTCACTGTGAAGAAAAACGTATTGCCAAGACAATGTCCTTCTTAGTAGGTGATCAGCCGATTTTGATTGTTACAGCAGGGGATACGAAAATTGATAATGCAAAGTACAGACACTTTTTCGGAGCAAAAGCAAAAATGATTCCGGCAGAAGAAGTTGAGGGTATTATTGGTCATGCTATCGGTGGAGTATGTCCTTTTGCAGTTAATGAAAATGTGAAAGTATATTTAGACGAATCCTTGAAAAGATTTGAAACTGTATTTCCGGCTGCAGGAAGTTCTAACAGTGCGATTGAATTAACAATTTCTGAATTAGAGAAATATTCAAACTTCCTGCAGTGGGTAGATGTCTGCAAAGGTTGGCAGGACACTAATACAATTTAATCAGATTATTTTTGATAGCAAACACAGCTGCCTGTGTCCGATCAGATACATCAATCTTTTTGAAAATATTAGAAATATGATTTTTTACTGTTCTCTCACTGATATTCAGAGATGTTGCAATTTCCTTATTGAACATTCCGTTAGCGACTTTAATAAGTACTTCCAACTCTCTCTTAGTCAGACTGTTGATTTTCTCTTTATCAATATCTCTGGATACCAGTCGACTGTTAAGTGCCGGTACCAGGCTAGGCTGAATATAAGTATCTCCCTGTATAATGCAGTTAATGGCACTCTTCAATTCTGCAGATTCAGCATCTTTCATGATATAACCATCTACACCGATATCCACTGCTTTCAGAAGATATTCTACTTCGTTATGTACGGTAAGCACCAGGACTTTTACAGAAATATTTTTCTTTTTAATCTCCTGAAGTACTTCGATTCCATTCATAACAGGCATATTAATATCAAGCAGTAACATATCAGGATGAACTGTCAATAACTGCTCCATACATTCTAGACCATTATTAGCTTCGGCAACCACAGAGATAGATCCGTCAAATTCCAGTAACTGACGAATTCCTTCTCTCATAAGAACATGATCATCTGCCAACATAACTCTTATACTCATATATATCCCTCGCTTACTTATGTATACTTATGCTTTGTCCTGGCTGACCTTTTTTTCAGCTGGATGTAAATCTAAGGGAATCTTAATATCTATCTTTGTACCCTGATGAATTGCAGAACTGATATAAATTGTACCATCCAACAGACCAACACCTTCATGAATCAGTGCCAAACCAAAATGGCTGTCTGCCTTATCTTCTGCTTCTTCCATGGTAAATCCCTTACCATTATCCTGTATTATAATTTCATATTGATCTTCAGATTTAATACAATGGAATAGAACTTTCGTAGCCAGTGAATGCTTTCTGATATTTAACAGACATTCCTGAACCACACGATATAAGGTGATACAGAAATAGTCGTCTGTTTCACATGAAACATCATCAATCTTCACATCCATCGTATATTCTCTGTCAACATTCAACAAATCCAGTAATCTCTCAAAAGAAGCTTTTAATCCCAAATCATCAAATGTCATAGGACGCAGATTGAAAATAGTACTTCTGATATCTTCGATGACGTTATGTAATCCTTTATTTACAGAATTTAATTCCATTTTCGCCCTGGCAGGATCTTTATCTATATATAAGGAAGCAAGCTCAATCTTATGGACAAAATGAGCAATATTCTGCAGAGAAGTATCATGAAGTTCAGAAACAATTCTTTTTCTTTCCGTCTCCAGCATCTCTATCATTTTTCTGCCGATCTCGGTATCACAGGTCCACTCATCCGGTTTTATATTTTTAACAATGTTCATATATCTCCTTATAGAACATGTGTTCTATATTGAAGTAATCCATTAATTTTATCTTATATGAATTTTGTCTTAGTGTAAACGATTTTTACTAAAGTAAAAAATCTTAACACAAGCTTTACATTCTATGATAAGGGATCTTTGGACGGTAAACCTGCTTTTCTGGGATATTTGGCAGGGGTGAATTTTTCCTTCGTGATGATAAAGAGATTCCGATAAATATCAGAATCAGGAAGTGTAAATTCCACCTGCCCATCCATTTTTCCACCAAGTACTTTCACAGCTTTCTGTGCAGCATTTATCTCTTCCGTTATTTTTTCGGATTTATAAGAGATAAACTTTCCGTCTACCTTTACAAAAGGAAGGCAATACTCTGATAATGTAGAGAGATTTGCCACTGCTCTGGATACACAGAGATCATATTTTTCTCTGCATTTTCCCGCTTTGGCATAATCTTCCGCACGACCATGAATCGTCTCCACACCGGTCAGACCCAGTGCAGCAATTACTTCATTTAAAAAGTTGATTCTCTTATTCAGGGAATCCAACAGAGTAACCTGTAGATTTGGAAATGCAATTTTCAGTGCAAGTCCCGGGAATCCAGCACCGGTTCCCACATCGATCACTGTTTTCTTCTGAGTCACGTCATAAGCCTTGCAGAGAGAGATACTGTCCACAAAATGCTTTTTCATAACTTCATCGTATTCAGTAATTGCAGTAAGGTTCATGACCTCGTTCCACTCCACCAGCATTTCATAGTATTTAAGGAATTGCCGGATCTGTTCATCGCTTAAGGTCACACCCAGTGCCTTACAGTCTTTTTCAAATTGTTCTGTATTATAATCTGCCATGTATTCCTCCATGGTATTATTTCGTTGCTTTGTAATGTTCCAGATATACCAGCAATACGGAAATATCTGCCGGAGATACTCCGGAGATACGGGATGCCTGTCCCACGGAAATCGGACGGAATTCTTTCAGCTTCTGTCTGGCTTCCAGTCGTAGAGAAGGTACATCATCATAATCCAGGTTTTCCGGAATCAGTTTTTTCTCCATCTTACGATATTGTTCTACCTGACGCTTCTGCCTGATAATATAGCCTTCGTATTTGATCTCGATTTCCACCTGTTCTACAACGGTGGGAGGAAGAGGCTGTCTCTCTTTATCAATAGGCGCCAATGCTTCATATCCCAGTTCCGGTCTGCAGATCAGCTCTGCCAGGGTAGCCGCAGTCTTCAGAGGAGAACTACCGCTCTCTTCCAAGAAATGCTGAATTTCCTTATTTGCACCTACGGAAGTATTTTTCAATCTCTGAATTTCCCGGTCGATCAAAGTTTCTTTCTCAACCAAAGCATCATATTCCTGCTGTGAGATCAGACCAATCTCATAGCCTTTCTTACGAAGACGCAGATCCGCATTATCCTGACGCAGCAGAAGACGATACTCCGCTCTGGAGGTCATCATACGGTAAGGCTCTCTGTTATCCTTAGTCACCAGGTCATCAATCAGGACTCCGATATAACTTTCGGAACGATCCAGGATCAAAGGTTCTCTGTGCAGAATAGACATTGCCGCATTGATACCGGCAATCAATCCCTGAGAAGCGGCTTCTTCATAGCCGCTGCTTCCGTTGAACTGTCCTCCGCTAAACAGACCGCTGATATTTTTGAACTCCAGAGAAGGGGTCAACTGTTTTGCATTAATACAGTCATATTCAATGGCATAAGCATTTCTTACGATCTCACAATGTTCCAGTCCGGGAACGGTACGATACATAGCTAACTGTACATCTTCCGGAAGAGAAGAGGACATGCCGCCGACGTACATTTCATTCGTGTGCAGACCCTCCGGTTCGATAAACACCTGATGTCTCTCTTTTTCCGCAAACTTAACGACCTTATCCTCAATCGAAGGACAATATCTGGGACCGGTTCCCTCGATAATACCGGCATAGATAGGAGAACGATCCAGGTTATTACGGATAATCTCATGGGTATTCTCATTGGTATAGGTCAACCAGCAGGAAGCCTGCTCTTTCTGTACGGACTCTGGATCTGTAGAAAAGGAAAAAGGAACGATTCTCTCATCTCCAAATTGCTCTTCCATCTTGGAAAAATCAAGAGAACGCTTGTCCATTCTGGCGGGAGTTCCCGTCTTGAAACGGCGCATCTCGATGCCCATAGCTTTCAGGGAATCGGTCAGATGATTAGCTGCCTGTAAACCATTGGGTCCGGTATAGGTAATGGATTCTCCGCACAGACATCTGGCTCGCAGATAGGTTCCGGTACACAGTACTACTGCTTTACATTCATAGATAGCACCGGTAAAAGTCTTCACACCGGTGATTTTCTTTTTATGATCCTCGGTTTCTTCCCAGAGAAGATCACAAACCTCTGCCTGTTTGATCAGCAGATTGTCCTGATTCTCCAACACTTTACGCATGGCTCTGGAATATTCCGCCTTATCCGCCTGCGCGCGCAGGGAATGTACCGCAGGTCCCTTGGATACATTCAGCATTTTCGACTGAATAAAGGTCTTATCAATATTTTTACCCATTTCTCCGCCGAGGGCATCCAGTTCTCTGACCAAGTGTCCCTTGGAAGAACCACCGACATTAGGATTACAGGGCATCAAAGCAATACTGTCTACACTTACAGTAAATATAACGGTCTGTAGTCCAAGCCTTGCGCAAGCTAAAGCCGCTTCACATCCGGCATGACCGGCACCTACTACACATACATCTACCTGTTTCTTTAGTTCCATAATATCCATTCCTTCTGGTTGTTACTTATTATCACTTACCCATACAAAATTTGGAGAAAATCTCATTTACCACATCTTCATCCACTTCTTCTCCGATGATCTTACCGAGAGAAGCATACGCACTTGTCAGGTCAATGGAATAAAAATCTTCTGGCATACCGTCTTCGATACTTCTCTGTACCAACTCCAGGCTGTTCAGAGCATCCTGAAGTGCTTCTTTGTGACGCATATTCGTCACGACCAGCTCATTGTTATATTTTAATTCACCCTCGAAAAACATGTTACGAATGGTCTCTTCCAGTTCTTCCATCCCGGAATTATCTGCAGAAGGATCAATCGTCGAAGTACGAAGAATCTTAATATCTTCTGTGTTGCCGTTATCTTTCATTCCCTCTAATTTTTCTTTCAAGACATCTTCGGTAATCTTATTCTCCAAATCCGATTTATTAAGAAGAATAATGGCTTTCTTTCCTTTTAACAGAGAGATGATCTCCTGATCATCCTCATCCAGGTCTTCGGAAGCATCCACCACATATAAGATCAGATCCGCTTCCGCTGCATATTTTTTGGCACGTTCCACGCCTATTTTCTCCACAATATCCTGTGTATCGTGGATTCCGGCGGTATCTATCATATTCAGACTGATTCCATGCAGATTAATGCTCTCATGCAAAGCATCTCTGGTAGTACCTGCAATTTCCGTAACAATAGCTCTGTCTTCTCCCAGCAGCATATTAAGCAGAGAAGATTTGCCGGCATTCGGTTTACCCACGATTACCGTGGATATTCCTTCTTTTATCAGTCTGCCGTTATCTGCTGTTGCTAAAAGTTTTGCAATCTCCTGTCTGTAAACTGCAACCTTTGCTAATAATTGCTCCGGATATCCATCCAGGCTGATATGTT
>CAVFMG010000018.1:11955-29673 GCA_963623435.1 Odoribacter splanchnicus
TGCCGATTCGATAAATGCAATCTGATATAAAATGTCTTCTCTTAACTTATGAATTTTATCGGAAAGTCTTCCCTTTAACTGGCTTACCGAAGAAGACAATGCATATTCATTCTGCGAATGAATCACATCGATGACCGCTTCTGCCCGGGACAGATCGATTCTTCCGTTCAGAAAAGCTCTCTTGGTGAATTCTCCCGGTTCTGCCATTCTTGCACCGTTTTTCAGTACTGTCTGTAATACTTTCTGCACTACCAGTACTCCACCATGACAGTTAACCTCCACAGTATCCTCTGTGGTATAACTCTTCGGTGCTTTCATGACAGCAACCATAACTTCATCAATAATATTTTCCTCTCTGTCTACAATATAGCCATAATGAATGGTATGACTTTGTACATTTGTAAGAATCCGCTTACCGGATGGAGTACGAAATATTCCATCTACTATATGTATGGCGTTTTCACCGCTGATTCTTACAATTCCGATTCCAGAATCCGATAAAGCAGTCGCAATGGCAGCAATTGTCTCGTTTCTATAATTTTCCATAAAAACACTCATATCTTTCTATTTCTATAACTATCTATAACTGTTCATAATAGATATAATTATACTCCAAAAAAAGCCCGGTTGTAAATAAAAGCCGGTATATAGAATGAATTTCTAATACCGGCTTCTACTTTTTATTACTTTTTTATTACTTTTTTTATCACTCTCTGTTATAACTATCTCTTCAGAGTAACTACAACTCTGCGGAAAGGCTCTTCCCCTTCACTGTGAGTAGTAACATATTTATCATTCTGCAATGCGGAATGAATGATTCTTCTCTCGTAAGGATTCATAGGCTCCAGAGATACACTTCTCTTGGTTCTCTTAACCTTATAAGCAATGTTCTTGGCAAGATTCTCAAGAGTTTCTTTTCTGCGCTGACGATAGTTCTCAGTGTCAACCTTCACATGAATATACTCTTCAGACTCTTTATTTACTACCAGAGATACCAGATACTGAAGAGAATCCAGTGTCTGTCCTCTCTTACCGATCAGAACACCCATCTCATTACCGCTTAATTCGATGTCCATGCTCTTTTCTTCTTCGTTGTACTTAATATCAATTACAACTTCCATATTCATTGCCTGAAATACATCGCTTAAGAATACTTTGGCAACTTCTTCTACAGAACTCTTTTTCACAGATGCTTTGATGACAGCGGGCTTTGCTCCGATTCCGAGGAATCCGGAAGAGCCTTCTTCTACTACTTCGTAATCCAGCTTATCACTGGTAACACCCAGCTTCTGACAAGCTTCTGTAATAGCATCACTGACTGTCTTTGCAGATACTTCGATCATGTCCATGTTATTTACCTCCTCAATTTATAAGGAAACTTTCTATTTACGACTGTTAGTCTCGTTATAGTCTCTGACCATATTAGCCTTCGCCATCATACTTCCGGGCTTAGCTTCTTTTACTTCGGAATAGCTGTCAGCAGATACTTCACTGTTATCTACCTTAGAAGAAATATTAGCTTTCTTCTGAATATTCTTGGTGCTCATGCTTGCATAAGCATTCAGCTTTTCCTGCTGTTCCTTCATCTTTTCCAGCTTCTTAGCACTCTTTGCTGAATTTTTCTTGATAATATCATCAAAATTCATCTTGTCGATGTGCTTGTTAATTACTACCTGCTGAATACTTCTGACAACACTACCTGCTACCCAGTACAATCCCATACCGGAAGGTAATGTGAAGCAGAACCATGCAGACATCAGAGGCATAATCATGTTCATGGTCTTCATGGAAGAAGCCATTGCTGCCGCCTGGTCGTTACCATTGGTAGCGGAAGTGTCCTGCTGAGGCATCAGCTTTACATTGATCCACTGAGTTACTGCAGACAGAACGGGAATTGCCAATGCTCCGATGACAAGCAGCCATGTACCGTTTGCCCATGCTTCCTTCATCAGATAAGAAGGAGAGTTACCGATGTTCAGTCCCAGGAAGTTATTGTACTCTTCCAGTTTGCTCACTGTGTTAGTAACATCTGCTGTAAGAGAAGGAAACTTCTCACTGATACTTGCAAAATCCGCAGTAGATGCTTTGTTCAGACAGTCGATAATAGTGTTCTGAACATACTCACTATGGGTTCCTGCTACGAAGCTTGCATTACTAAACTGCTTGCTGTACATACTGGAATTGGTAAAATTCTGAACCAGATCCGTAGCACCTACAGTATCAATAATGTTATCTACCAGAGGGAAGAAAGCTTCCTTAACTCTTCCTACATATGCGGGAATTGCATAGATGACACGATAAAGAGCAAACAGGATAGGCATCTGAATTAACAGATAGAGACAGCTGCCCGTAGGAGATACTCCGTACTTGGCATATACTGCCTGAATTTCCTGATTCTGTGCCAGAGTTGCTTCTTGATCCTTACGATTCTTGTATTTTGCCTGAATCGCCTGAATCTCGGGATTCATTTTCGCAGACAGCTTAGAGAACTTCTGCTGCTTGATGGTAAGAGGCATCATCAACAGGTTAACAACAATTGTAAAAAGGATGATTGCAAGACCGATATTTGGAATACCGATCATATTCAGAACTTCAAAGATTCCTTCCATTATCTTACCAAGTACCCATGCTACCTGACCGATAATTAATGTGGAATTCTGTGTCAATAGAATACCGTTCATTTATCCTCCTAATATGTGCCATTCTCTGAAATCTTACGGAACAGGATCATATCCACCCTTGGAAAAAGGATTACATCGAAGTATTCTCCATGCCGCCAGCTGTCCACCCTTCAGCGCACCATATTTTTCAATGGCTTCCAGACCGTATTGGGAGCAACTGGGAACATAAGGACATTTTGTACCTTTATAAGGAGAGATATATTTCTGATAAAATCTGATTATGGCGATAAATATTCTTTTCATATACGAATCACATTTAATCCTGATAAAAATAAATTTTTATCAAATGATGAAGTTTTGCAAGATGCAATAGCGCACTTTCCGCTTCTTCATATCCTATGGAAGCTGCCGCCGGTCTTGCAATGATTACCATATCCAAACCACTATTGAATACACTTTCATGTAATCTGTAACTTTCTCTGACCAGTCGCGTAATCCGGTGTCTTACCACACTGTTACCGACTTTTTTACTTACACTGATTCCGATTCTGTTCTTATCAAGGCCATTTTCCTTCACATACATGATAAAGTACTTGTTGGCATAGGACCTGCCATTCTTGTACACAAAACGGAACTGTTCATTTTTCTTTAATGATTCCGAAAACTGCATGCACTCCTCCAACCGTGAAAGTTAAGAGAAAAAAAGGTCACATTGCTGTGACCTATGCGGATAATTTCTTTCTTCCTTTTGCACGTCTTGCTGCTAAAACTTTTCTTCCACCGGGAGTACTCATTCTGGCTCTGAAACCGTGAACCTTGGAATGGGAACGCTTTTTAGGCTGAAATGTCATCTTCATGGAAAGGCACCTCCTTCTCTAAACCTTCTTATATAAAAAGGTAAACATATTTTTCAACAATTGGGCACATAAAAAATGAGCCTTCCTTTCGGAAAATAGCATATTGATTGTAATGTAAAAGCCCGTCAATGTCAAGCAAAAATCATTAAAAATGCTGAAAAATCAAGAGAAAATGAGCTTTTCAAAATTCTAAAAATTATTTTAAATAAGTTATCCACATAGATATACACCATATTTACCCACAAACGAGTTATCCACAGCCTGTTGATTATTTGTGGATATTTTATTTTTTTCTATGGATATTCTGTGTAAATCACGTGTAAAAGTGGACAAGTCCCCCGTAAATGTGGATATCTTTAAATTTCACATATTTATCCACATATACACATTGCTATCCACAATCTGTTGATAAAGTTGTTCATATACCAAGTTATGAACAACTTTATCAACAGATTGTGGATAACTTTATCCATGACCTGTTCATAACTTACATTTGAATTATTTGTAATTCTATTATACAATGAAATGGAGTTTCGCAAGCGTCAGCTTGCCCGGGAGGAAATCAATGGAAGCAATCAAAGAAAATTGGACAACTATCAAAGAAGCTGTCAGAAGAGAATACAGTCTTTCTGACATTTCTTATCATACATGGGTGGAGCCTCTGGAGTTTCATAATGTGGTAAATGATGTGGTAAGCATCATTATTCCGTCTGATCAGGCGCATGCCCTAAACTATATTTCTTCTAAATATAAGAGCTTTTTTCAGGTAACCATCACCGAAATGTTTGATCATCCTTATGATATCAGCTTTATTTTGGAAAAAGATGTGAAGGCTGAAGAACCCGCTGAGAACGAGATGTCTGCTCCGAATCAGATCTACGGTGTAAATTATGAAGATGCTCATCTGAACCCTAAGTACAAATTCGATACTTTCGTCGTAGGAAGCAACAATAAATTCGCTCATTCCGCATCCCTTGCGGTTGCAGAATCTCCGGGAGAAGTCTACAATCCTCTCTATTTATATGGAGGACCCGGTCTGGGCAAGACCCACCTGATGCATTCTATTGGACATTTTATTTTAGAACAGGATCCGGACAAGAAGGTACTCTACGTCACCAGTGAGGAATTCACCAATGAAGTGATCGAGTCTATTCGTAGTGGTAATGCGGCTTCCATGACCAAGCTGCGTGAGAAATATCGTAACGTAGATGTGCTCATGGTCGATGATGTACAGTTTATTATAGGTAAGGAAAGTACCCAGGAAGAATTCTTCCATACGTTCAACGCCCTGCACGCTGCCCATAAGCAGATCATTTTATCTTCCGATAAGCCGCCCAAGGAAATGGAGACTTTAGATGAACGATTCCGTTCCCGTTTCGAATGGGGTCTGATTGCTGATATCCAGCCGCCCGATTATGAGACCCGAATGGCTATTTTACGGAAAAATGCAGAGACCTACGACCGTCAGATTGATGAAGAGATCATCAAATACATTGCCACGAATATCAAATCCAACATTCGTGAGCTGGAAGGCGCTTTTAACAAGATCATCGCTTTCGCTAAATTAAATAAGGTAGATCTGACACTTTCCCTGGCTGAAGAAGCCCTGAAGGATGTCATCTATCCCAATAAGCCCAAGGAGATCACTCCTACTCTTATTATTAATGTAGTAGCGGAACATTTTGGTGTGAAGCCGGAAGATATCACTTCCAAGAAGAGAAATTCCGAGTTCGTACAACCCCGTCAGGTCGTTATGTACCTGTGCAGAGAGCTGACGGATACTTCCTTTACTAATATAGGTAAGCTTTTAGGAAAAAAAGACCATACAACGATCATTCACGGCGTTAATAAAGTAGCCGCAGAGATCCAGACAAACGAGGAACTTCGTAATAAAATTGATATCATCACCAAAAAGATTAATCCTTCTTAAGATAAGAATGTGTATATCTTTGGGAACAAGATGTGATTATTTGTTGATAACTATTTTAAGGGGTCAGGAACAGGTATGGTACGGTGTGAATAAGTTAAGAGTTATTCTTAGGTTATTCTGCCAAATCCACTAAGATTTCCATTCCATTTTGCCTTGAAAAATAGTATAATAAGACTGGTTATGCACATATCAACATCCCTTATTAAGGAGACTACGAAATTCTTTTAATATTTTTATACAACGCGTATCCGCGCGTACGCAAATCAACAAGAAAGGAAATTATGCACACATGAAATTAGTCTGTTCAAAAGCAAACCTTTTAAATGGCGTACAGATCGTATCCAAAGCTGTTCCCAGTAAGACTACAATGTCTATTCTGGAATGTATTTTAGTAGATGCTACTAACGGAGAAATTAAACTTACCGCCAACGACATGGAACTTGGCATTGAGACAACCATAGAGGGACAGATCGTAGAAAAAGGTATTATTGCCCTGGATGCCAAAATATTCCTTGAGATCGTGCGTAAACTTCCTGACAGTGATATTACCATCGAGACTGATGCTTCTTTTAAGACAGTCATTACCTGCGAAAAGGCAAAGTTCACCATTATCGGTAAATCTGGCGAAGATTTTTCTTATCTTCCCGCAGTAGAGAGAGATGACAGTATCGTGATTAGCCAGTTTACCTTAAAGGAACTGGTAAGACAGACGATTTTCTCTATCTCTGATAATGATAATAATAAACTGATGACAGGAGAACTGTTTGATATTAACGGAGATGAATTTAAGATCGTATCTCTGGACGGACATCGTATCTCCATCCGTAAGATTCAGATGAAGAACAGCTATACTCCGAAAAAGGTAGTGGTACCCGGTAAGACTCTGAACGAAGTAAGTAAGATTTTACCCGGAGATGCTGACAGTGATGTAACGATTTCCTTCACTGAAAAGCATATTGTATTTGAATTTGACAAGACAGTTGTGGTATCCCGTCTGATCGAAGGAGAGTATTTCAGGATCGACCAGATGCTTTCCAGCGATTACGAGACGAAAGTAAAAGTTAACAAGAAGGAATTCTTAAGCTGTATTGATCGTGCTACTCTTCTGGTAAAGGAAGGCGATAAGAAGCCGATTATCGTAAATATTACAGACAACGGCATGGAACTTAAAATCAATTCCGCTCTGGGAAGCATGAACGAAGAAATCGATATTCAGAAGCAGGGTAAGGATATGATGATCGGATTCAATCCCAAGTTCCTGATCGATGCTCTTCGTGTTATCGATGATGAGGAAGTAGATCTTTATATGGTAAATCCTAAGGCTCCCTGCTTTATAAAAAATGTAGAGGAAAGCTATATTTACCTGATCCTTCCCGTGAACTTTACGACAGTAGCTTAGAAATGAGGTTATAGGTATGCATACAATCCGTTTGAAGGATGATTATATTAAGCTCGGTCAGGCATTAAAAGCAGCCGGCGTAGTAGAATCCGGCGTGGATGCTAAATTTGCCGTACAGGACGGTCTGGTAAAAGTAAACGGACAGACCGAGACCCAGAGAGGCAAAAAGCTGGTATCCGGAGATAAAGTGGAATATGATGGCGAGACCATCGTAATAGAGTAAGCAGGTTACTATGATCATCAAATCAATAGAATTGGCAGATTACAGGAATTATGATTCCCTTGTCCTGCAGTTCGACCGTGGTACGAATATTCTCTACGGTGACAATGCGCAGGGCAAGACGAATATCCTGGAAGCAATTTATGTAGCTGCCACCACCAAATCGCATAAGGGAAGCAAGGACAGAGAAATCGTTAATTTCGACAAGGAAGAGGCTCATATCAGAACATATCTCGAAAAGGACGGCAAAGAGATCCGCGTGGATATGCATCTGAGAAAGTCCAAATCCAAGGGAATTGCCATTGATGGTCAGAAGATCAAGAAAGCAGCGGATCTTCTGGGACTTTGTAATGTCGTATTTTTTTCACCGGAAGACCTTGGAATCATTAAAAACGGTCCTGCAGAGCGAAGAAGATTCGTAGATATGGAATTGTGCCAGCTGGATAATTTTTATCTTTACAATCTCAATCATTACAACAAAATAGTAAATCAGCGCAATAAACTTCTGAAAGATATGTATATGAATCCAGATTTGAAGGAGACCCTGACGATTTGGGATATGCAGCTGGTATCTTACGGAAGCAAGATCATAGAACGCAGAAAGCTGTTCGTAGAACAGCTGAATGAGATCATTTATGAGATTCATAAAAAACTGTCCGGCGGCAGAGAAGAGATCCGTATCCAGTACGAGCCGGATGTGGAGCTGGATGAATTTGAAAGTAAGTTAAAAAACAGCCAGGATCGTGATATGCGGGCAAAAATGACATCCATTGGACCCCACAGAGATGACTTTTCTTTCCTGGTAGGGGACGTAGATATCCGAAAGTTCGGATCTCAGGGGCAACAGCGTACTGCTGCTCTCTCACTGAAATTATCGGAAATCGAACTGGTAAAACGAATCACGAAAGATACACCGATCCTGTTACTTGACGATGTATTGTCTGAACTGGACAGTAACCGGCAAAACTATTTGTTGAACAGCATCGGAGATATTCAGACGATCATTACCTGTACCGGTCTGGAAGAGTTTGTAAATAACCGGTTTGAAATCAACCGGGTATTCAAGGTATCCGCCGGAACTGTCACATGTGTAAACGAAAATATGGGACTGAAATCAGAACCGGAAGCATCCAGGACAGATGCGTATAATTTTGGCAGCCTGTAGGGCAGAATGTGAGGAATCATGAGCGAAGAAAATATGAACAATACCGCGGTAGAACATGAATACGGCGCGGATCAGATTCAGATATTGGAAGGTCTGGAGGCTGTAAGAAAGCGTCCGGGAATGTATATCGGTACCACATCCAGCAGAGGACTGCATCATCTGGTATATGAGATCGTAGACAATGCAGTAGATGAAGCACTGGCAGGATTCTGTGATACCATTGACGTAACTATCAATGAAGACAACTCCATTACTGTTATTGATAACGGACGAGGAATTCCCGTAGGTATCAACCACAAAGCAGGCATTCCCGCAGTAGAAGCCCCGCAGTAGAAGTCGTATTTACGATCCTTCATGCCGGCGGTAAGTTCGGCGGTGGGGGATACAAGGTATCCGGTGGTCTGCACGGCGTAGGTGCATCTGTTGTAAATGCCCTCTCCAACTGGCTGGAAGTAGAAATCTGCCAGGGCGGCAAGGTATATAAGCAGCGTTACGAGAGAGGTCATGTGTGCTATCCTCTGAAAGAGATCGGCACCTGCCCTATGGAAAAGACCGGTACGAAGGTTACTTTCCTGCCGGATGATACGATTTTTACCGAGACGACGGTTTATGATTTTGATGTACTGAAGAGAAGACTCAGAGAGATGGCATTCCTGACCAAGGGACTGCGCATCATTTTAAGAGATAACCGTACCGAGGAAGAAACTTCTCTGGAAGCAATGTCTGCGGAACATGAAAATGAACAGATCAGCGAGCTGTTACAGAGAGCACAGGAAGATGCAAAAGATACCTCTGCATCTTCAGATGATCCTGCTTCCGATGCTGCGGTAAAGGAATCCGTCAAGGATGATTCTGAGGCATTTGCAGATGCTTTTGCTACTTCCGAGGAATCTACCAAAGCCCGCACCGGCGGTAAGATCGGTAAAATACATACCATTACTCTGGAAAATGGTAAAAAGCAGAAAGTCGTTGAGTTCTACTACGAGGGTGGTATCAAGGAATTTGTTGCTTACCTGAACAAGAGTAAAGAGCCTTTATACGAAAATATCCTGTATTTTGAAGGCGAGAAGAACAATGTGTATGTGGAAGTATCCTTCCAGCACAATGATTCTTATAACGAGAGCGTATTCAGCTTTGTAAATAACATCAATACTCCTGAGGGAGGTACCCATTTACAGGGCTTTAGAAATGCTATCACGAAGACTTTTAATGATTATGCCAGAAGTGCAAAGCTGTTAAAAGACAGTGAGCCGAATCTGTCCGGTGAAGATATCCGAGAAGGTCTGACTGCTATTGTCAGTGTCAAGATCGAGGACCCTCAGTTTGAAGGACAGACCAAGCAGAAACTTGGTAACAGTGAGGCAAGAGGTGCAGTTGACAATATTGTCAGTGAGCAGCTGACCTATTTCTTAGAGCAGAATCCGCAGATTGCAAAGTCTATCTGTGAGAAGTCCATCCTGGCGCAGCGTGCCAGAGAGGCAGCCCGTAAGGCAAGAGACCTCACCAGAAGAAAGACCGCTTTGGATACCATGGCTCTGCCCGGTAAGCTGGCAGACTGTTCCGATAAGGATCCGAAGAACTGTGAAATCTACATCGTAGAGGGAGACTCTGCAGGAGGAAGTGCGAAGACGGCACGTTCCCGTGCAACCCAGGCTATCCTGCCCTTACGTGGTAAGATCCTGAACGTAGAAAAAGCAAGACTGGATAAGATCTATGCCAATGCTGAGATCAAAGCAATGATCACTGCTTTTGGTACCGGTATCCATGAAGATTTCGATATAACGAAACTGCGTTACAATAAAATCATTTTGATGACTGATGCCGATGTAGACGGTGCCCATATCAGTACTCTTCTGCTGACCTTCATCTATCGGTTTATGCCGGAGCTGATCAAGCAGGGACATGTATTCCTGGCAAAGCCGCCTCTGTATAAGCTGGAGAAAAATAAGAAGGTATGGTATGCCTACAGTGATGAAGAACTGGACAGCATTCTCGCAGAAGTAGGTCGTGATCAGAACAACAAGATCCAGCGTTACAAAGGTCTGGGCGAGATGGATGCGGAGCAGCTCTGGGAGACCACCATGGATCCCGAGAGACGTATTCTGCTTCGTGTAAATTACGATGAAGAGACCGAATCCGAACTGGATCTGACCTTTACCACTCTAATGGGTGACAAGGTAGAACCCAGAAGAGAATTCATCGAAGAAAATGCTCAGTTTGTTAAGAATCTGGACATCTAAATATTTTTATAAATGTGAAACGTCGTATTTTACGACAGAATGTGAGGAAACATGAACGACGATATTTTTGATAAGCCTTCGGGGGCTGAGATTGATAAAATCCATGAAGTCGATCTGAAAGAAAAAATGGAAACTTTCTATATCGACTATGCCATGAGTGTTATCGCATCCCGTGCGCTTCCGGATGTGAGGGATGGTCTGAAGCCGGTACAGAGACGTGTACTCTATTCCATGATCGAACTGAACAATGGTCCTGACAAGCCGCATCGTAAAAGTGCACGTATTGTCGGTGATACCATGGGTAAATATCATCCTCATGGTGACAGCTCCATCTATGGTGCATTGGTTAATATGGCACAGGAATGGTCTACCCGTTATCCCTTAGTAGACGGTCACGGTAACTTCGGTTCCATGGATGGTGACGGTGCCGCAGCTATGCGTTATACCGAGGCAAGACTTTCCAAGATCTCCATGGAGCTTCTGGCAGATATCGGTAAAGATACCGTAGATTTCGTACCGAACTTTGATGATACCGAAAAAGAGCCCTTGGTACTGCCCAGCCGTTATCCTAACCTGCTGGTCAACGGTACTACCGGTATTGCGGTAGGTATGGCAACCAATATTCCCCCTCACAATCTTCGTGAAGTGGTACAGGCTGTTGTTAAAATTATTGATAATCGTATCGAAGAAGACAGAGATACTACTATTGATGAGATTCTTCCCATTGTAAAAGCTCCCGATTTTCCTACGGGAGGACTGATTCTGGGTACCAGAGGCTGTGAAGAGGCTTATCGTACCGGACGTGGTAAGATCAGAGTTCGTGCAGTGACCAATATCGAGACACTGCCCAACGGCAAGAGTCAGATTATTGCTACCGAGCTGCCTTATATGGTAAATAAGGCAAATCTGATCATTAAGATTGCCGAGCTGGTAAAATTAAAGAAAATCGACGGAATTACAGATATCCGTGATGAGTCTAACCGTGAAGGTGTCCGTGTGGTTATCGAACTTCGTAAGGATGCCAATGCCAATGTCATTCTGAATCAGCTGTACAAGCATACGCAGCTGCAGGATACTTTTGGTGTGATTATGCTGGCGTTAATCAACAATCAGCCCAAGGTCATGAATCTGTTGGAGATGCTGACCTACTATCTGAAGCACCAGGAAGATGTGGTTACCAGAAGAACCAAATACGATCTGGGCAAAGCAGAGGAAAGAGATCACATTTTACAGGGATTATTAAAGGCTCTGGATTTCATTGATGAAGTCATTACCATCATCCGCGGCAGTCAGAATGCACAGATTGCGAAAGAACGTCTGATGGAGCGGTTTGAACTGTCCGATGTACAGGCACAGGCAATCGTAGAGATGCGTCTGCGTGCTCTGACAGGTCTGGAAAGAGAGAGACTGGAGAACGAGCATAAGGATCTGGTCGTAAAAATTGCGGAGTTAAAGGCTATTTTGGCAGATGAAAAGCTGTTATTGGGTGTCATTAAGACAGAGATGAGTGCTATCGCTGAAAAATACGGCGATGACAGACGCAGTAAGATCGGTTATGACGAACTGGATATCTCTATGGAGGATCTGATTCCGAAGGAGAATACGATCATTGCCATGACCAGTCTCGGTTATATTAAGCGTATGACCGTAGATAATTTCAAGGCACAGAACCGCGGCGGTCGCGGTATTAAGGGAATGCAGACCATTGATGAGGATTACATCGAAGATCTGCTGATGACAACGACCCATCATTATCTGAACTTCTTCACCAATATGGGAAGAGTCTACAGATTGAAAGCATATGAGATTCCGGAGGCAGGACGTACCGCAAGAGGTACCGCTATCGTAAACCTCCTGCAGTTGGCAGCCGGTGAGAAGATCACTGCAATGATTCCCATCCGGGAATACAGCGATGACAAGAATCTGTTCATGGTAACCAAGACCGGTATCGTGAAGAAGACTCCGTTGATGGAGTTTTCCAATGTCAGAAAGAACGGACTGACCGCTATTAATTTAAGGGAAGAGGATGAACTGATCGAAGTGAAGATCACCGACAGCAACAGTGAAATCTTCCTGGTAACGAAGCAGGGCATGTGTATCCGCTTCCAGGAGACCGATGTCCGTGCCACAGGCAGAGCTTCCATGGGCGTTATCGGTATGAACTTATCTCCCGGAGATGAGATTATCGGTATGCAGTTACAGACCCAGGGCAGCGACCTGTTGATCGTATCTGAGAACGGTATGGGTAAACGTACCGATATGAATGAATTTACCGTACAGAAACGTGGCGGTAAGGGTGTAAAGTGTTACAAAATCGTAGAAAAGACCGGTGACGTAGTAGGTGCAAAAGCGGTCAATGACGATAACGAGATCATGATGATCACTACCGAAGGAATTATCATTCAACTGCGTGTTCAGGATATTTCAACGCTGAGCAGAATTACTTCCGGTGTGAAACTAATCAACCTGGATGAAGGCGTGAAGGTAGCACAGATCGCTAAGGTGCGTGAAAAGCTTTCCAACGGTGACCATGAATTCGATAATATCGAAGAAGCTATGGAACAGGTAGCGCAGGAAGTCGGCTCCAAGGATGAGGACGAAGCAGAAGAAAATCTGATCTTCCCCACCGAGGAAAATGAAGACGACGAATAAAAAATATGAGAGGCATAAAAAATGGAATCTTATAGTATATTCCGGGATTTGGCAATTATTATAGTATTTGCCAAGGTGTTTGGTATTATTGCAAGAAAATGCAAGGCACCCCAGGTCGTGGGTGAGATTATTGCCGGTCTGCTGATCGGACCCAGTGTACTGGGTCTGGTACAGCAGTCGGATTTTCTGATTCAGATGGCGGAAATCGGTGTTATCCTGCTGATGTTCTCAGCAGGTCTGGAGACGAACCTGAAGGATCTGATGAAGACAGGTTTTGTGGCATTCTTAATTGCTTGTGCGGGTGTATTCGTTCCTTTGGTAGGTGGAACGCTACTGTACATGGGGTTCTACGGAGTGGCACCCTGGGGATCTGAGAAGTTCTATGAAGCCGTATTTATCGGTGTGATTATGACGGCTACCAGCGTAAGTATTACCGTACAGTCCTTGAAGGAACTCGGTAAGCTGAAAGGCAAGGTCGGCACGACCATTATGAGTGCTGCTATTATCGATGATGTCATCGGTATTATCGTGCTTACCTTTGTCATCGGATTCAAAAATCCCGATTCCAACCCGGGAAGCGTAATTATCTCTACTGTACTCTTCTTCCTGTTTGCTATCGGTGTGGGATTTGTACTGTTCAAGATGTTCCAGTATCTGGATAACAGATATCCTCATACGAGACGTATTCCTATCTTAGGACTGGCACTTTGCTTTATATTTGCATATGTAGCGGAGGTATTCTTCGGAATCGCAGATATTACCGGTGCTTATGTGGCAGGTATTATACTGTGTTCCATCCGGGATTCTGAATACATAGCAGAAAAAATGGATATCAACTCTTACATGATCTTTGGACCGGTATTTTTTGCAAGTATCGGACTTAAGACCAGTTTTGATCATCTGAACGGAGAATTTGTACTGTTCTCTATCGGATTTGTCATTGTAGCATTGTTGTGCAAGATCATCGGCTGCGGTTTGATGGCGAGAATCTGCAGATTCAAGGGACCGGATGCATTGAAAATTGGTGTCGGCATGATGACCAGAGGTGAGGTTGCCCTGATTGTGGCACAGAAGGGATTGTCTGTGGGAATGATCGGATCGGAATATTTTACTGCGGTAATTCTGTTGATTATCGTATCCAGCATCTCCACTCCTATTCTGCTTAAGATTCTGTATACGAAGCATGCGGAAATAGATTAAAAATGGATCAGAAGCGTTTTGAAGAAGCTAAGAGAAAAATTATAGGCGTGGACCGTCAGAGACTGGGAATCGGAACTCTCTCAGAGAAGACGGTTCATGCTATTTTTAAGGATTATTACGAGCCGGATGAGGATCACCAGGAGATTCCCATAGAGAATTATGTGGCGGATATCTATAAAGATGGAGAAATCATAGAGATTCAGACGAGACAGTTCAACCGGATGCGGGGAAAATTACAGACATTTCTGCCTTTATATCCTGTTACCATCGTCTATCCGATTCCTTATGAAAAATGGCTGATCTGGATCGACGAAGGCAGCGGAGAATTGAGTAAAAAACGGAAATCTCCAAAAAAGGGATCTCCTTATCAGGCTTTTAAGGAACTGTATAAGATCAAAATGTTCCTGAAGGATCCAAATATCCGGTTTAAATTTGTACTGGTGAATATGGAAGAATACCGGCTGTTAAACGGTTGGAGCCATGATAGGAAAAAGGGTTCCACCAGATATGACCGGATTCCGACGGAACTGATCGAAGAGGTAGAAATCAGTCAGCCCAAGGATTATCTGCAGTTTGTGCCCTATGAGCTGGAAGAACCTTTTCATAGTAAGGACTTTGCAAAAGCAGCCCACATTCCTTTCTCACTGGCGCAGACGGTGTTGAATATATTGTTTGAAATGGGAACAGTGGAACGGGTAGGAAAACAGGGAAACAGTTATCTATATCAAGTAGTAGATATATAAAAAGAGGATTAAGCCGTGTGGCTTAGTCCTCTTCGTCTTCCTGATGAGATTTCGGCAGAGAGAAGATAAATTCGCTTCCCACGCCGGGAGTACTGATAACATTGATATGCTCATCATGAGCATTGATGATCTCTTTGACAATGGAAAGACCCAGACCGGTTCCTTTTTTATCCTTGCCTCGGGACAGGTCGGATTTATAAAATCGATCCCAGATCAGCTTCAGGTCTTCTTTCGGGATACCGATTCCGGTGTCTTTAACGGAGACAAAAAGCTTATTTTTTTTCTCTGAAGTCTCAATGTGGATCACGGAATCATGGTGGCTGAATTTAATTGCATTGTCCATGAGGTTATAGAGTACCTGCTGGATCTTGCCCATATCTGCATGTACGTACATTTCATTGCCGGTGAGAATCATCTCGATGGCAATGGATTTGCTTTGGCAGGTGCCTTCAAAGGAAGCTGCAGTGTTACGAATTACCTGATTGATATCAAAATCCGTTTTATCTAATAACATTCCTTTGGTATTCAGATTATTCAGGGTCAGCAGACTGTTGGTCAGTTTGGTCAGTCGTTCGGTCTCATTCAATACGATATTGATGTATTTTTCATGCATTTCCGGTGGAATCGTACCGTCTAACATGGCTTCCAGATATCCCCTGATAGAAGTCAGAGGAGAACGAAAATCGTGAGAGACATTTGCCACGAACTTTTTCTGGTCATCCTCGGAACGGGCAATCTCACTTGCCATATAATTCAGACAGGAAGCCAGATAACCAATCTCATCCTCACTGTCTACCTGAAATTCATAGTGCATATTGCCGGCAGCGTACTGCTCTGTAGCATGAGTGATTTTCCGCAGAGGAATGTATACGATCTCGGTAAAAAAGATCAGGATGATCAGAGACAACAAGAACAGGATCGCCATTGTAATATAGGAAATATTTAACAGGCTGTTGCAGGATTCCTGAATATCATTCATATTGGTATGGATGACTACATAGCCTTTTACCTTGTAATTGGAGGTAATAGGTGCAAATACGGTAAGAACATCCGAATCGAAATTGCCGAAGAAGTCTCCGACAGTGTAATAGGATCCGCTGGTCACCGTCGAATCAAAATTCTCGATGACGACCATGTTTTCCACGTCCAAGGGAGTATTGGTATCCAGTACCAGTCGTCCGGAAGGATTGATAATGCGGATCTCCGAGTTCAGATATACCGCCAGGGAATCCAACTGCATTTTTACGGTCTCCAGTGTAGTCTCACTGGTATACAGTCCACTGGCATAGGTTCCGGCAATCAATGTCGCCTCGGAATAAAGGCTTTCCGCTTTTTCACGAACCAGATGTTCCTTGGTCATATTGGGAACGAAAGTCGTGACAATAATAAAACCAAATACACCAAAAATAAAATATGCAAGTATAAATTTTAGATAAAGTGTTTTTTTCATAACAGATCCTGCTTTTGGTATGAATTAATTGCGTACTTCAAACTTATAGCCGATGCCCCAGATGGTACTGATCTTCCAGTTTGCATGGTCCTTGATCTTCTCGCGGAGACGTTTGATGTGCACATCCACGGTACGGGTGTCACCGATATATTCGTAACCCCAGATCTGATCCAGCAGCTGTTCACGGGTAAATACATGGTTCGGTGAGGACGCTAAAAAATAGAGAAGTTCCAGCTCTTTCGGAGGCATTTCCACGGTATGTCCCATATAGATAACGGAATAATTGGTCAGATTAATTGTCAGATCAGCATATTCCACGCATTTATCATTGGAATTCTCGGTAGGAGTATTAGTGGGTTTGTAACGTCTAAGGACTGCCTTGGCGCGTGCCACCAATTCCTTGGAATCAAAGGGTTTTTCCATATAATCATCGGCACCCAGTTCCAGTCCCAGTACCTTGTCGAAGACTTCACCCTTCGCGGAAAGCATGATGATGGGAACGGAATATTGTGCCCGGACTTCTCTGCACACCTGATAACCGTCGATGCCGGGAAGCATCAGGTCCAACAGAATCAAATTCGGTGAAAAGCTTTCCATAGCCGGCATCACGGATTCTCCGTCATTGACGATCATAGTCTCAAAGCATTCTTTTGTAAGATACAGAGAAATCAGTTCCGCAATATTATTATCATCATCTACAATGAGAATTTTCTGTTTACTTACCATATAGTAAGAACCTCCTGTCAGTTATATTATTTGAAGGTAACAATAGTTACACCAGCATCGCCTTCGCCGTATTCGCCCAGCCGGTATTCTTTGACATATTTCAGGCGCTTTAAGTGAGACTGTACGGCGCTGCGCAGGGCACCGGTGCCCTTTCCGTGTACGACTCTCACACTGGGCAAATGTGCCAGATAAGCGTCATCCAGATATTTATCCAGCTTTGCAATGGCTTCGTCCACCGTACATCCCAGTAGATTGATCTCGGAGGATACGGAGAAGGACTTGGACATTTTCAGTTTACCGGTGTTGGTACGCTGTAGCGCGGGTGTGGTTATGGTCTCCTCTTTTATCGGCATGAGGTCGTTAATATTAGTCTGCATCCGCATAATTCCGCACTGTACGAACAGATTGCCCTTGGCATCCGGCAGCGTATTCACGATTCCCTTCAGATTCATGGAAATGATCTTCACGGAATCTCCTTTTTTCAGCTTCTTCGGGTCTATGGTCTTCTGGTTGGC
>CAVFMG010000019.1:0-27335 GCA_963623435.1 Odoribacter splanchnicus
ATTTCGGAGACAGGGAGACACAGGAACTTTGTTGGGACAACGAAAGTACCGTTGAAGCCGTCACCCTGCTGGTTCGGCAGAAGAAGTAACTGGAAAAATAGAAAATCGAATTTTAAAAATGCCCACAGTGAACCTGGACATCTAATCTGGATGGTCTGGTTTGCTGTGGGTGTTTTATTACACATTGTTAATAATCTGCCAAGGGTATCATCATATGCTTTTGTATGTTATACCCACACTATCCATGTGTCTGCAGATCAATTCGGGTATTATAACATTATTTTATGTTCTATACCCTAGAAAAACGCTTTTACGTTCCATGTAAACTGATATTCAAACAAATTTTCCTAAATACCGGGTATAGTATATAAAATCAATCTTATATACCCTCAACAAGCTTAAGACGAGGGTATATGTCAATATAAATTGACTTGATACCCCCATTGCAGCATTAATGCGCAGACATTCTGTTGACATCAGAAAAAATAATAGTTATAATTCAAATTGTTTGACTTATAACTATTCTGCTATAGAAAGGAAAGACACCATGGATGACACCTTACATTATCTGATCATGGCGAACCAGATGCTGGTACAGAAGGCGTTGATGGAGCAGCTCAAGGATACGGGGCTTACCATCGGACAGCCGAAAATACTGGATTATTTGAAGGAACATGATGGCAGTAATCAGAAGGAGATTGCGAAAGCATGTTTCCTGGAGGCTGGGTCGCTTACGATCATTCTGAACAAAATGGAGGAGAAGGGGCTGATCGAGCGCCGAACCTTAAATGGGAACAGGCGGAGCTTTCATATTTTCCTGACGGCGGAGGGAAAAGAGAAGCAGAAGCTGGTGGACAAGGCATTTTCGGAGATTGAAAAGAAAGCCCTGGCGCAGATCCCTGCGGAGGACTACGGGCAGTTTATGTCCGTATATCATAGAATTTATGATAATCTATCCGGTATTTCAGAAAACAGACAGAAAAAAGATACAGACCTAAGAAAGAAGGAACAGACTGACAATGAATAAAGTAAAAAGATATCTTTTGTTTTTAGTAGGACTATTTATAAACGCACTGGGAGTAAGCCTTGTGACAAAAGCAAGTCTCGGAACCTCCCCGATTTCATCGATTCCCTATGTATTAAGCCTTAATTTCCCGCTGACTCTTGGTAATTTCACCATCCTGTTCAGTATTTTCCTCATTCTGTTACAATTATTGATCTTAAGGAAAAATTTTAACTGGGAAAATATTCTGCAGATCCCTGTATCCATTGCATTCGGATATTTTATCGACCTCACCATGTATCTGTTTTTCTGGGTGAATCCGCAGAACTATATAATCAAGATCCTGGCACTTCTCGCAGGCTGTATCGTTTTGGGATTTGGTGTGTATATGGAAGTGCTGGCGGATGTAGTCATGCTGCCGGGGGAATCTTTCGTCCGGGCTATTGTACAGACATGGAATACGAATTTCGGAACGACCAAGATCCTGTTTGATTCTTCCATGACGGTGATCGCCGGAGTGCTTTCTTTTTTCTTTTTCGGAAAACTGAACGGAGTGCGGGAAGGTACGATCATCGCAGCATTGCTGGTGGGATTTATCGCCAGATTATTCGGAAAACATCTTGAATTTTTGAAACCGTATATTTTCCCGGAGGATTACAGAGCGGAGGATAACAGCAAGACAGAAGAAGAGACAACAGGCGAAGATGCCAGACACAAAAATGTCATTGTCATCGGCAGACAGTACGGTGCCGGTGGACATGAGATCGGAAAACTGCTTGCGGACAGACTGGGGTATGATTTCTACGATCAGGAGATCATCAAAATGGCTGCCGGAACGACAGGCATGACCTCGGAATTCATTCAAAAAAGCGAAGAGACCATGACAAACAGCCTGCTGTATGATCTGGTCAACCAGATGTATCAGTACAGAGATGAAAAAGAGGAAGCTCCCAAGGATAAAATTTTTGATGCAGAGTCAAAGGTCATCAAAGAACTGGCGGACAAGGGCAACTGCATTATCATCGGCAGATGCTCGGATTATGTATTAAGGGACGATCCCCATGCGTTAAAGGTATTTTTCCATGCGCCGCTGGAGAGCCGCTGCATGCGTGTGATGAGCCGGCTTGGGTTAGAATCTAATGATGCGCAGCGCAAGATCCGAAAAGAAGATAAGTACCGTGCAGACAACTACCGTTACTACACGGGCAGAATCTGGGGGGCAGCAGCGAATTTTGATCTCACCATAAATACAGATCTGGGAGCTGACTACATAGAAAAAAGTATTGCGGAAGCGTTAGGAGCACCTTATGATTCTTGTTATTATTGAAAGTTTTATGCTGAATTTTGTTCTGCTGTCATGGATCATGTGTATGATTTTAAATCAGTAAATTTGACAGTCACTGATTTTTACCATAAAATGAACAGTAAGAAAGAATTAAAGGGAAGAGAGAAATGGGAAAATCAGAGAAACAGATGGAAAAAGAACGGGAGCGCAATCAGAGGATCATTGATACGGCATTCCGACTTTTTGTGGAAAAGAAAATCGAAGCGGTCAGCATGGATGAAGTGGCAAAGGAAGCCGGTGTGGGAAGAGGAACTGGAGGATTTCCACGCATCTCTGAACTCCGTGAACACGAGACTTCATATGATGTATGCGAAGGCGAAGGAGGACAAGACCTTTCGCACGGATATTCCCGAGGAACAGTTCATGCGCGTGACGGTGCATACCATGATGGCAGCGTGTACCCATTATGCCGGTGGCTTTATCTGGGGCGCAACGGACAACAAGGATTACACGGAGGATCTGTTGCTTTTAAAGGAAATGATTCTGAACTATGCCAGAAATGACAAAGCCGAAAATTAGTGCTAAAATAAATGCCGTATGAGGGAAAACAGGGAGCATAAGAAAATGGAGGACGAGTATGAGACAGTGTATGGATTCCGAAAATCTGCATCGCAGACTGAAAAAGATTATAGGACAGGTACAGGCGATTGACCGTATGATAGATGAAGATGTACCCTGTGAAGATATTCTGGCACAGATCAATGCAGCCAAGTCGGCACTGCACAAGGCAGGGCAGGTGGTGTTGGAAGGTCACATCCAGCATTGCGTGAGAGATGGCATTGAACACGGTGATGCCGATAAGACGATTGAAAGCTTTACCAAAGCGGTGGAGCGCTTTGCCAACATGAAATGATTTAGAAAAGAGAGTGAGGTATCCTCTTTACTGGTAAAAACAGTAAGGAGGATATTTTTATGCCTGATTATTGCAAAAAAATATCAATAAGATACATAACACTCAATTGACAACCTATACCCCCATAGGTATGCTAGATGCAGAAATCATTTTACGAGCATTATAGTTCAGAAAGGTTGGCTTGCATGAAACACTGTATGGAAAAGTTAGAAGAGTTGTTGGAACTGGGAGGTATGAAAAAAGATATCACCTTGTTAGTCATTTCCGGAATTGCCTTATTACTCAGCATTTTTAAAGTAGAACCGTTTCCATTCCCCATTGCCTGGGTGGCGATTCTGTTCTGTGGTATTCCCATTATTTTAGAAGCAGTCATCGGACTGGTCACCGCATTTGACATCAAAGCGGATGTGCTGGTGTCCATAGCACTGGTAGCTTCCCTGTGCATCGGGGAGCAGTTCGCTGCCGGAGAAGTAGCTTTCATCATGCAGTTAGGAGCACTGCTGGAAGAGATCACTGTGGCAAGGGCGAGAGCAGGAATTGAAAAGCTGGTGCATCTCACACCTCAGACAGCCCGTGTAATCCGGGGCGAACAGGAGGAAATCCTTCCGGCGGAAAAGGTAGTTGTGGGAGATGTCCTGCGGGTACTTCCCGGAGAGACGGTTCCGGTGGACGGAGTGATCCTGTCGGGACAGACTTCGGTGAATCAGGCGGTGATGACCGGAGAATCCCTGCCGGTGGATAAAACGGTGGGAGACGAAGTATCCAGTGGAACCATGAATCAGTTCGGAGCTTTCGAGATGCGTGCCACTAAGGTAGGCGAGGACAGCTCCATTCAGCGGATGATCCGTCTGGTACAGTCTGCCGATGCCGGAAAAGCAAAAATCGTGGGAATCGCAGACCGGTGGGCTACCTGGGTGGTGGTGATCGCACTGAGTGCCGCTCTGCTGACATGGATCATCAGTGGGCAGATCATCCGTGCGGTAACGATCCTAGTTGTGTTCTGTCCCTGTGCACTGGTGCTGGCGACGCCGACAGCCATCATGGCAGCTATCGGCAATGCCACGAAGCACGGTTTTCTCGTAAGAGAAGGAGATGCCCTAGAGAGACTGGCGGCGGTTACCAGAGTTACTTTTGATAAGACGGGAACCCTGACCTACGGTACTCCGGAGGTAACAGCCGTAAAAAGTATGGATGCATCTATTACAGAAGAGGAACTGTATGCATTATGTGCCGGTGCGGAATCCCGCTCGGAGCATCCCCTGGGAAAAGCAGTAGTAAACAGTTACCGTAAGACCGGAGAAAAGATTCCGACAGTGGAAGATTTCCGGATGATCCCCGGCAGAGGAGTACAGGCAGTGGTGGAGGGAAAACAGATCATTGCCGGTAATCGTAAGATGCTGGAGGAGCAGAATGCAGACATTCCGGAGCAGATGGCAGTGGAAGCGGAACAGCATCTTAAGCAGGGATGCACTGTGATCTATGTGGCAATCGCAGGAAAAGCCGCAGGAATCCTGGCACTGGCAGATACCATCCGGGAAGAGAGCGCAGCCATGATCGACCAGCTGAAACAGTTAAAGGTGCAGCCGGTACTGCTGACCGGAGATAATGAGAATGCAGCTCGCACGATTGCGGGCGAACTGCATATCAGTGAAGTACAGGCGAACTGTCTGCCGGAAGATAAGCTGAAACATATCCGGGAATATCAGGAGAAGCAGGAAGCAGTCTGCATGATCGGAGACGGCGTCAACGATGCACCGGCGCTGAAAGCCGCCAACGTGGGAATCGCCATGGGTGGTGTTGGCAGTGATGTGGCAGTGGATGCGGCGGATATTGCACTGGTGGACGATGAGGTGCGCGAACTGCCTCATCTGATCGCACTGTCGAAGCGTATGATGATCACGATCAAATGTAACATGAGCTTTTCCATGGGACTGAATTTTGTAGCCATCGTACTGGCTATCACCGGAGTGCTGAATCCCGTAGCCGGAGCACTGGTACATAATGCCGGATCGGTATTGGTCATTATCAATTCCGCACTGTTACTGAACTGGAAGAAGAGATTCTAGAACTCCTCATTGCATCCAGAAAAAATCTGTGTTATAGTAGTCACAATTGAATATGGAGTATTTAGGTGCCGGAGCAGTCATGTAAGTGACTGGCTCCGGTGAAAAGGGAAGCAGGTGTAAGTCCTGCACGAACTCGTCACCGTAATTAGGGAGCTGAAGCCGATAGATCACTGGGAGACTGGGAAGATGGCGGATGCGATGATCTTCAAGCCGGGAGACCTGCCTGAATACTGTACAGAAACATTTGTTTCAAAGCCACGAGTAACTGGTTGTACGTGTAGGATGCAGAAGTGCCGGAAGATTCTCTCTGCGTTCGTTTCCAATGTGTACAAACCCTTTACCTGATACAGGAAAAGGGTTTTTGTTTTTGTTGCAAAGTGACTCGAATAGAGTCACTGCCCCGTACATGAACAAAATTAGCTGCGAAGCAGCGGGAAAGTACGATTTATCGTACGATTTTGCGAATGTATGGGGTGGTGATGAATAGTTATAAAAACATGTTTCTGACTGACATATTTAAGAACACCGGGGCTAGCCCCCATATCAAAAATAGACAGAACATCTGTCAGAGGAGGAAACATGAAAAAAAGAATCGTAGCAGTAGTAATGGCAACCGTACTGGGCGCTGTATGCATCACCGGATGCGGCAATACCCAGGAGACCGTAGAGAGCACTGCACAGGCAAGCACTGAGGCACAGACTACACAGGCAGCAGAAACAGCAGCTACCGAGAGCAGTGAGGATGTAGATCAGGCAGCAGCCGATGAAGTAGCAGACCTGATCGACGCTATCTATGTACAGGAGAGAAATGAAAATACCGACAAGCAGTGTGCTGATGCCAAGGCAGCATGGGATGCCCTGACCGACGCACAGAAGGAACTGGTAGAGGGTGAAAATGCAGATCCCGATTACTTCGGCAGAGATACCGGCGATGCTTCCAAGGATGATCCCCGCAATCAGGACGAGATCGGTGAGAACGAGATCCTGGTAGTAAGCTTCGGTACTTCCTTTAACGACAGCCGTGTAGCTGATATTAAGGGCATCGAGGATGCCATCGCAGCAGCTAACCCCGACTGGTCTGTAAGAAGAGCTTTCACCGCACAGATCATCATCAACCACGTACAGGCAAGAGATGACGAGCATATCGACAATGTAGAGCAGGCTCTGGACCGTGCCGTAGCAAACGGTGTCAAGAATCTGGTAGTACAGCCCACTCATCTGATGCATGGTGCAGAGTATGACGAGCTGATGGAAGCTGTAGAAAGTTATAAGGATCAGTTTGAATCTGTAAAAGTAGCTGAGCCCCTGTTAGGTGAAGTCGGTGCAGACGCTTCCGTAGTAAACGATGATAAGAAGGCAGTTGCAGAAGATCTGACTGCGGAGGCAGTTAAGACTGCAGGTTATGACAGCCTGGATGCTGCTAAGGAAGATGGTGTGGCATTCGTATTCATGGGTCACGGAACTTCCCATACCGCTAAGATTTCTTACAGCCAGATGCAGTCTCAGATGAACGATCTTGGTTATGACAACGTATTTATCGGAACTGTAGAAGGTGAGCCCGAAGAGACCGCTTGCGAAGAAGTCATCAAGGCTGTTGCAGAAGCAGGTTACACCAAGGTTATTCTTCGTCCCCTGATGGTAGTAGCAGGTGATCATGCCAACAATGATATGGCAGGAGAGGATGAGGATTCCTGGTTAAGTCAGTTCAATGCTTCCGGTAAGTTCGACAGCGTAGATACCCAGATCGCAGGTTTGGGTGAGATCAAGGCTATCCAGGATCTGTATGTAGCACATACCGCAGCAGCAATGGCTGAGAAATAAGATTTAAAATAGGAATAAAATAAGGATTAGAATAAGTAATGAAAGCAAAGACATTGATGAACAAAATCCTTGTAACAGGCAGTCTGACCGTCTGCCTGTTACTGACCGGATGCGGAGCAAACGCTCAGGACACAGCATCCGCAGAAAGCACTGCCGCTGCCACACAGGAAAGCACCGTGGCACCGACAGAGAGCACGGAAGCAGTGGAAACTTCCAGCACAGAGACTGCCCAGGACGAAGCACAGCTTCCCGACGGCGTTTATACCGCAGAATTTTCCACGGACAGCTCCATGTTCCATGTCAGTGAAGCCTGTGACGGCAAGGGAATCCTGACGGTAAAGGATGGCGTTATGACCATTCACATTTCCTTAGGTTCCAAGAAGATCCTGAACCTCTATCCGGGTCTTGCAGAAGATGCAGCAAAAGATGGCGCAGTACTGCTTGAGCCCACCACGGATACCGTAACTTACAGTGACGGCACGACAGAGGAAGTCTACGGCTTCGATGTTCCCGTACCAGCAATCGGGGAAGAATTCGATCTGGCACTGATCGGCACCAAGGGAAAATGGTACGATCATAAGGTCGTTGTATCCGATCCGGTGGCAGAGGACAGCGAGGGTGGCACAGATGCTTTTGATCTGAGCACCGTAGAAGACGGCAGCTACACCATCGAGCTGACCATGGAGGGCGGAAGCGGCAGAGCAAACATCCAGTCCCCCGCACAGATCACAGTAGCTGACGGAGCGGCAACAGCCACTCTGGAATGGAGCAGCCCGAACTATGATTATATGTTGGTGAACGGTGAAAAATATCTGCCGGTGAACACCGAGGGCAATTCGGTATTTGAAGTGCCGCTGGAAGCACTGGATGCACCGCTTACCATGATCGGTGATACCGTGGCAATGAGCACCCCTCATGAGGTGGAATATACTATAACTTTCCATTCTGAGACACTGCAGAGTGCAGAGAGCGGCAAGTAATACAAACAATAGGAAGAATTCTTATGTCAGGAAGAAAAGGAAGTAAATGGGGAAAACAGATCCTGTGTCTGCTTCTGATGGGACTGCTGGGGCTTAACGGCTGCGGCAGTCCTTCTTCTGCTTCTATGGAGACATTACAGAAAGCAGCATCGGAGGATGGAAACACTGTAGAGAATACACAGGAAGAACCGACAGAATTAGTAAAAACAGGCAGCATGGAGCTGCAATATGCGGAAAATTTTACGGTGGATTATTATGAGGGCGGCTATAAGATGCTGACCACGTTGCCGGATACGAAAAAGTATCTGCTGGTGCCGGAAGGGAAAAGCGTTCCCGCAGATCTGGAGGAAGATGTCTGCATTTTACAGGAGCCGTTAAATCAGATCTATCTGGTGGCATCCGGCGTGATGGACATGTTCTCCTCTCTGGATGCGGTAGGACAGATCCGTTTTTCCGGGCAGAAGCAGGAGAACTGGTACATTCAGAAGGCGAAGGATGCCATGGCGGCAGGAGATATGATCTATGCCGGAAAATACAGCAAACCGGATTATGAGCTCCTGGTGTCCGAAGGGTGTGATCTGGCAATCGAGAACCGGATGATCACGCACTCCCCGGAGGTGGTGGAGATGCTGGAAAGCTTTGACATTCCGGTAATGATCGAATATTCCAGTTATGAGCAGCACCCTTTAGGAAAAGTGGAATGGGTAAAATTCTTCGGAGCCCTGACCGGAAAGGAAGCGGAGGCAGAAGAAGCCTTTGCGGAGCAGACAGAGATTTTGGAAAAGGTAGAAAGCGGGGAAAAAACAGGGAAGATCATAGCCTTTTTCTATGTGACTTCCAACGGACTGATCCAGGTACGGCAGAGCACGGACTATATTCCGAAGCTGATCGAACTGGCAGGAGGAAGATACATTTTTGATGATATGGAGGATAGCGGAAGCGGACGTTCCACGCTGAACATGCAGGTCGAAGATTTCTATGCCGGGGCAAAGGATGCAGACATTCTGATCTACAACAGCTCGATTGATGGTGGTGTGACTACGGTAGATGAGCTGATCGGCAAATGTAATATTTTAAAAGATTTCAAGGCGGTACAGGAGGGGCAGGTCTATTGCACCACCAACGATATGTACCAGCAGTCCATGGCAATCGGGTATTTATTGCAGGATATGCATACGGTATTGACGGAAGGTGATACCGGAGAACTGCGCTATCTGTTCCCGCTACAGTAGAAAATAGGGAAAAATAATAAATCGGAAACAGAGCGTAAGATTATGAACTGTACAAAGAGGAGAAAAAGATGCAGCAGCGCAGGAAAATAAGATATATCACAGCATTTGTATTACTGGCAGCAGGCGTTCTTGCGCTGGTGTTTTTGAATATCGGGATCGGAACGGTGAAGATCCCATTAACAGAAATATTGACGACAGGGAGAACACAGGAAGGCATGAATGCCAGAATCCTGTGGGAGATCCGTTTTCCCCGGACGCTGGCGGCGGGGATCCTGGGCGGAGCACTGGCACTTGCCGGGTATCTGCTACAGACCTTTTTCCATAACCCCATAGCCGGACCCTTCGTCTTAGGAATCTCTTCCGGAGCGAAGATGGTGGTGGCACTGGTGATGGTATTTTTACTGGGGAATACGATCCGTGTCAGCTCCGGGCTGCTGATTCTGGCGGCGTTTTTAGGAGCCATGCTGTCCATGGGATTCGTGCTTCTCATGGCAAGAAAGGTAGACAGCATGTCCATGCTGGTGGTCAGCGGCGTCATGATCGGTTACATCTGTTCCGCCATAACGGAACTGGTGGTGACTTTCGCGGAGGATGCGGATATCGTGAATCTCCACAATTGGTCCAGAGGAAGCTTCTCCGGAATGACCTGGGACAATGTAAAAGTAATGAGTATCGTGGTGGCAGTGACCTTTCTGCTGGTGATCCTGCTGGCAAAGCCGCTGGAAGCCTACCAGCTGGGAGAGACGTACGCGCAGAATATGGGAGTGGACATCCGGACACTGCGGATTCTGCTGGTGGTGTTGTCCAGTGTGCTTTCGGCATGTATCGTGGCATTTGCGGGACCGATTTCCTTCGTGGGAATCGCTGTGCCGCAGCTGATCCGGAAATTATTCGGAACCACGAAACCGTTACTCATGATACCGGCATGTTTCTTAGGAGGCAGTGTGTTCTGCCTGTTCTGTGACCTGTTGGCAAGAACCTGGATGGCACCCACAGAACTCAGCATCAGCACAGTGACGGCAATCTTCGGAGCACCGGTGGTATTGTGGATCATGGTATCCAGGAACAGACGGGAGCGTGGATAACTTGGATAGGAAAACGCAGAAGTCTTATTATATTACAACAGAAAAAATGAGCGTGGGTTACGACGGAAAGCCATTGATCGAAGCGGTGGAGATCGCACTGCGAAAGGGAGAGATACTGACGTTACTGGGACCGAACGGCGCCGGGAAATCCACGATTTTAAAAAGTATTGCAAGGCAGCTGTCCCTGATCGCGGGAACAGTGCGGCTGGACGGAGAGGATATGAAGTCCCTCACCGGAGCGGAGCTGTCGAAAAAAATGGCGGTGGTAATGACCAAACGTCTGCGGGGAGATCTGATGACCTGCGAGGATGTGGTTGCCACCGGAAGATACCCCTATACCGGGCGGTTCGGTGTGCTGCGGGCAGAAGACCATACAGCGGTTCAAAATGCCATGGAACTGGTGCAGGTGGCGGAGATCAAAGAGCTTATGTTTGACCGGATCAGTGACGGACAGAGACAGCGGGTGATGCTGGCAAGAGCCATCTGCCAGGAGCCGGAGATTCTGATCCTGGACGAGCCGACTTCCTACCTGGATGTGCGGCACAAGCTGGAATTTTTATCGATCCTGCAAAAGCTGTGCCGGGAGAGGAAGCTTACGGTGATTCTGTCCTTACATGAACTGGAACTGGCGGAGAAGATCTCCGACCGGATCCTGTGTGTGAACGGCAGGGCAGTGGACCGGATCGGTACGCCGGAGGAGGTCATGACCGACGGGTATATCACGCAGCTCTACGGGATTCGGATGGGAAGCTATGATGAAGCCGGCAATGACATGGAGCTGGCAGCCCCGGAAGGAACACCGAAAGTCTTCGTGATCGCCGGAGCGGGAAGCGGACGGAAGGTTTACAGACGTCTGCAGAGAGCGGGAATTCCCTTTGCTACCGGGATCCTGTATGAAAACGACCTGGATTATCCCGTGGCAAAAGCACTGGCGGCGGAGGTAATCGCGGAGCGTCCTTTTGAGCCGGTGTCCGCGGAGAAATTACAGGCGGCGAAGGACTGGTTGGAAAAATGCAACCGCGTCATCTGTTGTCGGAACAATTTCGGCAGTCTCGAAGCTTTTCAGAGTGAGCTTCTGGAATATGCAGGGCAGCTGGGGAAACAGATAGAGGAAAATTTATGGCAAAAGTAATCATGATACAGGGCACCATGTCCGGCGCCGGAAAAAGCCTGCTGGTGGCGGGACTCTGCCGGGTATTCCGACAGGATGGCTACCGGGTCGCCCCTTTTAAATCACAGAATATGGCACTCAATTCCTACATCACGAAGGAAGGACTGGAAATGGGCAGGGCGCAGGTCATGCAGGCGGAAGCCGCGGGGATCGAACCGCTGGTGTGCATGAACCCCATTTTGTTAAAACCCACCAGTCATACCGGCTCCCAGGTCATTGTAAACGGGGAGGTGCGGGGGAATCTGTCCGCCAGGGATTATTTTGCCCATAAGACGGAACTGATCCCGGACATTAAGGCGGCTTTTCGCAAGCTGGAGACCTACGCGGATATCATTGTCATCGAAGGTGCCGGAAGCCCGGCGGAGATCAATCTGAAGCAGAACGACATCGTCAATATGGGAATGGCGGCGATGGTGGATGCTCCGGTACTTTTGGTGGGAGACATTGACAGAGGCGGCGTGTTCGCGCAGCTTCTGGGAACGCTGATGTTACTCACCGAAGAGGAGCGTGCGAGAGTAAAGGGACTGATCATCAATAAATTCCGGGGAGACAGCACGATCTTGGATCCCGGCATTCAGATGCTAACAGAGCGTGGGCAGGTGCCTGTCATGGGAACGATACCTTACATGGAACTGTCGCTGGAGGATGAGGACAGCCTGACGGACCGCTTTGATGAAAAGCGTGTGGGGCAGATCGACCTGGCGGTGATTCATTATCCCCGGATTTCCAATTTTACGGATTTTGATGTATTTGAACAGATGCCGGAGGTCAGCGTCCGGTATGTCAAGAATGTAAGAGAACTGGGGACACCGGACCTGATATTTCTCCCCGGCAGTAAAAATACCATGGGAGACCTGAAATGGATGCGGCAGAACGGGCTGGAGGCAGCGGTAAAACGGGCTGCGGGAAAAGTTCCCATTTTCGGAATCTGCGGCGGCTATCAGATGTTAGGCTGCGAGATCGCAGATCCGGACAGCGTGGAGGAAGGTGGACAGCTCCGCGGCATGGAGCTGCTTCCGGTGCGGACGGTGTTACAGAAAGAGAAGCACCGCTGCCAGACGGAAGGAAAACTGGAAGCGGTGGATGGCATTTTCTCCGGGCTTGCGGGATGTGAGTTCGCGGGATATGAGATACATATGGGACAGACAATGTATTGCAGAGAGGACGACAGCAGTGTGTACATGACAGCCGGACCGGCAAATGGTACAGAAAGCAATCGGAGCGATTCCTGCGCGGACGATGCCACGAGGAACACTGAAATCACGCAAGCTGTGATCACTGATTCCGCAGGTAGAATTTACGGTTCCTATATCCATGGGCTGTTCGACAAGGGAGAGATCGCAGGGTACATCGTACGGACGCTGGCACAGGAAAAAGGCATTTCCCTGGAGGACGGAATCTGGGAGGACTACCGCACGATTAAAGAACGTCAATACGATAAAATGGCGGATACTCTGCGGGAATATCTGCATATGGAGGACATCTATGGAATGCTCAGAGACGCCCATATTTCTTAATTATGAGAGAAAAGAACTGGATAAGATCCGGATCAAGGCTCCGGATGAAGCGGTAAGGAGTCTTGTGAAAAAACACTGGGATACGCTGGCGAAACCGTTGGATGGCATGGGCAGCTTTGAGACCATTACGGCACAGATCGGAGCCATTCTGGGAACGGAGCAGATCGACCTTCGGAAAAAGGGAGTGCTGATCTTCTGCGCGGATAACGGGATCGTGGAAGAGGGCGTGAGCCAGACCGGACAGGAGGTCACACTGGCGGTGGCAAAGTCCATGGCAAGATATGGCTCCTCCGTCTGTAAGATGGCACAGAGCATTGGTGCCGAGACGATTCCAGTGGATATTGGGATAAAAAGTGAAGAATCCATCCCCGGAGTACTGGATCGCAAGGTGCGCCCCGGGACAAGGAATTTCTTAAAAGAACCGGTAATGACGGAGGAAGAGACGGTACGCGCCATAGCCATCGGCATCGAACTGGTGCGGGAGTGTAAGGAGAAGGGGTATCGCCTCTTAGCCACCGGAGAGATGGGAATCGGCAACACCACCACCAGCAGCGCGGTGACGGCGGCACTTTTAGGATGTGCGGCAGAGGAAGTCACCGGCAGAGGTGCGGGACTGACGGATCAGGGATTGTCCTGTAAGCGATGGGTCGTCCGAAAGGCACTGGAAACCTATGATCTGTGGAATGCGGATGCGTTCACAGTATTACAGACGGTGGGCGGTCTGGACATCGCCGGACTGACCGGCATGTGTATCGGCGGAGCCCTGTGGCATATACCCGTCGTGCTGGATGGCGTGATCAGCATGGCGGCGGCACTGGTGGCGGAGCGATTGTTCCCCGGTGTGCGGGAATATCTGATTCCTTCCCATCTGGGAAAAGAACCGGCGGCGGTGAAACTGGCGGATGCGCTTGGGCTGTCCCCGGTGATCCATGCGGGCATGGCGCTGGGAGAAGGAACTGGGGCAGTCATGATGTTTACATTGCTTGACATGGCAATGAGCATCTATGGGCAGAGCGCTACGTTTTCGGAGATCGAGGTAGAGCAGTATAAGAGGTAACCTATGTTGACATTGATCCTGGGGGGCAGCGGTAGCGGGAAATCCGCCTATGCGGAAGATTATCTGCTGCGGGCTGCCGGTGATAAGAAAAAATATTATATCGCGACCATGCAGATCTGGGATGCTGAGATGCAGGCAAAGGTGGACAGACATCACAGACTGCGGCAGGGAAAAGGCTTTACGACCATCGAACAGCCCATGGCACTGGAAAAGGCAGTTTTGCAAATGGAACCGGCGGGAGCTGTATTGTTAGAATGTATGTCCAATCTGACCGCCAATGAAATGTTTTCCGGAGCGGAGCCCACAGACCTGCAGACAGTGATCGAACGGATTCTGCGTGGCGTGGAGGCTTTAAAAAAACAGGCGGATCCACTTGTCATTGTGACCAATAATGTATTTGAAGATGGCATTGTTTACGATGATTCTACGATGGAATACATCGAGGCACTGGGCAGGATCAATGAGAAGCTGGCGGCGGAAGCCGACGAGGTCGTGGAAGTCGTGGCGGGGATACCACAGCGGATCAAGCAGTGATTCCAAAAAGTGATTAAAAAACAGGGAGGAAGCAGGCATGCGTATTATCAAATCTTTTTTCATAGCGTTTTCCATGTATTCCAAGATACCGATGCCGCAGTTTATGTGGAAGGATGAGGACATGCGGTATGCCCTCTGCTTTTTCCCATGGGTGGGAGCGGTGATCGGCGCACTGTGGTACCTATGGAAAGGATTCTGTAACCGGTTTGCGGTGGGAAACCTGTGCTATGTGACAGTGGGAGCGGCGATACCACTGATCGTCACCGGAGGATTTCATGTGGATGGATTTTTAGATACCTGTGATGCCCTGCATTCCTACCAGCCGCTAGACCGGAAACTGGAGATTCTGAAGGATTCCCATATTGGTGCGTTTGCAGTGATCATGTTTGTATTGTACGGACTGATCTTTTTAGGAGGATTTTCGGAGATCTGGCTTACGTCCGTGCTTACTGTGGCGGGAGCCGGATGCTTTTTATCCAGAGTGCTGAGTGGCATTGCGGTCGTGAGTTTTCCTTCGGCAAAACAGGAAGGGACGTTGTATCTGTTCGCGGATAAGGCGCACAAAAGGGTGGTACGGACCGCTCTGTACGGACAGGGAATTCTGTGCATCGGATTTATGCTGCGGACGTCGCTCGTGGCGGGAGGCATGGCTGTGGCAGCAGCATTACTTACTTTTGCGTATTATTACTGTCGCAGCAAAAAAGAGTTCGGCGGCATCACCGGAGATACCGCAGGGTATTTTGTGACGCTGTGTGAAGGATGCGTGGTGGTTGCTGCGGCAATCGCGGAAAGGCTGATGTAGATGATATTAATTATTGGAGGGTTCGCTCAGGGCAAATTACATTATGTTGAGCAGCATTATGTGCAATGTGAAGTAGGACAGGAAGTGCCGGTTCTGGATGGAACGTTGGAACTGCCCGCCGAGACGGGCGTAGGACAGGTGATCGTCAATCATCTGCACCGCTATATCCGGGAGCGGCTGAGGCAGGGGACAGATCCGGAGAAAAAGATAGCTGGTTTTCTAGAAGCACATCCAGACTGCATCTTGATCTGTGACGAGATCGGCAACGGCATCGTCCCCATGGAAGCAGAGGAGAGAACCTACAGAGAGCGCACCGGCAGAATACTGGAACGGCTGGCGGCGCAGGCAGATGAGGTGGTGAGAGTCGTATGCGGAATCGGACAGAAAATCAAATAGAGCTTCGTCTGACCCTGATCCGGCACGGAGCGACGCTTTCCAATAAAGAGGGTCGGTATCTCGGGAAAACGGATGAACTTTTAAGCCCGGAGGGGATTCAGGTGCTGAAAAAATCCGTGGAGGAAGGAAGCTATCCGACGGCTGATATTCTCTTTTCCGGACCCATGAAGCGGTGCCTGGAGACAGCACAGATCCTGTACCCCGGACAGGCTCCGATCCTCATACCGGAATGGACGGAGATGGATTTCGGTGCATTCGAGGGGCATAATTATCAGGAATTAACCGGGGATCCGGACTATCAGAGATGGATCGACAGCGGAGGCACACTGCCTTTTCCGGAGGGGGAGAGCCGAGAAGCATTTATCTGCAGAAGTGTTGGCGGATGTGAAAAAATGCTGCAGCACTTGAAATCGATCTGGGAGAGAAGTGCTGTATCGGGGCAGGGTGATCGGAGCGTATCCGTAGTTGTCCACGGCGGAACCATTATGGCGTTGCTCAGTCATTTCCTCGGTGGAGAATATTTCGACTATCAGGTAAAATGCGGACAGGGCTACAGCGGCAGCCTGGTATTCATGGAAGGAGCAAAGACCCCGGAGTGGAAGGACTTTCGCCCGCTGTCGGAATTTACAGTATCGGAGCTTACAAAAGGAGAAACAACTTGATGAGATATCATATCCTGGCATTTGGAGCGGGATTTTTACTGGATCAGCTTTTTGGGGCTCCTTACTTTCTGCCACACCCCATCCGGGGGATCGGCTGGTTGATAACGAAGACAGAAAAAATGCTGCGAAGCGGCAATCCGCAGGAGAATTCGACCGAGAGAGAGGCAGCGGAGCGCAGACAGGGGAAATTTTTAGTCGTAATCGTCCTATTGTTTACGGGAATGTTGGCGGCACTGATTTTATTCGGCGCATATGCCATGCATCCGTATCTGGGAGCAGTCATCGAGGCAGTCATGACCTATCAGATTCTGGCGGCGAGATGCCTGCAGGTGGAGAGCAGTAAGGTGTGGAAACAGCTGACTGCCGGAAGCCTGGAGGGCGCCAGGAAGGCGGTATCCATGATTGTGGGCAGAGATACGGAACATCTGACAGAAGAAGGTGTGGCGAAAGCTGCCATCGAGACCGTGGCGGAGAATACCTCCGACGGCGTGATTGCCCCCATGCTGTATATGGCACTGGGAGGTCCGGTGCTGGGATTTTTATATAAGGCGGTCAATACCATGGATTCTATGGTAGGATATAAGAATGAGAAGTATCTTCATTTCGGCAGAGCGGCGGCAAAGCTGGATGATGTGGTGAATTTTCTCCCCGCAAGGATCAGCGCGCTGCTGATGATCGGTGCGGCTTTTCTTGGCGGAAAAAGTTATAACGGGAAGCAGGCATGGCGCATCTGGCGCAGAGACAATAGGAAGCACGCCAGTCCCAACTCCGCCCAGACGGAATCCGTGTGCGCGGGAGCGTTGGGAATCCGGCTGGCGGGAGATGCCAGCTATTTCGGTAAGGTCGTGAAGAAGCCCTATATCGGGGATCCCACCAGGGCAGTGGAAGCGGAGGACATTCGCAGAACAAACCGCTTGATGAACCGGACGGCGTGGATCTGTGAGATTTTGTGCCTGGGGATTCTCACCTGGGTGGCAGCGAGGTGTGGATGGCTATAACATGGCAACCGGTAACCTGTGAAGGAAAGCTATAAAAAGAAAACAGATTCAAGAGAAGAAAACGTAATTATGACGATCAGAGTAAACGAGGGACGGCAGATGCAGCAGAACATACATGGCGGTGATATATACAGCAGACAGATCCGGCTGGATTTTTCGGTAAACGGCAATCCCTTAGGAATGCCGGAGGCAGCGAGGCTGGCTCTTTTAGCGGCAATCAATCATGTGGGAGAATATCCCGATGTTGCAGCAGGGGAACTGACAGAGGCAGTAAGTCATATGCTGTCGGAGCAAAGCGGCAGGAAAATCCCTAAGGAGTACCTAGTATTTGGCAACGGTGCATCAGAGCTTTTTCTGGCTGTCGTAAATGCACTTAAGCCTCAGAATATCGTGATTCCGGTGCCTTCCTTTTACGGTTATGAATATGCGGCGGAGGCGGCAGACAGCCATATAAAATATGTAAACTTACCGGAGAATGCCGGATTTTGCCCGGGACAGGAGCTATTACAGGCATTAACGTCTAATACGGAGTTATTGTTCTTGGCGAATCCCAACAATCCTACGGGACAATTGATGGGCGCAGAATACCTGCATCAGCTGCTGGAACATTGCAGGAGGCAGGGAATTATCGTAGTACTGGATGAATGCTTTATCGAGTTCTGTGAGACAGACAGAGAACAGCCAAAGTCTCTGCTTAGGGAGATCGGACAATATGAGAATCTGTTGCTGGTGCGGGCATTTACGAAAAGCTTCGCCATGCCGGGAGTACGCCTGGGGTATCTGGTGTGCAGCAACGCTGAGCTTCGGGAGAAAATCCGCAGACAGCTGCCGGAATGGAATCTGTCGGTGTTCGCCCAGAGAGCGGGTGTCACCTGCGCAGAGCAGTCGGAGCAATATCTGCGGGATACTGTGGAATATGTAAAAAAAGAGAGAGAGTATCTGAGGGAAGGGCTGGAGGCGCTGGGCATCCGGGTGGTGTCCGGGGAGGCGGATTTTCTGTTACTTTACACTACACAGCCAATCTACGACAGATTGCTTGCAAAAGGCATTCTCATCCGAAACTGTGAGAATTTCCGGGGACTGGGAGCGGGTTATTACCGGATCGCAGTGAAGAAGCATGAGGAGAATGAAGCGTTATTGCGAGAACTCGCGTAACAGTACCGCCGGAATGCTATCACGAGACTTGGAAGCGGTAAAATAGGGATAATCCTGCGAGAAAGAAGGCTAATTTTACCGCTTGAAAGGGATTACGAGGCTTTAAGGCAGTAATTAGGAACCGTCAGATAACGGAAAGATGAATTTCGGGGGAAATGAGTATGGAAAAAAAGAACATCGAATATGTATTGCCGGAAGAGATCGAGAAACGAAGCTTTGAGATTATTGCCACAGAATTGGCGGAGCGGGGCATCACCCTGCCCGCGGAGCAGGATCCCATCACCCGCAGAGTGATCCACACCAGCGCGGATTTTGATTATGCGGAGACGATGATCTATTCGGAAAATGCGGTGGAGATCGCCAAAAACCTGATAAGAAACGGTGCGGACATCGTGACGGATACCAACATGGCACTGGCGGGGATCAATAAAAAGATGCTGGCTTCTTTTGGCGGGGAAGCCCACTGCTACATGGCGGACGCGGATGTGGCGGCAATGGCGAAGGAGCGGAAGACCACCCGGGCAGCCATCAGTATGGAACTTGCCTCCAAGCGGGAAAAGCCGGTGATCTTCGCTGTGGGAAATGCCCCCACGGCACTGATACAGATCTATGAGATGATGCAGGAGAGCGACTGGCGTCCCGCATTTGTCATCGGGGTTCCCGTAGGCTTTGTGAATGTGGAAGCTGCCAAGGAGCTGATCCTGGAGACGGATGTGCCCTATATCATCAATCGCGGAAGAAAGGGCGGCAGTAACGTGGCAGCGGCAATCTGCAATGCCCTGCTGTATGAGTTGCGGAAGGAACAGATGCGATAAGCAAAAGCCGAGCAGGCGACCGGAAATGTGTAATGAACAGGAAAAGTAACAGTGAGGTAAAAGCATGCGGTACGGATTTACCACAGGAAGCTGTGCGGCGGCTGCGGCGAAGGCAGCCGCCTATATGCTGCTGACCGGCAGGGAGAAGACACAGATTACCATAGAGACACCCAAAGGCATCCCCTATACGGCACAGATCCGCGAGATCTGCCGGAAGGAGCGGGAGGTCAGCTGCGCCGTGGAAAAGGACGGCGGAGACGATCCCGATATTACCACCGGGGCATTGATCTGCGCGAAGGTCTCTTTTGCGGAAACAACGGATTGGGAAGCAGGAGAAGACCCCGGTGGGAACAACGAAAACGGACATGTCCGGGAACAGGCGCAGGTAGTGATCGACGGCGGCTTTGGTGTCGGTCGTGTGACGAAACCGGGACTGGATCAGCCGGTGGGAAATGCAGCCATCAATCATGTCCCCAGGGAGATGATCGAACGGGAAGTATTACAGGTGTGTCAGGTGCTGGATTATCGGGGAACTCTGTCGGTGGAGATCTCTGTGCCGGAGGGCGAACGTCTGGCGGAGAGGACATTTAACCCGAGACTTGGCATCGTGGGCGGCATCTCGATCCTCGGTACTAGCGGCGTCGTGGAGCCCATGAGTACCCAGGCGATCCTGGATACGATCCGTGTGGAGCTGCGGCAGCAGCGGGCACTGGGAAGAGAAGATGTGGTGATCTCTCCGGGCAATTACGGACTGGATTTTCTGAAAAATACGTATCACTATGATTTGGATAAAAGTGTAAAATGCAGTAACTTTATCGGTCTGACCATAGATATGGCGGTGGAAGAAGGCTTCAAGCGTCTGCTTCTGGCAGGACATATCGGGAAGCTGATCAAGGTGGCGGGCGGTATCATGAATACCCATTCCCGAGAGGGTGACTGCCGGATGGAACTGCTGACGGCGTTTGCCGTAAAATGCGGTATGGCATCGGAGGATGCTGCAAGGATCCTGTCCTGTGTCACCACAGAAGAGGCGGTGCGGATCCTGGAGGAGTGTGGCAGGAGACAGGAAGTCATGGACTATGCCATGGAGCGCATTTTATTTTACCTGGAGAAGCGGGCGCAGGGAAAGCTTGCAATCGAATGCATTATGTATGCCAATGACTTCGGAGCATTGGCAAAGAGTAAGGAGGCAGAAACATGGTTTACTTTGTTGGCGCAGGAAGCGGAGCAGCAGATCTGATCACGGTGCGGGGCATGCACCTGTTACAGCAGGCGGATGTTATCATTTATGCGGGATCTCTGGTGAATCCGGAGCTGTTACAATATGCCAAAACAGACTGCGAGATCCATAACAGTGCGCGCCTGACGTTGGAGGAAGTGCTTAAGATCATGCAGGAAGCGCAGAAACAGGGGAAAATGCTGGTGCGTCTGCATACCGGAGAACCCAGTATCTACGGCGCAGTACGGGAGCAGATGGATGCACTGGATGCATTACAGATCCCTTACGAGAGCTGTCCGGGAGTCAGTGCCTGTTTCGGTGCGGCGGCGTCGCTAAATCTGGAATATACCCTGCCCGGTGTCTCCCAGACCCTGATCATCACCCGCATGGAGGGCAGAACCGGAGTGCCGGAAAAGGAAAGCATCGAAAGTCTGGCAGCCCATCAGGCTTCCATGGCGATCTATTTGAGCACCGGAATGCTGCGGGAACTTAGCCGCAGACTGATCGCAGGCGGTTATGCGCAGGACACCCCGGCAGCCCTTGTCTACAAGGCAACCTGGCCGGAGGAAGAAGCTTATATCTGTACCGTGGAGACACTGGCGCAGGTGGCGGAAGAGCACGGCATCACCAAGACAGCACTGGTAATGGTGGGGGATGTCATCACCCATGGCAGTTATCAGAAGTCGAGACTGTACGCGGCGGATTTCTCCACAGAGTTCCGTCAGGCAAAATGCGGTGACGCACAGGCGGAAGTGAAGCAGGAGGAGCGGCGTGAAGATTAGTGTGATCAGCTTTACGAAAACAGGACAGCAGCTGGCGGAACGGATCCGGGAGAGCCTCAGCGGGGAAGGCGCGGTCACACTCTATACCAAGTGTTCCCGAATGGAGGAAAAGACGATACTGGATGCAATTCCCGTTCAAAGCCGCCTGTCGGACTGGACCGGGGAGCAGATGGCGGCACATCATGCGCTTCTATTTATCGGAGCCTGTGGCATTGCGGTCCGGTCCATTGCCCCCTGGATCACGGATAAACTGCACGACAGCCCGGTGCTGGTCATGGATGAACAGGGGCAGTACGTGATTCCGTTGTTATCCGGACATGTGGGTGGAGCCAACGAACTGGCGGTCAGGCTTGCCGGAGCATTGGGAGCCATCCCTGTGATCACCACAGCCACGGATCTGCATGACAGTTTTGCGGTGGATCTGTTTGCCAAAAAGAATGATCTGTGGATCCGCAACCGAGAGGGGATCGCCAGAGTATCGGCAAAGGTACTGGCAGGGGAAGAAATCACCATATCTGTACAGACGGGGCATCTGGCAGCGGACGAAGGGATTCCAACAGGGATCCGGCTGTGTGCATATCCTCCGGAAGAAAAGGTGGATGTCCTGATTGCGGACGGCATGGAAGAAACATTACAGGAAGAGGCAGTCAGGTTACTTTTGCAGCCGAAAAAATACATCCTGGGTGTGGGCTGTAAAAAGGGAACGGACAGTGCAAAACTGGAAACTTTTTTACGGAAAATATTGGAAGAACAGGGTATTGTTCCGGAGCAGATCACAGCGCTGGCTTCCATTGAGGTAAAGAAAGAGGAAAAATGCCTGCTGGATTTCAGCGAAAAGTACGGGATTCCTTTTATAACGTATTCGGCACAGGAATTGCAGGCAGTGCCCGGTGAATTCCACGGATCCGCCTTTGTGAAGGCACAGGTGGGCGTGGACAATGTCTGCGAGCGCGCCGTCAGGAAGACAGCCGGGACGGATGGGCGCATCTGTCTGGCTAAGCAGGCACAGGATGGTATGACCGTGGCGATCGCAGAGAAAGAATGGAAGGTAAGTTTTCATGAGTAACAGAATCTATATCATAGGAATGGGTCCCGGCAGGGAAGAAATGATGACCGGGGAAGCCATCGCGGCGCTGGAACAGGCAGACGTGATCGTGGGATATACTGTATATATCAAATTACTGGGAGAGCGTTTTTCCGGGAAAAAACTGCTGACCACCCCCATGCGGCAGGAGACGGAACGCTGTGAGCTGTGCTTTCAGGAAGCGGAAGCAGGGAATCAGGTGGCACTGATCTGCAGCGGTGACGCCGGTATCTACGGTCTGGCATCGTTGATGTATGAGCTGGGAGCAGGACACCCTCAGACGGAACTGGTCGTGATCCCCGGCATCACGGCGGCGAGCAGCGGGGCAGCAGTACTGGGGGCACCTTTAAATCATGATTTCTGCGTTATCAGCTTAAGCGACCTGTTGACTCCCTGGGAGAAGATCGAGAAGAGACTGCGGGCGGCGGCAGCGGGAGATTTTGCCATGGCAATCTATAATCCCTCCAGTCACAGACGAAAAGATTATCTGCAAAAAGCCTGTGATATTTTACTGGAAACCATAGAGGGGGAGCGCCCCTGCGGCTATGTGGAAAACATCGGCAGAGAGGGCACCCGGGCGGTGACCTGCACACTGCGCGAATTAAGAGACCGGGAAGTCAATATGTTCACCACTGTATTTATCGGCAATTCGGAGACGGAGATCCTGGGTGACAAACTGATCACCAGAAGAGGTTATCAGGCGGAAAAGGGAGAGAAGGCAGAGTGAAAAAGATCGTAATATTTGCGGGAACCACAGAAGGACGGCGGCTTTCGGAGCTTCTGGCGGATGCCGGGATCGCACATACGGTATGCGTGGCAACGGAATACGGTGAGATCGTGATGCGGGAGCAGACGGAAAGTACGGAAGCGGCGCAGGCAGATGGGCAGCCATTGGTAAAACTTCACCGTGGCAGAATGGATCGGGAGCAGATGCAGAAGTTTCTGCATGACGAAGGTTATGAGATCGTAGTGGATGCAACACATCCCTATGCACAGGTCGTTACGGAGAATCTGCGGGGAGCTGTGGATGCACTGAAACCTTCGGAAAAAGATGCGCATTTTCCCATCTATCTGCGTCTGGAACGGGAAATCGACGGGTTTGCGGAAGCAGATGAAAACGTTACAAATATCCAATATTTTGAAAATAACGCAGACTGTGCGAAAGCGCTGGAAGATACAGAGGGCAATATTCTGCTGACCACGGGAAGCAAGGAACTGGCAGTGTATTGTGCATCCGGCAGACTGAATGACCGGCTATATGTGCGGATCCTTCCGGGCAGAGAGAGTCTGGAACTGTGCATGGAGCAGGGCATCAAAGGCAGACAGATCCTGGCATTGCAAGGACCATTTTCCACAGAGATGAACGCTGCCATCTTAAAGCAATATGACATCCGCCACATGGTCACGAAAAACAGCGGCCGCACCGGAGGTTATCAGGAGAAGCTGGAGGCAGCGAAAATGCTGGGGATCCCGGTGTATGTGATTGAACCCGCCGTGACAGGGAATGCGGTGGGGACAGACACTTACTCTTTTGCGGGGATCTGTGGAAAACTGGAACAGCTCTGTGACTGTAAGCTTTCGCAGCAGGGCAGCATGGAGATCTGCCTTGCCGGAATCGGTATGGGAAGCAGGGAAAGTCTGACCGGAGAAGTGCAGTATGCTATTGAGAGCGCGGATATCCTGTTGGGCGCGGAGCGCATGATTGCAGGGTATTCTGCCAAAATAGAAAAACAGCCCTATTATATGATGGCACAGATTCTGCCTTATCTGGAAAAATTACAGGAAAGTGAAGTCCTGGCACAGCGGGAGACGCTTCGGGTAACGGTTTTGTTTTCCGGGGATACCGGGTTCTACAGCGGATGCAGAAAACTGTATGTGGCATTGCAGGAAGCCATTGCCGCGGGAAGAATGAAAGGCAGAGTAAAGATCCTGCCGGGACTTTCTTCGGTGGTTTCTCTGGCAGCACGGGTAGGAGAAAGTTATGAGGATGCCGTTATTTTAAGCATGCACGGGAAAACGCTGAAGAGGCTTTCGGCAACCGTGGAAAGCCATGAGAAAGTGTATCTGATAACTTCCGGATGCGAGGATATTCGTAAGATCGGGCGCTTACTTACCGAAGCGGGACTGACAGACTGTGAAGTGATCGCGGGATATCAGCTGTCCTACCCGGAGGAAAACATACGGATCCTGACACCGGGGCAGTGCATGGAGGTCACGGAGAAAGGGCTGTATACCTGCCTGATCCGCAATCCCCACCCGCAGTCGGGACGCCTGACCCACGGAAGAGCGGACACCTGTTTCTTGCGGGATTCCTCTGGGACGGAAGTGAAGATGCGCAGAACGCCAATGACAAAAGAAGAAGTCCGGGAAGTCAGCATCTGCAAACTGCATCTGACAGAAGGGACTGTGGTCTATGACATCGGCAGCGGCACCGGATCCGTGGCGGTGGAGATCGCCGGATTGTCTGGGCAACTGCAGGTCTATGCCATTGAGAGAAAACCGGAGGCGGTGGAACTGCTTCGGAAGAACAGAGAACATTTTCACATGGACAATATGGAGATCATCGAAGCATTAGCCCCGGACGGACTGGAGGAATTACCTGCGCCGACCCACGCGTTTATCGGCGGCAGCGGCGGCAGATTAAGGGATATTTTACAGGTCTTATATCGGAAGAATCCCCATATGCGCATCGTGATCAATGCCATCAGCATGGAGACCATTGCGGAGCTTAAGGAAGTACTGGAAACTTTTCCGGTGGAGGAAGAGGAGATTCTGCAGATGCAGGTAAACCGGGTGAAGAAGCTGGGAAGCTATCATATGCCCCAGGCGGAGAATTCGGTGTGGATCTGTTCGTTTACCTTTTGTGAGCATGCAGATGAAGGAGAAGGGGTATGACCAAGAAAACACACCGTATCATGATCGCCGCACCAAAAAGCGGCAGCGGCAAGACCACGATCACCTGTGGTCTGCTGCAGATTTTTAAAGAAAACGGAGAGGATATCTCTTCCTGCAAATGCGGTCCGGATTACATTGATTCCATGTTCCACAGGCAGGTGCTGGGGATCCCCGCCAGGAATCTGGACACCTTTTTCACCGGGGAGGACGGCACGAGGAAACTGTTCCTGCGAGACCGCAGGGAAGACGAACTTGTGGTCATGGAAGGCGTCATGGGTCTCTATGATGGACTGGGCGGCATCAGAGAGGAAGGCTCCTCCTATCATCTGGCAAAGGTGACGCAGACCCCGATTATACTGGTGGTGGATGCGAAGGGCATGGGAAGATCAGTGATCCCCTTGATCGCCGGATTCCTGTCTTACGATAAGGCGCACCTGATTCGGGGTGTGATCTTTAACCGGATGTCCAAAGCCTATTATGAGATTCTGAAATCTCTGGCGGAAGAGGAGCTTGGCATCGCGGTACTTGGGTATTTTCCGGAAAATAAGGACTTACAGATCGCCAGCAGACATCTGGGACTGTATATGCCCGGAGAACTGGAAAACCTGCAGGAACAGATCCGTCAGACGGCGGAAAAATTACGGGAGACAGTAGATATTTCCAGGCTGTTGCAGATCGCAGAAGAGGCGGAACCGTTGGAAATTGACAGCACAGAGGGAGCTTCCCAATCGAAAATGGAAGGCAGCGAAGACGCCGCAGCAGAGAAATCCGGGTTTACGGAAGATGGCGAAACAATGAGCCCGCGGATCGCCGTGGCTCGGGATGAAGCTTTTTGCTTCTATTATGAAGAGAACTTACGCCTGCTGGAACAGGCGGGGGCGGAGCTGGTGTATTTTTCTCCGCTGCATGACCGTGCATTGCCGGAAAACATCCATGGGATGTTACTGGGCGGCGGCTACCCGGAACTGTATGCCGGACAGCTGAGTGAGAATACTGCCATGCGCACGGCGATCCGGGAGGCAGTCATCGGTGGGCTCCCCACTGTAGCGGAGTGCGGAGGATTTCTATACCTTCACACGACCCTGACGGACAGGGAAGGACATTCCTATCCCATGGCGGGAGTCCTGCCCGGAAAATGCTTCGATACCGGGAAACTGGTGCGTTTCGGATACATCGAACTGGTAGAGACGGAAGGACATTTTCTGCCTTCCGGCAACCGTATCCGTGCCCACGAATTCCACTACTATGACAGCGAAGACAACGGCGCAGACTGCACCGCCTATAAGCCCACCACCGGACGAAACTACCCCTGCATCCACGTAGGAGAGAACCACTGGTACGGCTTCCCCCACCTCTATTATCCCTCCTGCCCGGAGTTCGCAGAGCGGTTTGTGGAGAAGGCAAAAAATAAATAAAAAATTTTCAAAAAAACACTTGCATCGTACATCGATGTACGGTGTACAAAGAAATAGGGAAGTATTTCGGATGAAATACGTTAAAAGGACGAAACCGGCGGAAACCGTTGGATTCGTCCTTTTTGATGGTCGGGAAAATTTATTGACGAAATTTCAAGAGAGTGTTAAGATAATAAAAGAAAAGAGTGCTACCGTACAGCAACGGTTCACCAAAGTTTTCGGTTATATATCAAGAAAGCAACCTATTCCTTGGTCGGGCGGTTGCTTTTTTGATGTCTATGTTTCTGAGCAGTTTGTACGATACTGATAAGCGTTACGATGATACTGATACTCGTAACTACAATACCGACAATGCCTACTACTGTTCCTAACATCCTATGTACCTTTCAATAGATTTCCCATTTGTATCACCTCCGATAATACTGGAAGCTCTCAAAATGTTCCCATT
>CAVFMG010000020.1:0-8557 GCA_963623435.1 Odoribacter splanchnicus
AATATACATTTCTCGGCAATGACAGATCTTCTCTTGCACTTGCCACCTTGATCAGAGCCTTGTACATGCACAGAACAAATACTGCCGCCAGCCCGTGACGTGTATCCTTTTCATCAGGAATCTTCATAAATAATGCGGTCGGGCGCTCTGCAAAAGCCGCCGCATTGATATCCGTTGCACTGGTCAGACCGCACAATCCGCGGTCATTGAACATATTCAGCTTGTCAAAGGCGATGGACATATAGCTGGACAAGGTTGCATCTGCAGCAGACAATACCTGTCTGGACATAGTCACTGCCTGAGACAGCGGGCTTCTGCCCTCAAAATAATCCTTCAGCGTGCGGAATTCATCCGAGCTGTTAGAAATTGCCTTATTCAGGTTGAAGAAATTGAACTTATCCTTCGTCATACCCAGCTCCGGGTTCTCACTGTCCTCAAGCATTGCAAGGCAGGTCGCCATGATAATGGATCTGGCGCCCTTCTCCCATACGGGGTCCTTCTCATTCTCGATGGGGCAGATGACGCTGATCAGATCATTCAGATCTTCATACATTTCATCGTAAATCTTCTGCTTGGCTACTGCCACATCATCCTGACAGTGCGTGATGTCAGCGTAGGCTTTATCCCGCCATTCGCACCACAGTGCTCCCGGCTGAGCCGGTCCGTCCACCTGCTTTAGCTCCGGATAGTCGTCCATGTTATCCTTATGTGCACGGATTCCCTGTCCGGCTGCTACATATTCCTGATACATGTCCCAGATAGAATCCAGAGGATTCCATCTACTGGAGGAATACGTATCTCTCAGATCCAGCAGCTTTACATCATAGCCTCTCTCCTTCAGGAACTTAGAGTGCAGGCTGAACAGCTCACCCTTAGGGTCTGTCATGATCATGCTGCTGCCGCAGTTCGTTGCCCCGATCAGCTGGATCATAGGGTTGATAAAGGTCGTCGTCTTACCGGAACCGGTAGCACCGATGACCAGTGAATGGGCACCGGACATAAAATTGCATTCCAGCTGTCCTTTTTTATTCAGGATTGCCCGGACAGGCACACCGTCCTTTTTCACTTCTCCAACTGTCTTGTAAGTAAAAGGTGGAAAGTACTTGTCTCTCTCCTGATCCGTCAGGAACCGACTGTTCTCTAACGGGCTGTCATCGACTGCGGAATGTTTGCCGCGTCCCAGTATTCCTCTCATGGCCTGTGCCCCGCTGCCGGAGCGTCCACTGCCGACCCAGAACACTGCCCATATAAAAGCCATGAATGCAAAGCCTGCGAGATACGTATGTCCGCTGAGCAGATATCCGGGATGCCACTCAAAGGGCTGTCCTCTGAGTATCGTTCCAATATTTGCGAACAATACTCTGAGCACATACCCCATGAATACAGAGCCGACTATAAGAAAGATCACATTAAATATGAGCTTTCCTCTGTCGATCTCCTTCAGTTGTTCCTCCACCCCGTCCTTAAATCTGTCCTTCAGTTTATCGAACATATATCCTCTTCGCCTAACCTTTGCTAATTCGTTTACTTATTATAGTAAAGTGAGCCTTTCTCGCTCGTGATCTTATCAGCTCCTGAGACCTTCTGGTGGATTACAGTCGTCCCACGGTTCACCAGGCGTCCGTTGCTCTTGATAGACAGCTGATAATCGGAGATATTGTCCAGCCAAGCCCACGTCAGAGACGGAAGTTGGGACTGTCCGGAAATACATCCGTCCGAAATTGTAGTCGTTGTGGCATTCCGGAAATCATCCGAAAAAATGCTATAGCCCAAAAGGGTTGTGCCGCCCTCCTCGGTGATCAGTGCTGCATTGTCCAACGTCAGATCCTCTTTCACGAGGAAAATTCCACAGTTCAAAATCGTAGAACCGTTTTTTGCTGTAAGAGCTTCGCCGCCCATGAATCTGCCGCCCTTCATGATCAACAGATCTCCGCCGTTGCAGTTCAATGTACCTCCGGTATTGTAGACCGGCTGCAGGCAGCCCTTATCCATAACTACCAGGGTTCCCTTATTTTCTATAGTACCCTGATTCAGGAACTTGCTCTCCAGCAATGCCGCTCCACCCTCTTCGATCGTCAGCTTGCAGCCAGCCTGCAGAGCAATTCCTCCGTCCGCACCGATGCGGACAGTCTGCCCTGCACCAACTGTCACATCCTTCTGGATCACAGTGATATCGGTAATCTCGCCGATATACAGTGCATACTTCGTATAAGAACTATTGTGTCCGCTGGTATCACTGTAGAGTTCACCCTTATTATCCTTAGCAGACTGAAACCAAAGTGCCGGGTCATCACGATAGGCAATATTGACGAACAGAGAAGCGTAATTTTTATTATCCTTGCTCGAAAGATATACTGTCCATGCCGTCTTAGAGCTCGCATTCGTCTGAAGCTTACGGTCTGTATCCACTCCTAAAAACGTATCATTATCGCTGTTAAGTGATACATAGCACAGAGGACTGTCATCATTATCATCGTCGACCTGCCCCGTGTACTGGATATATCCCATATCCTCCGGTGCTGTAGCTGTCAGCTCTGCAAAATTTTCATTATTGGCAATCTCCGCATACACCTTGGATGCCGGAGCAACTGTCAATGTATTGCCATTTTGCTTCGTCGTATCATATATCAGATACGTTCTGTTCCCTATTGTGGCATACAGCCGCATAGGTGTAGCCTCGGTACACGCCTTCAGCTGGTCGTTCGATGTCACTCTGGTCCATTCCGTCAGATACATCTTGCCCATGGAGGTCTCAAGCGTCTTCTGCGCCGATTCTTCTGCAGCTTCTGTCCTCTGTACAGCCGCGCTTCCGAGTCCCAGTCCGAGCATCACTGCTCCCATTATACCGATCAATAGACGTTTACTCTTCATTCGTATCCTCTCAGTTCCATTTACTGTTCCTATTCAAGAAAAGCCGGGGATCATTCTGACGAAGTCAACGAATCCCCCAGCTATTCTCTGTATTCAGAAGCCTGTCATTCCAAGGCTTATCAGGTTTCTGAATCGTCACATTTAAATCTGCTTTTGCACCTGCAATTACTTAACAGTAACGCTGCCGTTGGTGCTGCTGTTCACCCACTGCTGTAAAGGATCCATAGCCAGGTTCATAACTACGATCAGCACGAAGATCAGTACGAAGCCGATGATGGCATTCTTCAGATGAGCCTTTGCCTTCTCACGATCCTGAGGTTCCTCTGCCTTGGCGAACTTCACACCGAGCAGTACGCAATAGAGAGTACCGACTGCCGCTACCAGTGCAAGTAAGGGGCGTAAGAAGCTGTTGATCAGGGATACTACAGGGTTCACAACATTGCTGAAGTCAGCAGCCTGTGCAGGAAGTCCTGTCAGTACGAACATTGCGCCTACAGCCAGTACAGTTGCGCATACGCGGGTCTCGTTGATGTTTAAGCTTTTGATTCTGTTCATGATTTTTTTCATTCTCTTATCCTCCAGATGAGTGTTTTGTTTTTTGTTAGACACAGAATAACATACAAAAGGGGACAAAAGGGAGACAAATTTAAAAAATTTGTTTTCTTTTTTCAAAAGTCCCTTTTCGATTTCTTGCTACACTTTCCCTTCTATGTTATACTTAATTTCGACAGAAATGTCAAGATAAATAGGAGGTCATCATTATGAGTCTGCCATCAATATACTCAAGTCTGTATAAAAAAATCAAAGACCGGGAAACAGAAACCGGCATTACATTATCCCCCGATGCACGTATGGAGCTGATGCGGCTCTATCTCGACAAGGTCGCCATCCCTTTCCTCTCTGAGAAAAGTATCTTCGAAATCATTGAAGATTTCCCACGGAAGGAGATCCCTGCATGCCGTGATATGCCCCGCTTCTCCACTAATGAACGCCGTAAGAGAGCTGCACGGAGTGAAGCTGTCCGGGAGGTATTTCTGAAGAATCTGCTCGCTGAGGCAAGCGGTGATATTTTTCTCTATAATGAAAAATATGCTTCCGACAGGAAGCCGGAGAACAAGCCGGTATATAGCCGCCAGGTGCAGCGTCTCTTCCGCCAGGTACCTGACGCCGAAGGTCTCGAACCGGACACCGAGGGTCTTGAGCAGGACACCGAGAGTCTCGAGCAGAAAACCGAGGGTCTCGAGCAGAAAACCGAGGGTCTCGTGCCGGACGCCGAGGGTCTCGTGCAGAAAGCCGAAGGTCTCGAGCAGAACACCGAGAGTCTCGAGCAGAAAGCCGTTAAGGACTACAACAAAATGATTGCACGGCTCTTCGATGACAATCCTGTAAATAAGGAAGAATATCTCAGGGAGCGGATGCGTGAATCCGGCCGTACTAGAGAGGCTGAGGAAGACGCACTGGAGAAGGAACGGAGCAAGGTCATCGTGGAACGCATCACCTCCTGTGCTGAGGTTCTGCGGAATCTGGATGCGCTGACAGACGAATCTCTCCCTCCTGACAAGCTGGCTGACAACTATCTCTGGATCAGGGATGCTGTCATGGTCTGTCTGGAGATAGACAATTTTACAAAATCTCACTCCTTTACCGCTACTCAGACTGCACGTCTGGAGGAGCTGCGCTCGCTGCAATGTGAATGCGATATTGCCAACAGTAAAATGCACGCTATAGCGAATCCCGTCTATGAATATCTGGATATTGAAGTGATCGATGACTATACTCTCTACAACCCGGTAGACCCCAATATCTATGATCGCTACTCAGGCCGCGCTCTGCGGAAGGATATCACAGAATGGCGTAAGGATCATGAAAAAGAGGTTCTGCGGGACTATATTAAGTCACATCCCAACATGGCTCCTTTCCTCATGGATGGTGATACATGCGTCAACTGGTTTGGACATGATAAAGTCAAAGATGTATTTGAAGGCTTCCTGGAGGATAACACGTCTATCCGGAATAACAGAAATCTGCTTTGTGAGGAAGCATACCAGAATACGATACAGAATTATGCATTTGATGACGAAGCTGCCATCTGCCTGCAGGAGCTTCCAGGTGCGGATGGTGTGCCCGGACTTAACCCCGGTGCCAGAGAAGAGGAATTAAAAAATAACCGCCCCATCGTATTCGAGAAAAACAGCCGCGTCGTGATTCTCACCCCCGGCAAGGGGCAGGAAAACGGAGTCACGGAAAGATTTCCCGAAGAGTTATTCAACCTCACTCTCCTATCCGAAAATACGCGTCTTAAGAAAAAGCTGGCGAATGCAGATCCGGTGTGGATAAAGAGTTCACCGGAATTCCGTGCCATGAAGGAAAGTCTTGCTGCTGTTGCGGAGCTTTCCCCTTTAGGAACGAAGACTTCCTTAAATAATGCTTTTGCCAGATACCGTGAACTTCTCAAGACCACCGATGCCTATCTGCATGCGAAAAAGGACGGTGAGATGAAGGACGAAGACAGAAGCAGCCGGGAAATGGAACGCGTGCAGGCTGCCAGAGAGTTACAGGCTTATGCCAAAACTAAGCTGAAGGAGCTGGAGTTGGTAGAGGCAGCCCGCAACACACTCGTGCGCTTCCGCGGCAAATCCCCAGAGGAGCAAAGACGTATGGCGGCAGATGAGGATATCATTGCAGAGAATGCCAAGGCATTCCGCAAGAAGCGTCAGGATCAGCAGGTTTCCTCTGACCGCAGAGATCGTCCTTTTCACTGGATGCAGGAGCAGATGAACGTAATATATAAGGAAGGGACAATTCCGCCCCGTGTACGGGATGTCATGCAGCATAATTTCACAACGCTGAACAGCTTTAATAATTATAAGCTTCTATATACTGGTAATACCTTCGTAACCGGAGAAAGCGCTGCCAGCCTGTGTGGCTCCATGATCGCAGCGGAGCTGATATTGCAGGAGAGAAGCCGTCTCAAGACGCCCGGTATTCCCGGTCCCGTGGAGAACTTTTTCGCAGACAGTGACACTTCTAAGCATGCAATGGTAAAGCTCGGCAATCAGGCCATGACCACTATCGTCGGCAGGGACTATCTGCCCGTCCATGGGAACAGCATGACCGGAGATCAGCTGAAGGAATTCATCGAAAGCTTTAACCCCAAGGAGCTGGCTGAGCAATTCACTGACAGCTTCTTAAATAAACTCGGAGTATCTCCCAGCCTGCAGCAGCTCACCGGCCAGTATGTGAATGCCGTGAAGCCTCTGCGGGGCGAAGAATATGATACTTACGAACAGTCCTTTATCACCTTTGCCAAAGAAGAAATCCTCGCCCCCATGCAGGCTCACCTGACAGCTTCTGCCGCCGGGGATATTCTCAGCGTCCAAGAGAGCAAAAAGCTTTTGGCAAGCGGCGTCATCTACAACCTGATCCAGTTAGAGCGGGCGCGCCCTGACCAGACAGCTCCCGGCTATCTGGAGACTGAGCTTAAGGAGAACCCGGAAGGGATTCAGGCTCTTGCGGGACAAATCATGGAGTCTACAGACTTTCGGAATCTGATGCAGGCAAATGCACGGGGGGATGGCACTGTCTGCGTCCGGGACATGGCGAAGCTCTTAGACCAGATCACTACTCCTACCCTGGTCCGCAATACCATGCGCTCTCTCACCGCAGCCTGTGCGAAGGATCTGGAGAAGCTCAAGCAGAAGCCGGCACCACAAGCCGCTCCAAAAAAAATTCTCTGAAATGATGCCATTTTGTCTCTCTTTTGTCTACTTAGCCATGATAAAATGAGCCTATCAAAAAGAAAAACAACCGGAGGAAAACGATATGCCAAATCCAGATAATAATGTCAACGAACAGGAACTCACCAAGGAAGAGCGTCTTACCAACGAGCTGGTTAGAAGACTGTATCAGTCAAATGCAAATACTGCAGGAAATCTGGCAGCGCTGCTCGGCAATATGGCAGCTGTAAAGGGCCCATTAAGTAAGGTTGCGCATGACGCCTTAGTCCAGTTTTATATTCCCACCAGAGAAATCCAGCGGGGAAACAACCCAGAAGATAAAGTGACGGTTCTGGAAATCGATAATCTTAAAAGGAACATGAATAAGATCGGAATGTTTCGATACATCACTCTGATTGAACCCACTTATCAGAAGCGTATGGACACCAATGATGTCTACAGTGACCAGTATTTTGGGAACCAGCTTGCCCAGGATCCCAAGATCAGCGCCATCTCTACTGGGCTGACCAGCGCACAATTAGGCATACAGATGCAGGAACAGAAGGAGCTCATCGGTGATAAGTCTGAGCTGGTAGGCATCTATCTCAATGAAGGCCAGGATATGCAATATGATACTACGTTCAAGCAGTTTGTTGCAGAAGAAAAATTTAAGAATTTGACCAAGGAAGAGTTGGACGCATGGAAGAAGGAATGGGAAGATTATTACAGAAAGCAGAACCATGAGGAATTTGTTGCTGAGATTCTGTGGGAGACTGCGTTATCTGAGGAGGAACATAAATACTGGAGTAAATGCTTTAACTATGGCGAAGACAAGAGACAGTGGATCAAGCATTGGATGTCCCTAAAGCCATACCGTGAGGAATTTGAAGCAGAACATAAGGATTGGCTGACCAAAAAGCTGACCGCCGAAGAGTGGGCCCTCATTAAGGGCAAATATCATGTTCCTGTTCATGATCTCAACCACGCGGTTGTAGATATCGATCTGGACGACCCTGAACAAGACCTGGCGAATGCCGAATGGGAGAAAAATAAGGAAGAATACCGCAGACGGTACTGGAATGAAGTATTAGCACCCAAATGGATAGGGGATTGGGAGAAAACTCATGGACAGCCCTGGCATCCCGAACCAGTCCTCACCGAGAGGCAAAAGTCCGATGAAGAGGAAGCCTTCAATGATGACTTTTACAATGCAGACAATGCACCGAAGTATTATTGGATGGACTATATGAAGAAGTCCGTCCTCCGTATGAATGACTTCTTCGGACTGGGCGGTCCTCTGGAGGATGACAGAAGTAAGGAGTATCTGAAGGAACAGGAATTCTTAAAGAAGCTGGAAGCAGAAAGAGACAAGCAGCAGAAGGAGGTTCTGACCAAGGAGCAGTTTCTGGCTCAGCAGGATGCTGCTACCCTCGAGAGCCAGAAAGCAATATTCGAGCAGGTATACCGGCTGTTCACCGAGGGAGACTTCTCCTTCCTCGATACAGAGCAATACCTTGCCATGAAAAAAGCTGCCAGGGAAGCTGCTGCCAACTATGTTAACACACCGGGCACTCCCAAAAAGGCAAGATGGTACCCCGAGGATAAAGCTAATGATGCAGTCTGCAAGCTTATGCCTCTGTTCGATTCCATTGAGGATCGCATGTACAATCTGTCCTATGACGGTGAGGGAAATAATGATTTCATGAAGCTGATGCGTCAGACAAGGCTTATCCAGAAAGAGCTAAAGCAGGGCACCTCAGAACGGAATCTAGCATATCTGATGGACAGTCTGTTTGAATGCGATGTTGCATGCACTCAGTATATGCAGGATCATCGCAGACCCAGCATCTTCCACTGGAATGCTTTCTGGAGATATTACACGGTCAAGAAGCTGCACAAGGGCATCGTAAAAGGGCTGACTGCCGTTAAAGATGCTTTCGAGAAAGAAGGGCTTAAAAACAGTCAGGCGG
>CAVFMG010000020.1:8567-27315 GCA_963623435.1 Odoribacter splanchnicus
CGGAGTACAATAAGAAAGTCCAGTTGGATGCTGACCGCACAGCCGTCCAGGCAGCAAAGCAGCAGATTCAAAACAACAAGATGCATGACAAGCAGGCATACGAAAATGCACAGAATCAGATCCGTGACGGTCTGAAGGTAGTGAATGAGCTGCAGGCAAAGAGACGCAACTCTCTCCCCGCAGGTGCAAAGGCTCCGCAGCCGGAGGCCGCACCTCAAAATGGCAGAAAGAGTGTAAATGCTCCCACTGCTCCGCAGATGCAGAACGGAAAACGCTAAAATAAATTCTAATAAGCCCCGTACCGGAATCACTTAAGATCCAGTACGGGGCTTATCATCTGTTGAAAATAAGCTCTGTTATTTTTGGAACTCGAGGAACTTGGTTCCGTTGGATAAAATATCCCATGAGCTGTCGGTCACAGTCACAGTCAGAGTGCCGTCGCTCTCTGTGGTGATCTCCAGTCCCATGTTACCTTCGTTCGGGTCAACGAACTCCACCGTCATCTTATCTCCATTCATAGTGCCGACACCGTTCTCCAGTGTAGTCAATCTGTACAGAGACAGATCCACCTTGTAGGTACCGTCATTATTGTCCGTAATGGTCATGGTGCTTCCGTCATAGCTGCTGGTATACTCTCCGGCAGTGATACCGTTCTCTGCGGTGGCTGCAGCCTCACCTGCAGCACTGTCAGTGTTACCTAATGTTTCCGTAGCCTGTACAGCTTCTGTGGCTGTCTCGCTCTCCTGTGCGGTCTCTGTGGCAGTCTCGGCACTGGTTTCAGCTCCTGCACCAATGCTTTCCGCCGTCACGGTCTGGATCGTCAGTGTGCTATCCTTTGCATCACCTGTTCCGCATGCCATTACAGACATGCTCATAGCCATGGCTATCATCATAACTGCAATTCTCTTCTTCATAATCGTCTCCTCTTTCTGCGCGTTCTGTGCGCTCCTCTACGCAGCCTCTTCCACCTGCTGCGTAGAGATTATAGCACAGCTGTGACGTAAATGCCATAATGAAACTCTTAAGATTTTATGTAAATTTCCTCGGCTCTGAATAGTTACGATTTTTTAACTTTTAATGCATTCCCATGCCTTTTGCCGCATGATTCAGGGCATCAATCTTTTTTTTAATTGCTTCGCCGGTGCCGTTTTTAGCAATAATACCTTCATTGGCATTGCTCTTCTGCTCCTTCATGGCTTTCATCTGAGCCGGTGTGAATGCCAGCACCTTATCCAGCTGCTGTGCCTGCAGCTCGCTCTCTGCTTTCATTCTGCTGCAGAGCTCTCCCTTGCCGAGGATACCGAGCATTTCCTGATTTTTACGGGAAGAGATGTTCTTCACAGCCTCCTTGCCGCTTAACTCTGTCAGCTTCTTCACCGTATCCTGGTCTGCGAAATTCTTAAGCAGTCTCTCCGTGTCTGCATTTCTCTTCATGAAAGTATTGAACACTCTGACATGGGCCGAGCTGTTCGGATGTCTCATGAATTCGCCGATGGATGCATAAGCGACCATCTCGGTAGCCTCCTTGCCAGTAAGCTTGTCCGGTGCATCATAGTCCATTGCCTTATAACGGGTCTGAGTGGCTGCCTCCGCCAGTCTTCCGCACAGTGCCATCTCTCTGACATTGCTTAAGTTAGCGGAACGCACCACTGCCTCATATTCTGAGTGCTTACCCATGGTCTCATAAGCATTCATCACCTGGAACCAGTTGCCTGCGGTCTCCGTCATGGAAGCCTTGCTGCGCATCACCTTGATGACAGCATCCTTCGCCTGGCGAAGCTTGTCCGCATGGTTCACGGGTTGTCCATACATATCAAAAAGGTCAGTATCTCTTAATGCCAGTTCTTCCTTCAGTGCCTTTCTCGTAGTGCTGTTCTTGCCGCGCTCCGCCAGTACTCTCTCTACGAGGGATACCATTCTATGGCTCTCCTGGGGTTGCGTCTCCTCGAGTTTCTTCGCCTCTGCCAAATAAGCACCGAGACGTAAGAACGCGGTCTCGAGCTTCGGCACTTCTCCGATTTTATCACCGAACAGATCCCCGAGTCCCTCAGGCTGCAGAGCCTTACTGTTACGGTTCGCCAGCATACCTCGCAGATTACGCATGGCATCCAATCTAGCCTCTCCGTAATGTCTGCCGATTCTGCCGTTTTCTTTTTTCTGGATATAATCTCCGGCATTGCCGAATACCTTGTCCATGCTGGCATTGAATGCCTTCGCATCCATGCCGCCTGCACCCTCCAGTGCCTTTCTGGCTTCCTTAAGTCCCTCTCTGACTGCCTTGTATTCTGCAGAACTGTGAAGAAGTGCAGGATCATTGGCTGCCATTTCCTTCTCCATCAGGTCCAGACGCTTGATCCAGTCTGCGGTAGACAGCTCGCTGCTCCAGTCATGTGCAAGGCCACTCTCCAGCTCGGTGTGCTCACGTTTCCTTGCCTGTTCCTCTGCAGTTGCCTTCTCGGCCGCTTCCTTCTCCTGTCTTGCCTTCTCCTCCGCAGCTGCCTTCTCGGCTGCTTCCTTCTCCTGTCTGGCCTTTTCCTCGGCCGCAGCCTTCTCGGCTGCTTCCTTCTCCTGTCTGGCTTTTTCCTCGGCCGCAGCCTTCTCAGCTGCCTCCTTCTCCTGTCTAGCCTTTTCCTCGGCTGCTACTTTCTCAGCTGCCTCCTTCGCTTCCTTTGCCGCCTTCTCCTCGGCCTGTCTGCGCTCTGCTAACGCTTTCTTGAACGCTTCGGCATGAGCTGCGCTCTCCTCCGGGGTCTGCACCTTGCTTTCATATTTGACAGGTGCCATATCCGCTTCCGTGAACTGACCGTTCACTTCACGGTATACGAGCTTAACTGTTCCCACCTTCTCAGCAATGCCGGCTTCATCGTGCTCACCGATGCTCTTGACATACTCGACCATCTGCTTCATACGGTTTCTGGTCTCCTGGGCTGTGGGCTTATTCTCCGCATATACATCTCTGGCTCTGAACATACCGCCGACAGCAGTGATAAGTCCCAGATAGTATGCACTTACCTCCTGATTTGCCGGCATTTCGCCGATCTTTCTGCCCAGATACTGTTTTCCTTCATTGGCGAGGAAGTACGCTGTTGTGGTCAGGTTGGACATCTCGAATCTTTTGTCTATATTTTTGATCAGGGAATCAATACTTCTGTTCTCCAGTCCGCGATATCCCACGAGTATCCGGTTTTCTGCCTCCAGGCAGGTGCCGCCGACACTATTCTGTGCCACGGAGAGATTATATTCCTTTTCTCCGCCGAATGCACTGTAGTAAGCATACATCATTTCCTTATTGTCCTTCGGCACTAGTTCACGGAGCTGTTCGCTGTCCTGATAGATCGTCTTGAGGCTATTAGTCAGTTTAACAAGCTGTTCATACTCTGCCTCATTCTGCCACTTCATCTCCGGGATTGTGACATCCTTCAGTCTTCTGTTAAAGGCTGCGGTCATCTCACCGAAAAGTCTTGCGTTCTCAAGTCCTTCGTCTGTGCCGGTACGGATAGGATGATTCTTGAAATACTCCATTGCCTTCTCGGCAGTATTCGCCTGCGCGACAGGATCATTGATGTAGTCCTCGATGGAGAAGTCTCTGCCGTTCTGTTCAGCATCCCACGCCCCATACATCAAAATCAGAGATGCGACGGTGCATTTTCTCGCCAACTGTCCTGCGCCGAAGATTTCTGAAAGTGTCGTACTGTACTCCTCGAAGCTATGGCCAGTCTCAGCGGTGAACCAGGAGATATGTTCCTCTTCTGCCAGGACAGGCTTCTGATGTGCCACGGCATAAGCATATTCCTGTACCTGGTGCAGTGCAGGATTTTCTGCCAGCTTCTCTCCGATATAGTCCTTAAGGTTCTCCGTGCCACGGTTTCTAATAACATCATTGTAAGCACGGTCATATCTGGCTTTCTCCTGTGTATCTGCAGAATCCGGTACGATATCTACGGATACAGTATCAACAGCCCCCTTTAAGGACATATCATTCTGTGTCAGGGAAATCTGGCCGGCGCGGAAATGTCCATAGTTGACACCGATGTTGTCAATGAAGGTCTGGGCGGTCATTGCCTCTGTCACTGTCTCGGCAGTACGGTTGCGCTTCTGGGTAGCCTTGATTCTGCTGTTGTCCAGGTCCACGATGCTCTGGGTGAAATTGGTGATATGTTTCATATCCTCCCAGGTCTCTGCCAGCCAGTTGTAATTCTTGTAGCTTATCTGTGTCTCGTTCACAAAGGTCTGCATACTGTCAGACATGTCAGCGATCCACTGGTTATATTTTACATTTTCGAAGGTACTGTCATCTGACAGATCCACTGGTTTGAAGCTCAGACTCTTAAGTCCCTCCAGTGCTTCCGCCATCAGACTGTGCATTCCTGCTTCACGCTGCTCCTCAGTAAGCTCCTTGTTAAACAGGATCTCTTCCATCTTCTGTCCGACTTCTTTTCTGCCTTCCTGAATGTTCAGACCTTCCTCCTGCAATAATTCCTCCGGGGTGTAGCCTCTGTTGATCAGGATCAGGTTGCACACGTCAATGACGGATGCGAAGTTCTGTCTCAGTCCACTTACTACGGGTGCTGTCCGAACCATACCATTTAGGTGGTTCATGACATTATGGGAAAAAAACTGACGGAACTGTCTGGAATCCTTTGTAAGAGAGACGCCCTTTTCCACTTCTGTGCTTAAGGTATCCAGCTTCTTAGCATGATTTTTCTTATAGTCAGCTGCATAGTTCTTCGCTGCCGCTGCCTTTTTCTTTTGCATATCCTGTGCCTGTGCCAGCTTTTCCGCACTCATCGCAGAGGTATCCAGAGCTTTTCCACGGTCATCCTTCAGTGCTTTATTCTCGATGATACGTGGAACCGCATAAGGATCATCATAATTCATGATACTGATAAAGCTATAGGTATCATCTGTAGCAGACAGCGTCTGGTCAAGACGGTGACTGATCTCACGGATAGCAGTATCATCGAGGCTGGTAAGCGTCTGATTATTAGCAAAATAGCTGTGTCCGTCAATATAGATCCTGCTCAGGGCACGGTTCACATCCTCGAGACTTCCCGATTTGAAATCGATTCCTGTGATATCAGCAATATGCTGATAGTATTCCTGTAACTGTGTATTTACTGGTAATGGCATAATGTTACTTCCTTTCGTTTTATCTTTTTTACTCAATAATACCTTATCTATAGGGACAAAAGAGAGACAAAGCTCATACTTTCATCAGTCTGTCGTGTTCCGCCAGTGCTCTTTTGATCGCAGTAATCATTTTCTGATTGTCCACAGGCTTGGAGATATGCAGATCCATTCCCGACAGGCGGCTGCTTATAATATCCTCCGCAAATGCATTGGCTGACATGGCGATGATCGGGATGCTCTGTGCATCCGCTCTGGGGAGGAGACGGATCCTGCGGGCAGCATCCCGTCCATCCAGCTTCGGCATCATAATATCCATCAATATCACATCATAATACTTTGGCGCAGAATTCTCGAACTTGTCTACTGCTTCCTTACCATCAAAAACACCCTCTACGATGAGTCCATTGTCCTCGAGGATAAATCTGGCAATTTCCATGTTGAGCTCATTGTCCTCAGCTACCAAGGCACGCATTCCTCTGATATCGATATCTTCGATATTTAATACCTCCGGCATTGCCTCGGCCTGCCCGATCTCGAACGGAATTCTCGTCGTCACAGTAGTGCCGACATTTTTACAGCTCTCGATTTCGATGGTGGCATGAATGCGGTCTGCCATTTTCTTCGCCAATGTCAGTCCCAGACCGGTGCCTTCATATTCCGTCCTGCCTGTAGCATTTTCCTGTGAAAACATGTCAAAAGCATGACTCGTATATTCTTCACTCATGCCGATGCCATAATCTCTACAGTAAAAGCTGAACTGCGAATGCTTCTCATCGATGCGTTCCTCCCGGCACCAGACCTCTACTTTGCTTCCGTGCCTCGAGAACTTGATGGCATTATCCGCAATTATTTCCAGAATCCGGCTGGCATACACCGGATTGCCGATCAGGCACTGATGCTCATAGCTCGTCTGTGTCCAATCAATCACATAGTCGATCTGTCTTAGCTGTGCCTTTTTCTCCATCTCTTCATTCGTCTTACGAAGCATGGCTGCCAGATCAAAATTCATAAACGGCAGCTCATTCTCATCCGACTCCAGCTTGCTCATATCCAACACATCATTGATCAGAGACAGCAGATAATTCGATGTGGTCCGAATCTTGCTGCGACAATACTCCTGAGTCTTAAGATCCTCCGGATAATTTTCTGCCAGATCTAACATCCCCAGTATTCCATTCATCGGTGTCCGTATGTCATGACTCATATTGGCCAGAAACCGACCCTTTTCCCTGGCTTCCTGCTCTGCCTGTCTCGCGTGGAACCACAGCTTCTGCTCCCGTTCCTTGAAATCGTTGATATTACGAATGACGCACAACACATGAGTTACCTCTCCCTGTGTATCCCGCCTCTTGACGATGAAGCGGATTCGGTTCCATTGTCCGTCCTTCACACGATATTCAAATTCCACAGTCTCCCTGTCCTGCAGTCTTGCAGGAAGGGTTGCCATATCCGTAAATTCCAGAAAATCCTTCTGAAAATCCTCCGCCACTCTCTTCTCGCACATCCGTTTGGCATTGACGGAGGCACTCCCGGTTCTGTTGCCCTCTGTGGTATGAAGCTCCTCTAACCCGGTGATCTCTTCATAATAGTCTGCCTGTATATCTATTCTGGATATGTAGCGGTAGGTCTTACCTATAGCCTCGATGATCTCGTTGCGGATTCTGGCATTATGCTGCATCTCACTGAGTGCATCGTCTGTGTAAATCCAGAGCGACAGATGCTCCTCTTCCTTTTTCCCGGAATAAGGCATAATCTCCAGCCCAATACAGTGTCCGTCCTTTTTATGATAGGAGAACTTCAGAGTTTCTTGCTCTTTAAGCTCTTTCAGTTCCTCATAGATTGTGTCATAGTCGAGCACATGATCTATGATGCAGTAATCGTCCTCTCTGACGAAACGGTCTCTGTAATTTAACAGTGCTTCCTTATAATTGCCCGATCTCTCCCAGGCTATCTCCCGGAAAAACTCCGGTGCGATAATATCCCTAAAGCTCCCTGTCTTCCGGTCTAATACGTAGATGCCGAGATATTCCGGTGAGAGATTACGCAGAATCTGCTCCGCATCTCGCTTTTCCGCCAGTAACTGGTCCCTCGTTTTATTTTCATCTCTATTATTCTGCTCCAAGCTGCTTAACTCTCCTTGTATCAAACCTCTCCTACAATCTTCAAGAGTAACTATTCAGATATAAAATGGTCTCCCCTGGGGACACATCACTTGCGTGAGAGGTGTGGGGAGACCTCCTGGAAATATAATATACTATATATGCGAAAACTTCAAGTAACTATGCAGAACCACATTTACAAAACCGCTGCTTCGCAGCTTTACTAAATAACATGCTCACTCGTTATTTATTCCTGATAGGTACTTCCGGTTTTGCTTCCTGTTTTGCCTCCTGTTTTACTTCCGGTTTTGCTTCCTGTTTTGCTTCCGGCTGCGGTGCATTCTCCGGTGCCTGTGCCTTCTGTACAGCAAGCTTGTCCAAAAGCTCGAGATTTCTGCCATTTTCCGGCATTCCGGCGATAAAGGTGCGGGCACTATCCGGAATCTCGCTCATGATCTTCAGGAGCTTGCGTTTCTCTGGCTCACCGCTCTGTTTCTTTGCAAGTGCTGTCACGCTCTGTCCGGTCACATTCTGAAGCATTGCCTGCATGGTAGGTGTGGCGTTTATCACCTTCTTAAGCTCTGCCAGCTCCAGATGCCATGCCAGCTGATTGATGATACCGCCTGTAGGATTCTCCGGATGTGCATACTGGTCATTGCGGATGACAGCCCGCAGAGCCAGATCCACGAGAAGCTCCTTGGCTGCATCCAGAGTCTGTCCGGACAGCTTCTCCTCTGTATTCCAGCTATTCAGATCTGTCTTCTTCTCATACTGCTCCAGCGCATCTAATACTTCTCCATCTATTGCCTCGGTATTCGGCATTGTCACCGGATATTCCTCCTGCGCCGCCTTCTGCGCCGCCAGGAAAAAGCCCTCCTTCTCCATAGCTTTTGTCGGCACCTCGGGGATATGCTCTGCGAGTAAACTTTCAGCTTCCTTCTCTTCCTCTGCTCTTCTTGTCTCTTCCAGTTCCTTCAGGTATTCCTGGATCTCGGCCGGTACTTCAGGGATTTCCGGAGGAAGCTGAACCTGCTGATGGATCCGCTTCTCTTCATAATACTGCTTAACTTTTTCAGGCGTAGCAAAGCTTTTGTCATAAGTAAGCTCCGCCTTATCTCGAAGCTTCTTCTCCTGCTCCCTGCGGCTCTGCTTTTGTTTCGCTCTGTCAGCGATCTGCTGCTCCTGTGCCCGCGCCGTCGTCACACATTCCTCCATGGTAGTAAGCTGTGCCAGCTGCTGCTGCACAAAGGCATATACCTGGCGCACTGCCCGTACACGCTTGCGCTCTAATCTGGTGGTACCGTCGCCCTCTTTGCCTCTCAGATAAGTCTCTGCCGTCTGTCTAAGCTGCTCTAAGAACTCATGCATCTCCTGTACACTTTCTAAGGAATCCCTGTCCACCTCCGGCATTTCCGCATATTGCTTCAGTGCTGCCTTGATGCCTCTAAATTCCGGGGAGCCCTTGACGAAGATAGATTCCGCCTTGCGGATCGTCTTACGAAGGTGTGCAAGCTGTCCGGTCTTAATAGCTGTGATCGTATCTGCGGCTGCGGCAGTATTGCGTCTTGCGGAATCAATTGCCACTCTGGCATTCGCATCCGCCTGTTCTGAAGCAGCATCCGCCAAAGCATTGGCTGCCAGCGTACGTTCATATTCTTTCCGGTAATGCTTTACTGTATAGTTCCACTGTGGAGCTCCGTCCCTGTCACAGCCCCGGATCATAATCTGCCTCTCACCGTCCATGGCATAGATGACAGCACCGTTCACATAGTCGGTCAGATCCTTCTCTGTGTCAGGATCCCATACCTGCTGCTTCTGCGTGGCAAATACGGTCTTCTCCAGATCAAAGCCCAGCTTTTTAAGTGTTCCGTAGAGTCTGGCCACGGCATTATCCGTAAGGGCATAGGGTGCGATCTCGAACTCCCGGTCTATGCCTCCTGTCACTCTTACCTTTTTCTCTCCATCCGTCACGATGATCATATTTCCATCCATGATATAATCTCTGTCAGGCGGGGCGGTCGGAGACAGCCTGCTGCCGTCCGCTGTCGTCCAGACAGCCTTCTCAGGGTTCATGCCAAGCTTACGCAGTTCCTCACAGACTCTTAAAACGGGTTCGTTCTGAATCGCGGAGCAGCCACACAGATCCTGTGTCAGTCTGCCGAAGGCACCATTCTCTGTCTGCGACAGTTTTGCGGCATCCAGTGTGATGTCCACCGACTTCTGTTCTTTAAGCATTCTCTCGATATCCAGATACTTATAGCAGGGATTCGACATGAGATTTGTCATATTCATCGCAGAGGTAGCAGGCTCCATGAGTGCATACACATGCTCGCACAGCTTCCTGTCAGGCTCACTGAATTTGACAGGCCGCTTGCGTTTTGTATCTTTTAAATGAGATTCCATATTCATGGAAAGGCTGTAGATCATCATGAGATCATCCATACGATCAGTTCTCTCAGCCGGTGTCATATTCAGAATGTCCGCTGCCGTAAGATTCTGATAGGGCTCACACAGTCTGGCAATCATGTGTCCTCTGTCATAAGCAGCAAGGCTCACAGCATTATCCGCATTGTACTTTTCCTTCTCCAGTGCAGCCTGGCGTTCAGGACTGGAATCCATCACATCATCAAATTCCTGTAACAGCTCGGTCTGACCCTTCTTCTCCAGATAATAATGAACCATACCTACAGCACGGTTGATCGGGTTTGGCATTGGTCTGCTCTTTATGAACGCCCTCACCATAGCGGTGGAGACCTTGGTCGATCTTGCCCTGTGACTTGCGGCAGCTCTCTCTAACTGTACTTGGGGATCACGGATCAGGTATTTCTTATACTTTGCCGGAAGCCTCTTCTCCAGCTCCTCAAACGTGATATCCTCATTCAGGGCATTCCACATCCGCTGTCTCAGCTGCTCAGGGGTGTCATTTTTATTCTCCTCACCTGTTTGGTAGGTGTCTATTGCGCTGCTCAGTCTGATATCAGTTGACTGGGCCGGCAGCACTTTTTTCTGAGGCTTATTATCTAATGGCATAATCTATTCCTCCTGTATTTTCGGTATCAGTACTCTGGCAATGGTACCGCCCTCCGGTGGGATCTCATAGGTCAGTGTCGCATGTACCTGATCCCTAAAGCGGCTTCGTATGTTCTCCACTCCTACATGGGTTCTGCCGTCGTCCGGCACGAAGCTGCCGTCATATCCGATACCGTTATCCTGCACGACAATCTCATAAGCATCCGCAAGCTCACGGGTTCTGAGTTCCACGATGCCGGACTGTTTGATACCGTGCTTCACAGCATTCTCCACAAGGGGCTGTACACTTAAGGTCGGCACCTTGAAACGGTCTGCCTGGATATCGTAGCGGATCTCCAGCGCATCGCCGAAACGGATCTGCTCCAGCGTCACATAATTCTCAATATTTTCAAGCTCCCTGTAAAACGGAATCGGCTCCGGATTCTTAAGACCATTGATATTCGCGCGCAGGAATTCCGCGAAGGAGATGGTCGCATCCCGCGCCTGCTTCGGCTGCTTCTCACATAATGCCGCGATAGCCGTGAGGGAATTGAAGATAAAATGTGGCTGGATCTGGCTCATCATGATGTCCTGCTGCTGTTTGTTCAGACGGCGTTCCTGCTCTAAGAGCCGCTTCGCCATACGTTCATTCTCCCTCGTCCGATCCAACTGCCACGAAGCATAGATCATCAGCATGGAAATTGCAATAGCGATATTTAACAGTGCCACTCCATAGACAAACATCTGTACAATCAGTGCCAGTAGAGGCAGGAACATATAAGACAACAGGGCGAGGAACATTTCGAGGCTGTAACGCTTCCTGTGGTAAAACATCATATAAGCCGCCAGTACCATTCCCACAATCGCCACCACCTGGGAGATATAGAAATTGTCCGTCCGGTGGTAAAAATTATTCTCATCAATATAGTAGAGGAAATCCGTGAACTGGCTCACCTCTACCAGCACTGCTCCCAAGGCAGCGACGCAGTAGATCGCATAGCTCCAGATCCGCACCGGGAAGTCTGTATCCGAACCGATTACGAAGATCTGATAGGTCGTAAACTCTGCAAGAATAGCATAACTAGCCAGGTACACTGAGAGATTGCTCACCCGCACCATAGCCGTGCCCAAGACTCCCGGATATCCCCGAAAGCACCACGCCAGCGTATCCATGGCAAGCAGCACCGACACTGTCAGCTCCATAATGAAGATCATGCGGTCCGCCCTGCTGATCTGCTCTCTCCCCAGCCGTATGGAAGCAGCTGCTATGATACAGAAGACCATGCCCCACAGCTCCAGTGCCACATGTAATATTGTTGTCATTGTCATATTCATCACTCAGATCACCCTTCCTGCCTTATGCCTTATTACATGGCGGGTCCCTTTCCTGTGATCGTAAGTCTCTGCTCTCCGAGGCGGCTTAGCTTCTGCGCCATATTTTTCTCGGGTGCATCCGCTTTTTTGTCAAGATGGGCTTCTGCCACAGCCGGCAGCTCCAATGCCACCTTGCGTGACAGCTCCTTTAAGGCTTTCCTGTCCTCTCCTGCCACAAAGCGGTAGACATCCTCTCTGGTAATGTTCTCCAGTGCTGCCTCAAGAGACGGTGTCTCGCCCATGAATTCCCGGAAATCATCCACTGGAATCCCCTTCGCGAGCTGGTCAATCTTGCTGGTGCTGCCGGTCTTCGCCGCACGCCGCTGTTCATCTCTAAGCACCTGTTTCATGGTCAGATGGCTGATCAGCTCTCTCGCTGTCGCCAGCTCCATGCCAAGCAAAGGTTCCCCCGGCTCCGCCTGTCTGTCCAGTCCCAGCGCACCATAGAGATCAAATTCTCTATCAGGGAAAAACATCAGCTTCAAGCGTCTATTCAGTTCACTCGTATTCTCATTCTCCTGCCGGAGGCTGCTATTAGCGAATTTCTTGCCCTGCTTATAGAACTCACTGCGTGAAAGCTCGCCCTCCTGCGCGAGACTGTCCCGCGATATTCTGCTGTCCCTCATGGAATCGCGATTCAGTGTGTCGCGGGAAATGTCGCTGTCCCTGGAAATGTTGCCATCTCTCATGGAATTACGGTTCCGTGTATCGCGGGAATGTACACTGTTACGCTGTCTTACGCGTTCCTTTTCCATGTTTTTTCTGGCTGTTTCGATTTCAAAATCATCCAGAACGCTCTTCATGCGGCGCAGTTTTTTCAGCTGTTCCATCTGCTGCATAGCATATTCTCTGACGGACTTTGCTGCCTCCACACGTTTTCTGTCATGCCTGCCGTTCACAGCTGCGCCCTTGTGCTTCAGATAACGGCAGCTTTCCTTGTACAGCTTTTTCGTCGCCTGCGCAAGACTTCGCAGCTTGTCTGAAAATGCAGGATCCTTAAATTCCGGCAGTTTACGTCCGGAATAGGCATCCACACTCCTTTTCAGGGCATCATATTCCGGAGAGCCCTGTAGGATATAGAAGGGATCGGCGTTTTTCAGCTCTTTTTTCAGCTTCTCCACACCCTCCGTGCAGGCGCTTTCCACTGCCTTTCGTGCCTTATCTGCCTCTGTGGCTGCCTCCTCCGGGCTATAGCCTAAGGAAGTCTCCTGTACGGCTTTTACGTCCAGAGCAAAACCTCCTGCCACGCCGCCCTTCGCTGCCATTTCCTTGCAGAGATCGTTGCAGGTGTCGTGATCCATATTGTGGATCATATCCTCTACATTCAGATATCGGTAACAGGGATTGCTCATGACCTCCATCTGTCTGACTACCCTCTCAGCCACCGGCTGGAAAGGTATGAGATGACTGCATTTCTTGCGATCCTGCGGAGTAAATAGAATCTCTGACTTGCGATCCGGTGCAGACAGCAGTACTCCCATCTGGGATGCCAGAGCATTCAGATACAGATACGGGCGGCTGAGTCGGCGGTAATCCGCTTCGCTGACCGGCTGCTCTAAAGTCTCGGGTGTCACCGCAGCGAATTCCTCTGAAAGCTTTGCAAGCATTGCACCTCTGGCATAGGCTTTTTCCTGTTTGATCGCTGTAAGTGCCCCTTCTGTGTTGCGCCCAAGCTCCGGATACTGGATTCTTAACCTTCGTTCTATCTCTTCGTCCGGTTCGATCTCCATCACACGGTCAAATTCTTCTGCAAGCTGCTTTTTGCCGGTATGCTCCAAATAATAGCGGATGGTGCTGCGCATTCTCTCCGCAGCTGCCGGCATAGGATATGCGCTGTGTCCCAGGTCTGCAGTCTGTGCCTCCACCAGCTGGGATTGTAAATAGGTGCCAAGTGTCCCACGGCTCCTTATCTCCTGCGGATCCCGGATCAGGTAGGAGCGGAATCTGTGCGGCAGTGCACTCTCGAACTCCTCACGGGAAGGAGCCACGTCCAGCTCCCCCATGATACGGTTGCGGAAACCGGATGCAGTCTCTGTCCCATTGCCCTCTCCTACTCGGAACCGGTCTCTCATATTTCTTACTTTGTGCCGCAGCTGCTGTGCGGTCTGTTTCTCATTAGATGGCATGATTCCTCTCCTTATATCTCCTTATCATCTCTCAGAATCCGTTTCAGGATGCCCGCGGATTGCTATTACTTAGCAGGCGCCTTCGCCTTGTTTTCCACGTTAGTCTTCTTAACTCCGGTCTGCAGGTTGACCGTCTGTTTTGCATCACCGTTCATTCCTAATTCTTTCTTCACTGCTATTTTTGCAGCATCCAGTTCGGCACTGACATTGATCTTAGGCTCCTTGTGTGTCTTATGTCCGGCTGCATTCTGTGACTCTGCCTGTACCTGAACGTGATTCTTCTCTGCCTCCAGCGCCTGATCTAACTCCGGATAGAATTCCTTCAGCTTAGCCACCATTTCCGTAGCCATGCGGATACGCTCCTTACCTTCAAAGGAACGGAAGTAGTTCGCCACACGACCTTCTCTCTTCTTCGCATTCAGATAGTTTTTACACTGCTTATAGGCTTCCAGACAATCCCTGCGGATATTCTCCTCGATCTCTGCGGACATACCGAACTGTCCGACAGATCTGGCTGCATTACCCAGTGCATTTACCATCAGAGTAAATTCTGTAGTGTTGGGTTTCGTACTTCTCTTGTCACTGTTCGTCAGAAGATCCACATCTACAGTGAATTCTGCGCTCTTATACAGACGATTGCCAAGCTTTATACCATTCTCCTCCAGTTCCTTTTCGGCTGCTTTCCTGGTATCTTCAGCTTCCTTCTTAAGTTTATCTTCCACATCTTTCAGAGCATTACTAGTCTTGCTCTCCAGTTTATCAGACAAATAGCCGTACTTACCTTTGTTGTATGGCTGTGCTTCGTCGTCTGCCAGTTGTCTTTCTGTTTCTTTGATCTTTTTCTCTATATCTGCCTTCTCTGCTGTCAGGGCCTTTCCCATTTCGTCGGACAGAGCACCGGTCTTAGCCTTGTACTTTGAGTATATGGGATTTTTCACCTCAATGAGCTTCGCTTTCACCGTTTCCGGGTTTAGTTGCTTGTTTAATATGCTGATCTCCTCTTGTAAATCAGTCTCCTGCTTAATCAAGGCAGCCTTGGCGGTTAACAGGCTGCGTCTGGGCACTTCCAGGTCATCCAACTGATGCTCTAATTTTGTAGCGTCCTCTCTTCTTCTGTTTTTTTTGTTAATCTCTGCAGTCAGCCTGTCAACATCCGCATAGAGATCCGTGAGGCTCTTCTCAATGGACTGGTTCTTTGCTTCATTTTCCTTCTTTACTTTTTCAAGCTCCTGTTTCCGTTCGTTCAGGTATGCTCTCTGCTTTTTCACTTCTTCAATGAACTGGTCCTCTGCTTCCTTGGCTTCTTTCTCATAATTCGTCCGTTCTTGATCAATCATATCGTTGTATTTTATATTGATCTCTATGAGTCTTTTTCCATTTTCCGCATTCAGTCTCTTGCGGTCTGATTCCCACATGAATCTTTCAGCCTTATTGCGTTCTTTCCATTCCGCTTTCAGGTCAGCCTCCATCTTTTCCAGGTCCTTTTGTGCCTGTTCTCGTATTTTCTGCTGTTCTACCGGAATCTTATTCAGTGTCTCATTGTAGGAAGCGTCAATCTGCTGTCTACGTTCAGATTTCCAAATTTTCAGCTTCGAGGTAATCAGTTCCTTGTTGATATTGATTTTCTGTGTTCTGGCCTCCTGTGCGGCCTGATTGTCATGATTGTTCTTAGGCATAGCTTTGTTCTCCTTTATGCAGTGCGGTTCAGTTTCCTTATTTAGTCCCTATTATACACCCGCAAGGGGGGACAAAAGGGGGACAAATGTTATTCAATCTATTCCTTTTGCAGCAATTCTGTGATCTTCTGTATCATTTCGTCTTCTTTCAGGCGGAATTTGATCTCCACACGTCTCGATGCCGGCATGTCCACGATATCTGTACCGGCAGTATAGACCGGATCCGAGTAGGAGCGTCCGTTCACTGTCAGGAGCTGCTCCAGAGTCTTGATCTGTTCTTTACTCAGTCCGTTGGAGGAATTGAGGCAGAATTTTGCCACAGAGTTGGCACGGTTGAAGGAAAGGACCATATTGCTCTGGTATCCGCCATCGGTATCTGTATGGCCTTCTATGATGATCTCTGCAATATAAGGCTTGAACTCATCCTGCAGCAGTACCTCCAGATACATGGGAATGACTTGCTTCAGCGTGCCCTTGCTGGCGGAGGTCAGAGTGGCGCTGTTGTATTTAAACAGCACATCTGTGGACAGGCTGATGGAGCCGGTCTGGGGATCCACCTGCATATCCGTATTGGAGAACTTCGTCTGAAGCTCACCGATGATATCCGTGCGTATTCCCACGATATCCTGCAGCTGTGCCTTGGCACTGTCTAACTCCTCCTTCGTATTGTTCAGCTGAGCCGTGGCATCATCGATCATCTGATAGGCACTTTTTAACTCTTCCTCTGTCAGGGACTGCTTCGCGTAAGCATCGTTCAGCTTCGCCAGAGAATCCTGTCTCTCCTTCTCTGAGGCCTCCAGCTCCGCCTGTGTCTGATCCAGCTGCTGTCTGGCATTCTCCAGATCTGTGGTGCGGCTTTTATAGATTCCCAACGTGATGGCAATGATCAGCACGAACAGGAGCAGAAGTGCCGCCATCATATCGGAATAGGACTGCCAATAGGCAGGCGCCTTAAATATCTCTCTCTCTTTCCTGTTCTGTCTGTTATGCTTCATAGTCATCCCTCATCTGCTGCATCGTGTACAGTTCATTTGCCAGATTATCGCAGGCACGGTTCAGTTTCTCTTCGGTATGCTGCTGTCTCTCCAGAGATAGCTTCAGATTCTCCTGCAGAGTACGGCTGGCATCGAGCAGCGCCCTCGTGCTCTCCTCGAGACGTTCAAAATTCTGTGCATAGGTCTCCTGGGCACTGCACGCTGTCTTAAGACTGCGGCCCAGGCTGTCAAAGCCGCCGCCCAGTTCCTCAGACATACGGTTTACGAACTGCTGAACGATCTGCTCCATTCCGGCTAACTGTCCGGCTTCCCTTCCCTGCAGAAGCTCTGTCAGAGTCTTCATAGAGCCCACCATGTTCGCCTGGTAGACCAACAGTGCATTCATATTGTCATCCGCACGACTCACTAAAGGTTCGGTGCATTCGCGGAAAGTCTCCTGGAAAGCAGTCAGTCTGGCGTATGCATCCGCCATGACACCACGATATACGAAATTAAATACCAGTGAGAAAAAGATGCCATATACGGAGGTATGGAATGCCACCTTCATGCCGGACAATAGCGGTGCTATATTGTCGGAAATCGTAAAAATATCATCTCCGGAGAAGGACAGCATGCCAAGTGTCAGTCCCAGAAAGGTACCCAGAATTCCCAGTCCGGACATCGTACCGGATACCATGGAATTGTAATGGTTCCCGGCGATACGATCCAGCAGGTCTTCATTGATGTACTCATCAATATCACAGGCAGTGGTCACTCTGCCTTTTTTCGTGGTATAGGCTGCAACCCGCCTCTGATACTTGAGGAACTGCTCGTCCAGCACTGCATCTCCGAAGACATTATCCTCTGCCTTATACAGCTTCCAGAGGTTCTCTCCGGTGGTCTGGTGCTTCGTATTCATGCTCTCTGCCACACGGGTCAGTGCAGCGGATGCCTGATTGACTCTGTGAAACAGCACGGAGGAGATCAACATCAGAATGCCGATCATCAGGAAAAATACCATGTTCAATATAAAATTGCTGACGGAACCGATCTCTCCGGTAAAAACTCCGTTCATATACAGGATAAATACCAGCATGAACAGGTATAACGGGAATAGCCAGTAGTAAGAATTACGTCTCATAAAAAGCTCCTTTGTATTTCTACGCACTTTATCCCCATACCGGTTATCCGGTATGGGGAATCATGGTCAGTGTTGTTGATTAACGATGGTTACGGGGCTGGGGAGGCTGCTGTCTCTGCGCATTGCGGGCTCTGCGTCTGCCTTCCTGCTCTCTTCTGCGCTGTTCCTCCTGTACCTGTCTGTCACGGAATGCCGCAGCCGCCGTCTTCAGCTCCGCATAAGCCTTCTCCCTGGGACTATAACGTCTGTCTCTGGGCATAGCAGCTTTGGAACCGGCTGCCAGAGAGCTCTCCATTCCATCGAGCTCCAGCGGAACCATATTCCTGTTCTCCTGCTGGCATACATTCCGGTAAACACTTTCAAGATTAGCGAAAAGCGGATCGTTCTGTTGTTCGCTCATGACACGCAATATCTGTACGATTGCCTGCTTACGCAGTCTTCCGCCGATGGTTTTCTGTCCTCCGATATTCTCCTGCGTTCTGCTATTGTCCGTATGCTTGTCCATATAGACTCTGCATGCACTATAGAGCTGTCTTACGGTCTCGTTACGGTTTGCATTGTCCGGTGCCTGATAAGCTGCCACCAGAGCACGCACATTGCCAAACTCTGTAGGATGTCCGCCACCGCCCCAGATATGTGCATTGGCTGCCACCTCGAATTCCTTCAGGGCATCTGTCAATACATCCTGCGGCTGTGCGGGTGCGGGCTGCTGTGCCGGGTTCGCCTGCTCGTTCTGTGCAGGAGCGGGCTGTTCCTGCTGTACGGGAGCGTCCTGTGCGGGCCGTTCTGCCGGTGCCGGGTTCAGCTGCTCGTTCTGTGCGGGCTGCTCTTCCTGTTCCAACTCCGCAGGGTCTAATTCATACTCATTTTCATCCTCATCCTCGTTACCGTCTTCATTCTCGATTTCTTCGTCTAAGTTTACCGGCTCCAGACCATTGTAGCTGCTGTAGGCTTCGTTGAACACTTCCTTATAATACTTACCAGCCTCCTTGTTGTAATAGCATTTGTCATCCTTCATGTTATACGTCATTGCCTTCAGCAATGCGTAGAATTCTGCGGATACAGCGAGATAATTCTCCACTGTGGCTTCATCACTTCGCAATCTGTAACATCCTAATTCGCTACAGGCATATTCTAAATCCGTATACATCTCAGGTTTGAACTGCTCCGGATGCTCCTTCACTAAGCAATAATTCTCAGCCCACTTGGAATACTGTTC
>CAVFMG010000021.1:0-26273 GCA_963623435.1 Odoribacter splanchnicus
AAATAGCCTTAAATTCTACAAATTTAGTGCGAATTATTTTTACCTTTTAATACTGCTCCGCACTTCGTGCTCTCGAAGCCGTGACACCCATTCGCATTTAGGCTTAGCCCTACTTGCTCATGTGTGTTTCATCAGCTAATGGCAGCCGGTTCTGCCTGCAAGCAGTCTCACCGGCTGTTCATTGCTGATGTTAATATCCCAAATAGCTGATATTCAAATCCACATTTCCGCTGATACCACTGACTTTTCCGTCGGATTTGTACTGCCACAGGTCATATCTTCCGGTGTAGGTAGGTGCCTTCGCATACTGTGCCAGCCAGATCTTATAGCCGCTCAGTGCTCCTGCATCCATCTTGGAAGTCAGCCAGGTCTTGTTCGCATAAATTCCCGGGGTATATCCGGCGTTTTTGATCGTGTTGCAGAATGCCTTGCAGACTGCGGTTCTGGTCGCAGAGTCGATGGCATCTCCTCTTCCGCCGCTGCTTTCTACATCCAGGAATACCGGGTAAGAAATCTTATACCCGCTGATACGGTCCAGTACCATGGAAGCCTCCTGTACCGCTTCCACCTCATCCACAGCCTGGGTGAAGAAGTATACACCCACCTTGATGCCTGCTGCGGTAGCTCCCTTAATATTGGTCTTGAACTTAGGATCCTCGATCAGTGCGCCCTGGGATGATCCACGATATCCTACTCGGATGATAACGTAATTTACTCCAGAATTCTTTACAGCATTCCAGTCGATGGTACCGTTCCACTTGGATACATCAATACCCATGGTACCGGAGCCCACTACCAGGGAACCGTCACTTGCAAAATTGTACTTTGCTCCCTGAATGACCTGTTCACCGGTCACTTTGCTGCCATCTGCCTTGAAGAAGTATACCTTGCCGTCCAGTGTCTGCCATCCGGTGTACCTTGTATCCTCTTTGATATAAAAATTGGATGCAGTATAATAATCCGCATAATAAGCAGTCCTATATCCCCCATTACCATCTGAAACATACAGTTGTCTGCCGCTGGTATCCTTTAATGCGGTAGATTTATCTTCTCTGGGGTTGGAGGCTCCAACTTTTACAGTGCAGGTAGCCTTCACCTCACTGCTGCCCTCTTTGTAGACTGCGGTTACGGTAGCACTTCCGGCTTTCACACCGGTGATGGTAATGGTCTTATCGCTTACGGATACCATTGCAATATTGGTGTCACTGGAGCTTGCGGTTACGGTGCCACTTCCACTGACAGTCGCTGTTACGGTAGCAGTAGACTTGGGATATACCGTCACTGCAGTCTTATCCAGTGTAATTGCCATCTTCGCAGTTACCTTTACTGCCAGATCCAGTGTCTTGGTCACGGATCCCATGGTTACGGTAGCGGTTACGGTGGTGTCACCGGCAGCCACACCCTTGACGGTGATCTTACCGTTTGCATCCACGGTTGCGGTTGCGATTTTATCATTCTTCGTAGCTACCTTATAGGTTGCCGTGCCGGTATAGTTCGTTACTTTGATCTGTGATGTTGCTTCCGCACCTGCAGCTATACTTACAGATGCAGGATCTAATGTTGCGGTTGCTGTCATATCGGTTACTGTGATTACCCAGGTATCTGTCTGCGTACTGCTGCCGGTCTGCGTATACGCTACCGGAATGCTGCCGCTTCCCATGGTCTGGGTCACCTCTGTGTTCTCCGATGCTGCCGGAGTCTCTGTCGGTGCAGCCGTAGGTTCTGCGGTCGGTTCTGCAGTCGGCTCCGCCGTAGGTGTTGCCGTAGGCTCTGCGGTAGGCTCCGCTGTCGGTGCTATCGTAGGCGTAGGGCTGGGGCTAGCCGATACTGCAGGAGTCGGTGTCGGTGTTGCTTCACCGGACACCTTATAAGTACAGGTGATGGTAACCGTTCCTGCTGCCACAGCTGTTACCTTACCGTCCTTTACCGTTGCCTTTGCTGCATCACTTGTGCTCCATGTAATATCTGTTGCTTTGCTATTGGAAGGTACCAGCGTTGTGGTATCTCCCACTGCCAGTGTCAGCGTAGTAGTCGCCATGCGTAGGAAATTACCGCTGTAAGCAACTGTTTCCGGATTAACAATCGTATCCTTTCCTACTTCACGATAAGTGGGAGCCAGTGTCTTACTTTCTACCCACTGTACCGTATCTTCCAGTTTGGATTCTACCACGGTATCATTTTTCATGGTATCCTCTTTTGTGGCATTGATCTCAGATTCCTTCTTGATCTCGTTCGATACATCAACCTTTTTGTAAGCGATGTCTTTCTTCACTTCTACCTTTTGTGTTCCGGTAGGTAATGTATAATCTTTGTATTTTTCATCCAGTGCATTTGCTGCTACGGTATAGTTACCGGGGGTAATGCCCTTCTTATAGATGATGCCATCCATATCATCGTCAGACCAGGTCTCGGTCTTGCCGTTGGGGTCTGTGATTGTCACACTGAACGGCACGTTGGAGATCAGTTTTCCGGTCTTTTTATTGGTAAATTTGATCTTCAGGTCCTTCTGTACGGAGACCAGTTCCAGTTCCACGGTACCTCCGTTGGTATATTCGGCTTCATCGTATTCCTTCTGTTCTTCAGATTCTTCCTCTACTGCATTGGCTGCTGCAATCTTAGCCACTGTAGCATCTGCCACCGCTAACAGTCCCTGCTCACCGATCATTTGGATTCCGTCTAACTGGGTACCTACGCTGACGAACTCCGATACCTGATTATCCACCATTCGGGCGCTGGCATACACACTTCCTGTCACAATCGCAAGGATCAGTACTGTCACACCGGTGGCTGCCATGATTCGATCCATGGCACTCATATTCAGGAATTTCGACCAGATGACCGCGAATTTCTTCTTTCCCTGCTTTTTGAATGCTTTTACATCATCATCGGCGTAGTACTCTTCACCGTCTCCTCCGGAATACTCCTCGTCATCGGTGTAGTACTCCTCGCCGTCTTCTTCCTCTCCGGTATATTCCTCGTCATCGGCGTAGTACTCTTCACCGTCTCCTCCGGAATACTCTTCGTCATCGGCATAGTACTCTTCACCGTCTTCCTCTCCGGTGTATTCTTCGTCATCGGCGTAGTACTCTTCACTGCCTTCTTCTCCGGCGTACTCCTCATCATCGGCATAATATTCCCCGCCATCTTCTTCGGTGTATTCCTCATCATCGGCATAATATTCCCCGCCATCTTCTTCGGTGTACTCCGCATCGTCGGCATAATACTCTTCGCCGTCCTGTTCCTCGTCCCAATCGTAACCATCCTGTACGTCTTCTTCCCAATTGCGTTCCGGACGCTTTGTATGGTTAAATAATTTTTTCATTTTATCTGTCCCTTCTGCATATAGTCCTTCAGTGTAACAATTCCGTAACATTATATCATTGTATTTTCTTCACATCAAGGCATTCGCCCATTTCTTCAGAATTTCTTAAATCTTTCTAATATTATGGACTTTCTTTCCGTATAATAGTAAAATCAGAATAACTCTTTTTACCACAATGACAGATACTTGAAATGGAGAGATTTAATTCATGAAACGAAATGATAACAACCGTAATATCCACACTTCACCAATAGACGACATGCCGGATATTGAGATTGTAGACTTGGAAAACGAAACTATGCAAGACACAGATTCTGGTAAATCCGCACATAAGGCAAGCAAAAAGCAGACTTTCGATGTTTCTCCTGAAACAGACGAGTATGAAAATTTTTCGGAAGAATATGACGACGAAGATTATCCTGAGGGCGACGAGATTCCGGCTCCCAAAGGCATCCGGCGTTTTCTTAATATGCATGTCTTTTTCGCGCTGATTCTGGTCGTCGTAATCGGAATTGTAGGCTACCGCTTCACACACTGGGGGCAGAGAGTCAACCAGTCCGATATTTTCAAGGATGGACAGGGTACTTATGACGACAGCTGGGATTCCATCCTTCCGCTGACCGATGCCGACGGAAAAATGGTGATTACGGACGCCTCCAATATTGTGTTATTCGGAAACGCTCCGTTTGCCGATGACCGTGATTCTTCCGACAGTCTGGCGAACCTGATTGCCAAAGAGACCGGCGCCAACGTGTACAACTGTTCCATCAGCGGAAGTTATCTTGCCGCGCAGGAGCTGAATTTTGACCCCACCGTTGCCGCTATGGATGCGTATTGTCTGTATTGGCTGGTGAACCTGGCAACCGGTGCTCCGATCGATAACTATTATGTACAGGCTGCCGAACAGCTGGGTGACAAAACTCCTGCCGACGCGGAAGAAGTCATCAATACTCTTAAGACACTGGATTTCAATACCATTGATACTGTGGCAATCATGTACGATGCCACCGATTATCTGCTGGGCAATCCTATGTACAACGACGATAACCCTACCGATCCGACGCAGTTTACAGGGAATCTCGAAGCCAGTATCGAAGTTCTGCAGAGTCTGTATCCGCAGATCCGTATTATCGTGATGTCTCCCACTTATGCTTACGCAGTGGATGAGAACGGGGATTATGTAAGTTCCGACATGTACATCTATAACAACCGCGATGTTCTGTCCACGTATGTGATCAAGGAGTGCTACTCCGCGAACCTGCACAGCGTTTCCTTCATGGATAATCTGTACGGCAGCATCACCGAAGACAACGCGAAAGAATACCTGACCGATAACCTGCACCTGAATGTGAAGGGACGTAAACTCATCGCCAAGCGCTTTGAATACTTCCTGAACTACTATGCGAAAGATTATGCTTCGCAGGGGAATTAAAACTTCTGTATTAAATTTTCCGTAGCCCGCATTGGGGCTAAGAACCGCAGACCCGCTTCCGCTTCGGACGCAGTCCGTAGCGGTACATAAGCGAGGAAAGTACCCTCGCTAAGTACCGACGGCTGCTTAGAGTCTGCTTGTCCTTACCCCAACTGTGGGCTACTGTTTTTTCACAGGCTTCCAGGACACAGAACGCCCACGGCGAACGGAACATCAAGGCGTGATGTTCCGTTCGCCGTGGGCGTTCGTGATATTACTCATTTAAAAAATAGTACAAATCCACGGTCGAATCCTTGTAGATGACGTACCCATGCATTCTTCCGAATTCTTCATACTCCTGGTCCTGTAATCTTCCCACCAGGATCTTGGACTCCGGCAGGATAATGTACGCGCACTGCTCTTCCCGTGCCAGTTTGGCCAGTTCTGCAGCATCGATGGTCTCCTGCTCCATCACATCATACAGCTCATTCTGTACCGTCCACTTACTCACGATAATATTCCGCCCGTAGGGCATACACACCACATTGGAATATTGCCGCACATACTGCAGCAGTTCCCCCGGGAATACCGCCATGACTTCTCTGCCGGGTACCTCAATGGCATCGCAGATATCCACTACGCTTGTGGGCACATGATACACATTCTCCGCCTTTTGAAAATAGGGATTCCGGTAAATCAGGCTGCCGGATATCATAAACAGGATCAGTGCTGCCGTTATCCCCACATACTTTCTGTATCCGGCAAGTTTTCCACAGAAATCCGTTGCCGCGAAAGCAATCACCGGGGTCACCGGCAGCAGCCACAGGATCCGGTAATAGATCTCCCCGTCCGCCAGTCCGGATACCACCTTTGCCACAAGGGGATTAAAAAATACGAGTAACAGCACCAATGGCACATAGAGAAACATCACACGGATGTGTTTGCGTTTCTCCGTAAGCCACAGATACAACAGACTTATCAGGAACCAGATCATAATGAGACCCGTTCCCATATATTCCTGAAACAGCTTCAAAGCTTCCATTTCTATTTCTATCCTCCGGTTTTACCTTCCGATTCTTTATCCTAATACCAGATACATTCCCGCATAGATCACGCAGGGAACACAACAGGCAGCTAACGGCAGTAATATCTTCCAGTTTCTATAGGCGATTGCCCCACAGATTCCGGCGACACCTATCAGCATACATGCCAGCAGTGCTCCCATGGTGCTGGCAAGACAGCAGGAAGTCATGACCGCGGTTAACAGAACCCAGAATCCCACAGTGATCTTCTGCTTCTCCTGCAACCTGCGAAACAACAGCAATAACAGGAAAAAGATCATAGGGATCAGGATACTGCCCAGCGCCGCTTTTCCCTGCCTGCTTCTGGCAATCATAAAATTTTCCACCGTATAGAACGAATAATCTCCGAAGAGAACCAACACTTCTGTACAGATCAGGAATACCGGCAATGTTTTTCCGGAACATAGTATTCTGCTGCCGATCAGGTAAAACACACCGTAGGTCATGGAGATCAGTGCAATCGGAAGCAGGGTCTTCGCCACCGTCACGGTGGTAATTCCCGTCATCCTTGCAACCCAGGCGATCCAGATGGGAAAAGGCGCCAGTCCGTGCCGCACATCCAGTTCCGTGCTCACACCGGTATAGGGAAGCTTCTGGTACATTTTGCCCGATTCCTGCGCCGCTGTGGAAATTGCCACATAATAGGCATCGTCTCCGTCGCTGTAGACCATAACCACCGCCAGCACCAGCTGGATCAGTAAGAGAACACCGAAGATCACCCACAGTATCACTGTCGCCCGATCCGGCTTCTGCATCCGTACAGGTCTTGGTCCCTTACGGTTCCGATACCACAGCACTGTCGATACGATAAGCAGTACAACGATATAAGCGCCAAACCAGAGGACTACTTTCTCCAATCTTCCTTCCGTAAGGATCACCGGAACACAGATCAGCTGGAAGCCTGCCCACAGCAGCATCTGTCCACTGATCCACAGAAAGACTCTATTTTTATGCGGTTTATCCACACCCGCGAAGCAGTTTCCCACCCACATGGGCAGGGCAAATACCAGCACCGCAAGCCAAATCAAACGAACTACGATCATTTTTCACCCTCGTTTCCGCTCTTACGTCATTTGTAACTATTCAAAGCCATACAAAACTGCAATCTGCGAATGCTTGCATTCTAGCAGATAAGCAGTTTTATATGGCGAAGTAACCACATGAGCAAAAACTAAGCCTCGCAGAGGCGATTTTGCGAATGGGGTTCTGAATAGTTACGTTATTTTACATACAAGCAAATCTTATCTCCGTGTACCCCTTCGGTGAGCAGGGTCTCCTCCGGCTCCATGCCGTATTTTTCCCGCAGAATAGAAGTAACCGTCTCTTCGTCCACTCCGGGCTTGATCAGTACCACCGCCTGCTCCAGCTCCTGCAGCGAAGCCACATCCTTACGCTCTGCCAGCTCCTCCACCGTCACTAAGAGCGTCCGATCATAATGCATGAATTCCGGCAGATTCTCATAATATCCCACACCGGTATAGACGCAGATACAGGGAAGTAACGCATATTCCTCCGCCAGCTGTTCCTGCTGCCCATAGCCCCGATAGAGATATTCTCCGTCGTAAGATGCCAGGCGCAGTCCCTGCAAAACGAAAATCAAAGCAAGCAACGCGATCCCCACGGACCGCTCCTTCCAGCCGGAGACTATAGCGAGTCTCTTCCCAAGGCACACTAAAAGTACCGCCAGCAATAACGCAATCATGGGGAACATGGGCATCACATAACGATCCACCAGATAGGGTGACATCCGGGATGCCAGCAGATAATATCCCACAACGGGAATGATAAGCATGCACACCGTCCCTCTGACCGTTTCGGACATCCGGGCTTCCTGTCCCCGGTGTCTGCGAAACAAACGGATCACAACATACACCACCGTTGCAATACCGCACGCGCCAAGTAACGTCGCTCCCACGGTCCGGTCCGCCAGGATCCTGCCGAAGGCAAGAAGTCTTGCCCCGTATCCGGCGAATCCGGAAGCCAGATTGTCCAGTGCTTCCACACCTCTTCCGCTGGAAAATACATCCGCTATTGCAAAGGGAAACAGCACCAGTCCGATCATCGCAGCCACTACCATAGACCGGATATAGATCCACATTTCCCGCGTTCTCTTACTACACAGAAGTCCCGCTGCCGTCACTGCCGCCAACAGGAGGCAATAGAACAGGAAAAAATACTGGGTCAGAAATCCCAACACCGTAATGGCGATGAGCCCCTTATTCTTCCGGTCAAATCCATGATTCTTCCACTTTTCCACATGTAGGGAAAGCAGTGCCACACACAGACAGGATAAGAGGCAGTACATACGGATCAGCAGAACCGAAGCCAGTGCTCCCGTGCTGAGCCCATACAGTAATACCGCAAGGAGCCCCAAAAGCCTTCCCTGCTCTTCCCTGCCGAATATCTCTGCAAGCTGTCTTCCCAACCGAAGCAGCAGCCACAACGTGATTCCCATGCAGATCAGATTGATCGTACATCCAAGCCACGGTGACAGAGTGCCCTGAAATAGAGAACTCATGGTGTGCAGCAGCATAAAATGCACCGGCGGATGATTGTCATCCTTCACATTGAAATAGACCGACAGATAATCAAAGGCATCGCTACCGTCCACCGTTACATAATCCCGAAACTGTCCGGAAGTGATCCAGACCGGCTCCTCATAGACATCCGCCTTATAAGACAACAGCTTGCTGCTGCCGCGGTTTTTTAACACATCCACCACAGTATTTTTCAGATTCGACAGCGTCTCACCGAAGCTGTCTCCCTGTATCTCTTCCCGTACGAATTTTGCCAGACGTCCCTCCGGCTGGGTGGGAACGATCCACGGATTATACCTGGCATCCGCCAGCTCGTAGCTTAACAGCTCGTCCATGTGATAGCCTTCCTTCAGGCTTACCCCCACGCACAGCAGTCCCAGACACAATATAACTGCCAGAAGCTCCGGCAGGATTTTTTTCCACCTGTTCGTTTCACTCATATTCCTATACCTGTCTTATGTCCGATTTGACGTCAGACTTTTTTTATTCCATAACGCGATAGAGATAGATGCGGTAGTAGCTGTCCTGCGTCTCGAAGGGTTCTTCCCTTACCAGTTCCAGCCCCGTATCTTCACATTGATCAATATATGCTGCCGACAGCAGATACCGTCCGCCCAGTTCCTTCAGGCTCTCTGTATCGATCTCATAATTCTGAAAATAGAAGCCGCCCTTCTGTACCGTATAGTAGCCCGGACATTCTGCACTGTATAAATAACAGCGGTTGCCCCAACCGTCGAACTGCTCCGTCAGGTACTCACTTTTTGCCAGTTCCGGTGCAATGATCTCCCGGAAACGGTGTTTGTATGCCAGATCATAATTATTAGAATATCCATCCAGGCAGTAAAATCCGTGATACAGTGCTGCCGCCGGATCGATTCCCAGGCTTACTACCCGGTAGTCCTCCGGCTCTTCCGCAAAATTGTCCCGGATATACTGTTGTACCTGGTCCAACACACCCACCGCATAATAATCTCGGAAACTCATGGCACTATAATCCGGATGTAACAGCTTCTGTACATTCGGCTTCAAATTACTTTCAAGCAATACCTGCGCTGCAGTAAGCAGCGTCACTCCCACTGTCAGAAGCACTCCGCCTGCCGCCAGCCATTTTCTCGCACATCCTACAGTCTCCTGCTTCCCAGGCAGCTCTTCCACTACCATAAGCATACCGCACCCAAAAGCAAAATACCACAGACAAGGACTCAGCCACAGTACCCGGTTCGCCTGGAATCCTTTCAGGGCTCCAAGCCCGGAACGGATGCTGACGCCCACGCCGCTGTCCCAGACAGCCGCCGCGAAGGCAAACAATACGATACCGCCCACGGATAAAAACAACGCCTTCTCCAGTCCGGTTACCGCTTTTTTCTTCGCAGATATTCCCACATGGATCCCTGCCACTGCCGCAAGGCATACGACCAGCACTAAGATCCAACTGTGATAATCCACGCTGTGCTGTCCTCCCTGCAGGAGATTCGTCCACAACTGATTCAAAAAAGATACTGGTGTCAGGCGATATTCCGATTTATGGGAGATCACACCAAAGCCGCCGAAAATTTCCTGTAAAAGTGCCCCGTTTTCCAGTAAATACACCGCCAAAAGGAGCAGCCAGCCGATTCCCTGCCCTGCCCGAAAACGTCTGCGAAGGAGCAGAATCACTTCCCACAGCGCCCAGATCCCCAGCACGGCGAATCCCGCAAGCACCAGGGACGAATTTGCTCCGAAAAAGATTATATACAAATACGCTGCAATATAAGTCTTTCTGTTACCGTCCGCTTCTCCCAGCCGGATCACACAATATAGTAACAGCGGCAGCCCATACTGGGACAACCCATATACCGGCAGAAACGGCAGATAGGCATACAGGCAGCCCACCACCATGGCGCAGAAAGCCACCATTCCCTGTCTGTGAGATAATCGCTCCGACCTTTCCGCCACATGCCGGATCAGTAAAAACATGCCAACATAGCCGGTCAGGCTTCCGATCACCTGCATGCAGGCAAGTGCTGCCCACGCAGGCAGCCACCGATACAGCAGAACACACGCCGGTGCCGGCATGGTCAGTGCTGTCTTCGCCGCCCCGTTCATGAATTCCGGCAGAATATTGCTTCCGTCCCACAGATGCCTTGCCTGAAGTAAATACGCGATCACCTCTCCGTCCAGCTGGTCGTGATAGACGAAGATCGCATCCTGTCCTAATAGAATATAAGGGATCCCCATGACCAGTACGGCAAGTAATCCCGGGAAAAACCAGATCTGCACTCTTCTGCGTTCCGTCATGGCTCCTCCTTTCTGATGCTTAGGATCATTCCCACGAGCCACAGCATGCCGGGAAGCAGTCCGTTCTTATAATCCCAGCAGCCCGCATCCTGCATGGTATACCATAACACCATGCAAAGTGCCGTCACTGCGCATAGAAGCAGCATCTCCAAAAAGCTGCGTTTCCCGTCTTTTTTATATGATCCACTGCCTATCACCACAAGAGCTGTCGCGATGATCCCCATCAGGAACCACCAGCTGCTGTATTTCAGCAGCACATTCGTCAGCTTCAGATCCCCGGTCATCATGATATCCACATTTCTGCCGGAAAAAGTATCATATCCTCTTCCGTCCAAAAATAACTGCAAAAGTATAGACGGCATCACATACCCCGCCATATCCCAGACGATCTGATGGATATTGTCGGAAAAATAGGTCTTTAGCCCGTATGTGGCATACTTCCGAAACAGCTTCTGTGCATCCTCACTGCCCAGCGCATCCTCTATGTTTTTCTGTACCCCGGATTCCATGGTTCCGGCATAATAGCCGGCTCTCTTATAGTCATTCCAGGTCATATGCTCCCGCAGTTCCTCCGGCATGGCATCGTATTCCTCTTCTTCCCGCATATGCGTCCAGGTGAATCTGCGCATCATTGCGGCACTCACGGTATTTTCTGCTTTACCGTAACTGCCGGAGGTCTGCCACAGAGGCACCAGAGTAAACAGGATCCCTGCCATCGCCGCCAGCAGTAACAGTTCCCTGCCCACTCTCTGTCTTCCGAAATGTTTGATCCGGATCAGATGCAGGATCCATACTACGATAAGCGGCACCAGTCCGAGATACCGGTTTTCCACCACGAACACCGTACTGAGTGCCCACCAGATCCCTGCAAAGCAAAACTGCCTGAGTGGCATTTTTTCCGCTGCAGCGTCCCTGCGCAGAAGTTTTATCAATACTGCAAGTTCCATTAAGAGGCAGGAATATCCCAGAGAGTTCGGCAATACCGCCAGATGACACTGCATGGCAAACGGATACGTCAGCATCCCAAGGCTGCCCCAGTATGGAACCCATGGTTTCACCGATCCCCCGAAGGATCGTAAAAATACCACGCCGCTGTAAAAGGCAAATAAAATCTGTACTGTATATACAAAAAAAGTATAAGGGATAGAACTCACAGCTTCTATCCCTTTCGCAAGCATCAGAAAAAGAGGGTATCCGATCCCCATGTAGTCATCACACACCAAAGTATCCGCAGCCTGAAGCCAAAGATAGCTGTCCCCGAATTCCGGGAAAATTCCAAAAGACCGGATCATCCAACAGATTCCCAGCACGATCTGTACCGAGATGCCTATGAACAGAAATCTGCCTGCAGTCTCTGCAAGCGCTCTGCGTGCTTTCTGCATGTTACTGCTCCTCTAATTCAAAAAAGTTTTTAATCAGTCCGCAGATGAAATCCACCTGGTCCAGTGTCAGTCCGTAGTACATGGGAAGTCTTACCAGACGCTCACTCTCTTTCGTCGTGTAGCGGTCCTCTCCGTGGAAACGTCCGAACTTCAGTCCCGCAGGAGCTGTGTGCAGCGGGATATAATGGAATACCGTAAGCACCCCGTTTTCTTTCATATAGCTGATGAAACGGGTTCTCTGCTCTAAGTCTCTCGCCTTGATATAGAACATATGGGCATTGTGTACACAGCCCTCCGGTACTACGGGCAGATCAATCTTCCCTGCTTCCTTTAACGGTAGCAGCTGCTCGTAATAGCGGCTCCAGCAGGCAAGTCTGGCATCGTTGATCTCATCGGCGATCTCTAACTGGGCATAGAGATAAGCTGCATTCATATCACTGGGCAGATAGGAGGATCCGTAATTTACCCAGGTGTATTTATCGATCTGACCGCGGAAGAACTTGCTGCGGTTGGTCCCCTTTTCACGGATGATCTCCGCCTCTTCCACGTCCTTCTGGTCACGAATCAACAGGGCTCCGCCCTCTCCCATGCTGTAATTCTTCGTCTCATGGAAGCTGTAAGCACCGAAATCACCGATGGTACCCAGTGCTTTTCCCTTATACGTGGACATGATTCCCTGGGCGGCATCCTCCACAACTTTCAGATTGTGCCGTTTTGCAATGTCCATGATCGTATCCATCTCGCATGCCACACCGGCATAGTGTACCGGAACGATGGCTCTCGTCTTCTCTGTGATGGCATCCTCGATCAGTGTCTCATCAATATTCATGGTATCCGGACGGATATCTACGAACACAGGCACCGCGCCGCGCAGTACGAAAGCATCCGCTGTGGATACAAATGTATAAGAGGGCATGATTACTTCATCCCCGGGTTTGATATCGCACAATAACGCTGCCAGCTCCGTTGCATGAGTGCAGGAAGTCGTCAGCAGACATTTCCCTGTGCCGGTCTTCTCCTCGATCCAGGCATTACACTTTTTGGTGTATTCACCATCGCCGCAGATCTTCTGATTTTTTACACATTCCTGAATATAATCCGCTGCTTTATCCACATAAGGCGGTACATTAAACTTAATATCTACCATAATTCATCCTCTTTTCCGCTGTCTTAGCTGTATTCTAATTCGCTCTGTGCTCTCTCTTCCAGTTTCCCACCGCTGTCTGCGGCACATTTGCCGTCACATGACTGATGATATATTTCGGTCTGCCCTTGACCTCTTCATAGATTCTTGCAATATAGTGTCCGATGATTCCCAGGCTCAGCATCAGGAATCCGCCGATGATCAGGATCAGCAGGATTACCGTGGTAAATCCTTCCACTGCCGTACCCATGAGGTAACGCACAAGTGTCTGGATCGCCAGGATCACACTGAACAGAATCGATATAACTCCCATGATTGTCACAAGCTGCAGAGGCAGAGTGCTGAAGGAAGTAGCATTCGTAATTGCATACTTCATCAGACTCCAGAAAGACCACTTGCTCTGTCCGTATTTTCGCTCCTGCACTTCGTATTCCACGGTCTCCGTCTTAAATCCCGCCCAGAAGGTCAGTGCACGGAAGAAAGTATTTCTCTCCGGCAGTTCCAGCAGTACCTGTACCACTTTCCGATCCAAAAGTTTAAAATCGGAAGAGGCATTCATATCCATCTTAATTAACTTACTCATGATCTTATAGAAAAGTCCCGCGGATAGCTTGTATCCCAGGCTCTCCCGTCCTCTGTCGGACTTGATGCCTTCCACGATCTCAGCGCCCTGCTGCCATTTTTCCCACATTAAAGGGATCACCTCAGGGGGATGCTGTAAGTCACAGTCCATCACGATCACGGCGTCGCCCGTGGTCAGCTCCAGTCCGGCGAAAATACCGGCTTCTTTTCCGAAGTTCCGGGAAAACTCCGCGCCCCGCACCCGAGGATTCTGCGCGGCACATTCCTGTATCCGGTCAAAGGTGCCGTCCTTCGATCCGTCACTGATAAATACCAGTTCGTAATCGATTCCGTGGGCATCTAACAGGTCTCCCAGCACTTTTGCCGTATTTGCAATATTCTGTTCCTCATTGTATGCCGGTAAGACGATCGATAATAATGCCATAATTAATCCCTTCCGCAGTTCTCTGTTTTGACATAGAGGATGCCGTCCACTACTTTCGTAGAATTTGCACCCGGAAAAGTATCCATGTCAATGTATTCCTGTGTCATGTAGATCTCGCCGACGGTATCCGGATCTAAGAAATTCAGGGTGGCACCCAGATAATTTTTCATAAACGACTGGTAATCCGCTCCCTTATAGATCAGATAATCACCGCTTAAGCCGATCATGCCGTCCGTGACTTTTCCCGTAATATCCGTCGTGGGGAATTCATCATAACCGATGACTCCCACCACCGCCACGGGAATCCCCTGGTAATACCCGGGAGTCTGCTCGATCCGGTCTAACAGGCGGACACAGTACGCATAAGTCTTCTCATATTTTTTCTCAAGGTTAGAGTACCCGATGTTGTCCGATACTCCGTAATTGAACACCAGGATCAGCGCAGCCGCAAGTGCCGCCCAGCGGATACCGATGTCTACATTCCCGGTCTCTTCCGCATATCTGTCCGTAAAACCAAGCATCAGGATCAGGTATAATACCCACTGATATCTCATGAGCAGATGATAGGTCAGATTCGGGGAAATGATTAAAATCACATTTGTCAGCAGCGGAAGTCCCACAGCCAACAGAATTATTATAGCGAAAAATGCCGGATTCTTCCACCATTTTCTTTGTAACATCCGTCTCGCCAGTAAAAATACCACTGCGATCACCAGCACCATGCATGCCACGAAGGAGAAAATATTGTTCACCAGCACATCGCCGTGCACCGTAAATGCCAGGAAATCATAATACATTCCTTTTAGCGTGGTAAAAAGTCCCTGCCCGGAACCGCCCTGTTCCATGGAATTGATGCCCTGGTAGGTATCCAGCACCTTGCCCTGCAGTTTTAACAGAACCTGCAAAATCACATAATACAATGCCGCTCCGGCGATTCCCATGCCGAGATACCGCAGCACATAGCGCGCTTTTTCTTTGATTCCATGCTCCTCCATGAAAAAGAGGAGAATCACATACACGCATAATAAAATGGCAAACGGCAGATACGCCTGATAGATTCCCATGCTGAAAGCAAGGCAGACCGCACCGGGGATCCAGCCTTTTTTGTATTTTTTCGTAAAAAGTACCGCCAGCACTGCCAGGAACAGTGCCATCATATAGCCGTCCATGGTGAATACATAGGCAAACGTGGATGCCAGTGCCGGGAAGGATACCAGCAGTCCGCTGACGCCGACAATGGTCAGGGGATCCTTCAATTCCAGCGTCTCCGTCAGTACCACCGCTGCCAGAGACAGCCACAGCATACCGATCAGACCGATGACCCAGGGGATCGTAAAATAAGAGGAAAAACCACAGGCGATCATCAGAAACCAGCGTCCGGAAGTGATCATATTCTGATCAAAATACATGCTGCTCAGCCCGTCGTGATTCGGAATATCCGAAAGCATCACCGGCAGATGGATCAGCAGACCGATGAGGAATGCCGACACGAATGCAATTTTCCATGTAGTTTTGATCTTAGCTCTGCTATATTGCAAAAATTCCCAGGGTGTTTTCATGTTCTATTCTCCTTAATCAACTATTCAGAATAGTTGTCCAGATATTCCGCGATGGTCTGTGCGATCTTCTCTCTGCCCGCCTCGTTGGGATGCAACCCGTCATCCGTGTACAGATACAGGTCGTCCCAGGTCTCATGGGGATAATAGTCATGATAGATATCGATCACTTCCACATCCAGTGCCTGACAGATCCCGATCTCCGCGTTCACATAGTCCTCCAGCACACCGCCTCCCAGATCGTATTCCTCACAGGTCAGCTCCGGTACCGTATACCAGGTATAGGGCGGCGTGATGAAAATGATCCGCAGATCCGGATACGCTTCCCGCAGTTCCTTCACGATGCTGCGGATAGCTCCGCAGTAGCTGTATTCATCATAGGGATTCGCGGTGTTTTCGATGGGATTGCCGGAATGATAGTCATTTAATCCGGAGCCGATGAACAGGATATTTACCTGTGAAAAATCGATCTGTCCCAGATCTCCCAGCGTGTCTTCAAAATAGTCCGTTGCCGATTCCCGGATATGGACGGTCCGCTGCACGCCGAAATCCTTCACCACAAAAGACCGCACCAGCCCCGCCGCAGAGATGGAGTCCTTGGTATATCCCAGCCTTCTCTCCTCGTCTGCTCTGCCAAGCACCGTTCCACCCAGTCCGCCGTTGTAGCATTTTAAGCCCGTCTTGTCCTGCAGTTTTGCGGCAATGGATGTCTCATCCCGGCACAGACCGTAGACACTGTCTCCCAGGAACACCACATCGTAGGGAATCCTCTGATACTCCCGATCCCCCGGGAAAAACAGCAACAGCAGTACCACGAACAGGACTGCCGCCACGATACCATATAAAGTTTTCCCTAATATGCTCCCGTTTTTTTTCATATACCTAATATTCTTATGATGCCAGGGTCAAAAGGTCTAAACCCACATGAGCTCGCTCATAAGTGGGTGAAAGACCTTGAGACCCGCCCCGATATGAGCATAAAAGTGGGATGATAATCCCACGATATGCGAATATTGGGTAGGATTGTGGGAGTGCGGAGCACGGAGCAATCCGTAGGCATCAAAGTCGGGGGCTTTTGACCCCGACATCATTCTTATATTTTCTTATTTTTCTTATTTTCATCGTTGTGCCAACAGAAGTATCTGGGCGATCCGTGCTGCTCCCTGACCGTCGATCAGGATCCGCTCCGCTTCGTAAGCCCTCTGTCTCACCGTGAGATCCTCATATGCCTTCGCACACCAGCCACCGATCTGTTCCAGGGTCTGCTCCTTTGCATGGTGCCAGGCTCCCGCATATCCGCCGGTTCCCTGCTTACCGATCCATTCCGTCAATCCCTCCTGGTTCTCTGCATAGGAGAAGCAGACAAAGGGTACGCCTAAGACTGCCAGCTCATAGATCGTAGTGCCGCCTGCCGTCACCGCCAACTGGCACTGCGCCATCAGTCCCGCCATATCTTGTACATCACAGTGTAAGATTACCGCAGGATGTTCTGCGGCATATTGCTCCAGGCGGTCTCTGTTGGGGTTAAATCTCCCCACCACCAGATGATACCGCACCCCACAGTCCTTCAGGCGGCGCTCGCATAATTCTCTCAGGATCTCTCCGGCAATATTGTCTCTATCGCCGCCTCCCGTAGTGATCAGAAGATCCGTCACTCTGTCTGCCACCCGGTAATCCGCGGAAGCCTCGCAGAACTGCTGCCGCACCGGCACATAAGGTGCCCCCAGATACTGCGGGATCTTAGTGCCGTACAATTCCCGGTACTTCTCCGGAGAAGCGAACAGATTGTAATTGATCACACCGTCCACCGGGAAGGCATGCTGCTGCATGTCGTCCAGTAAAAATACTCTGCCGAACTTCTTCAGTCCCGACAGATACGCATCCGTCACATAGTAGCTGTCCACCAGGAATACAGCTTCCTGCTCCCAACGCCGCGTCTGAAGCACCGGAAGCTCTCCCTCCAGATCCGTCGGATCTGTATTAAGAACCTGCACCGGCATCTTACGGCTCCGAAGTAATTCCGCGGAAGCCTCCTCCGCGCACAGAAAGCAGACCTCTTTTGGAGGTATTAATTTTTTCTGCAATTCCCCTGCCACCGTAAGACAGCGCATCAGATGCCCTGCTCCCGTAGCAGCACTGCCATCCGCCCGAAAATAATACATAAAACTACTCCGTGAAATCTACCAAATCCCAGCTCATGGGAGTTCCCAATTTTGCATCTTGGGTAATGCGTTTGCCCAACAGTTCCTCATAATATTTCGTATGCAGTCCGCAGGAAGGTCTCACAGACCGGAGATTCTCCGGAGTAAAGACATCCCCTGCCTTCATATCCTGTGCCACGAACAGGGAACGGGAATGCTCTCTGCTCTTTTTCTGCTTCGGGGTCAGGTCGTAAGTCACCTTACCCACCGCCTTCTCGATCATGCGGATATGATCCACCATTTCCTTGAATTCTTCCGGTTCCATGGAGAATGCCGCATCCGCGCCGCCGTCTGCTCTGCGCAGTGTCAGATGTTTTTCCACCACTTTGGCTCCCAGCGCCACACCGGCTCCTGCCACAGCGCAGCCCATGGTATGGTCGGACAGTCCCACCACGCAGTCGAATACTTCCTTCATGGACGGGATCGTCTTCAGATTGATGTCTTCATAAGGTGCGGGATATGCGGAAGTACATTTTAACAGGATTACATTCTCATTGCCTTCTTCCTTACAGGTGCTCAGCGCCAGCTCAATATCTGCCAGATAAGCGATTCCAGTGGACATGATGATAGGCTTGCCGGTACGGGCGATCTTACGGATAAAAGGAATGTCGTTGATTTCAAAAGAAGCCACCTTATATACCGGTACATCCATCTCCTCCAGGAAATCAATGCTGGTCAGATCAAACGGAGAGGAGAAAAAGATCAGCCCCATGTCTTCTGCGATCTTTTTCAGCTTCGGCTGCCACTCCCAGGGAGTATAGGCGGTCTCATACAGTTTGTGCAGTGTGGTTCCATCCCAGATGGTTCCCTGGGTGATCTGGAAGCAGGGATCGTCACAGTCCAGAGTGATCGTATCCGGTGTATAGGTCTGTATTTTGATGGCATCCGCGCCGGCGTCCTTTGCTGCCTGCATGATTGCCACGGCTCTGTCAAAATCCATTAAATGATTCGCAGACATCTCTGCGATTACAAAAGTAGGGGAATCTTCACTGATTTTACGGTTCCCGATCATGATCTCTTTGTTCATCGTCCATCCATCCTTTCTATGGGAATACAATATGCTCGTACTTTTTGCTGTCCCGGATCTGCTTCCATTGTTCCGCGGTCATCCGCATATAAGTCACATCATAGGCAACACCGTTTTTCACCACATGTGCCTTTTTCTCTTCCACGACCTCACATCCGCAGATCTTATGCAGCTGGATGACTCCCTGATTCAGTGTAAATACATCGCTGTATACCGCATTTTTCCCAAGATCCAGAAACGCATGGTCATACATGCTCATTTCCAGTGCTAACGCTGCCTGAATGCTGCGCAGCTTTTTCTCACCCACGTAGTAAGCCCATCCCAGGTCTCCCGTAGGGTTAGTCAGTCCCGTGTAATTGATGACTCCGGCGGGAATGCCGTCGATCTCGATGATCCAGTAGCTGACATCGGGATCCTGCTGTACTTTGGCGAACCACTTTTTCTGTCCCTCCAGGGTCAGCTTTGGATCCGTATTCATGTAGCGGGTAATGTCCGGATCCATACGCCAGCGCATGATCTGCTCCAGATCCCCTTCGGTCACTTTTCTTAATGTAACGCTCATTCGCAGCCTGCCTTTTCCAGAAGTTCACGCATTCCTTTTAACTCAATTGCCTCATCTAACGGAATGCTGACACCCAGTTCCTCTTCCAGCTGTCCGATGATCATGACATGTGCCAAGGAATCCCACTGCTCCACATCCTCGATCATGGTATCCTCGGTAATGGTTCCTGCCGGAACCTTTAATACTTCTTCAATCAGCTTTATGATTTTCTCTTTCATAAGATTAACCTCATTCTCTTTCTTCCCATTTGCCGCTGTCCAGGACATCGGTATTCTTCTTCGTCCTTCTTCCCGCAGTCATCCGGCGCTCAATCGTACAAAGCTTCCTTTAACCAGTAGGCTCTCTCCGGTTTCTCCGCCAGTTTGATCTCATAACATACACCGTTCTCCGGTGTACTTTCCGTCTTACGGTAGCCCAGTCTCTCATACAGCGTCTCCACCGGCTTATTTTTCGCAGTGGGGATATATCTGCCGCGGAGCTTCTCATATCCTTCTTCCAGCATCTGCTGTTCGATCCGGTCGATCACCGCATTTTCAATATTCCTGCCCATGACCCGACAGCTCATGACCAGATCCGTGATTTCAGGAGTCTCTCCTGCCGTATCCACGATCGCTGCGGCTACGATTCCATTGTCGCCGAAGACATCCGTCACCTGATATAAAAAAACTCTTTTGGTCTCATCTTCCACGATTCTTTGCATCTCTTCCGTAGTATAGCGTCTCGTGGTCAGGTTGAATTGGTTCGTCTTATTGAACAACTGTGTCAGTCTGTCCAGATGCTCCTCCGGATCCACCGGTATCAGACAGATCTCTAACTTTTTCACATAATCTTCAAAGCTGACCGCCTGCTTCGCCATGGCATTTCTATCCGCATTCGCCCGATACTGCGCCGTCTTCTCACGGTCTTCCTTCGTGACCACTGCCCGGGCAAAATAGGTCTCGTAAATCTCCGCCATGCAGGATGCCAGTTCCTCGGGTCTGTCCGGGAACTCGGGCGCCGTCACCTCCGGCAGCATCTGCCGCATCATTTCCCGCTCCGCTTCGCTGTCATCAAAAAAGACGAAAGCATCCGTTCCCAGGTTCAGCTCCTGCGCCATTGCCCGGATACTGTCCGGCTTCGGGTCCCAGTTAATCCTGCGGGCTGCAAAATCCTCCGGGCGAAGCACCATATGGGGATGATGTTCTAAGATCTCCATAGCATCCGCTTCGTTATTTTTAGAAGCAATGACAAGAATCACACCCTGGCTCTGCATGATCTTCAACACCCGCTGCAGATTCTTATATGCCAGTCCGCCGTGATCCTCCGACAGCTGCACCGGCGTATGGTCTGCTTCTCCGGCAAGTCCGCCCCACAGCGTATTGTCCAGGTCTAACACCAGCACCTTTTTCGGGGTCCGGTATTCCAGTTTTGCATAAAATTTTATCTTCTCTGCCAGCAGAGACTGTGTCTCCATGCCAAGCAGCACTTTGCCCATATACCACATTTTCAGGGAAAAAGCCTTCCCCTCGCCCTGGCTCTCGATCAGGCTCCGGTAAGGGAAGATTCGCACGTTTCCATGCTTGCTGCAAAGTGCCTGCAGTTCCATACTCCACAGGCTCTCTAAACATTGCTTACGCTCCGGATCCGCCAGCACAGCCAGCTCCACCGCCCACAGATAGGCATCGGAGATATAGAAAATGCCATGCTCCGGCAGACATCCGTCCAGAGTCCGAAACCAGCCCTCGATCCGTTCCTTTGCCGTCTGCGGCTCGAAATCATGTTCCAGCAGCTCCGCCAGATCCAGGATCAGAAACGTAATATCCGCCCCAAATGCATGATAGGAAGAAGCCGGGTTTAGCAGTACTCCCAGCTCATTGCCGTAGCCTTCCGCCTCATAGACCTCTGCCTGCTTCTGCAGCATACGGATCACCATATTCATATTTACATTGGATAATACTGCCAGTCTGCCTACTGCCATAGTCTCAAATCCCTCCGGGATTATTTTTGCTCCGTCATGAGACGGTATTTCATCTCTGCGATCTTCCAGTCCGTCAGGTTATCAATATCCTGTACTTCCAGTTCCGATACGATCAGGGGCAGGATATTGCCCACCATCAGTTTCTTATTCACTGCGAACCGCTCCGTGCGGAAGACATAGAACTGTCCCACGTCATGGTAATGGGGCTGTAAGTCCTGGGATCTGCTGTCCAGATATTCCGGATATTTGAATACCAGCCGCTCCTCTTCCACCACCATGGCACGCTGGGGCGGATAGGAAAAGCTGACCACCGGGATCAGGGTGTCCGCATCGCTTGCCTCCAGCTGTTCTACGGCTGCTTTCAGCTTCTGTGCCGTTACGAACGGAGCTGTAGGATAAATGCAGCATGCTACCTCAAAATGCATGCCCTGCTTCTCATACTCTGCCAGTACTTCCGCCAGCACGTCATTCGTGGTAGCGAAATCACCGGAGGTTGCTTCACTCCGGAAAAAAGGTACTTCCGCACCGTATTTTTTTGCAATCTCCGCAATCTGCGTATCGTCCGTGGACACCATCACATGGTCAAACAGTCCGCTGGTCAGCGCTGCCTCGATGGAGTATGCCAGGATCGGCTTTCCACAGAATTCTTTGATATTTTTATGAGGGATCCTCTTGCTTCCGCCTCTGGCGGTGATAATCGCTAATCTGCTCATTTCTTCGTTCCTCCCGAACGTAATTTCCACACGAACTGCCGTATCCGGTAATAGAGATAGAATTTCAGATCGCTCTCTTTCTGCATGGCGATCATCTTGCGCTCCTCCGGTCCGGTATATTCCAGATAATATTTGTTCCGGTCAAATTCCGGGAAATGTTTCTCCGTTCCCTGCCGTAACTCTTTTACAAAAGACAACTTCGGCTGCTTCACGCCGCTCATGTAAGAAAATAAGGTGATGGCATAATACAACTCCGTAAAACGGTATTCGATCTGCTCTCTGTATTCCGCAAGGAACCCTCTTCTCTCGCATTCCTCATATAAAAGCTCCGCTGCTTTCATACGATCCCTGCATTTGGCTTCCGTGATATGATGTACCGTGGATACCGCATGCTGGTAATAATAATACAGCGGTTCCTCCACTCTCTCAAAACGTCGAAAGTACAGGCTCCATAAGGGACCTGCACAGTTGTCTTCGTAGAAAATATGTTCCGGGAAATCCAGGTGGTTCTCCCGGATCACACTATGTTTATAAATTTTCAGCACCATGCTGCCGGGACGCATGAACAGTCTCTCATGCTTTTCCTGCGTCAGGTCCCCGGTCTGATCCGGCGTATTGTTGACAATGACCTTGCCGACTTCAAAGGTATGATGATCCACCAGACTGTAATCGCAGCCCACCAGATCCGCCCCGGTTGCCTCCGCTTTTGCAAGGAGCTTTTCGTAATAGTCCGGGGACACCCAGTCATCGCTGTCGATAAAGCCGATCCACTCGCCCTCTGCGTTCTGCAGTCCCACATTTTTCGCACCGCCCTGGCGCAGGTTCACCTCGTTGGGAATCACGCAGATCAGTTCCGGGTAGCGCTTCTGATAGTCTAACAGGATCTCTAAGGATTCGTCCGTGGAAGCATCATCCACGCAGAGGATCTCATAGGGATATTTTCCCCGGATGGTCTGCCCCACCAGACTGTCCAGGCAGTAATTCAGTTTTCCCTCCGCCGCCATATTGTAGACGGGTACGATGATGCTCAGTTTTTTTCTCATAGGCTTATAAGCTTCCCCGTTCGATTTTTGCTCTGCCGTCTTCTACCCGGTAGACAATGTCACATTTTTCAATGGTCTGTAATCTGTGGGCAATGATGATCAGCGTCTTGCGGCCGTGCAGTCTGTTGATGGACTCCATGATAGCTGCTTCCGTATCGTTATCCAGTGCGGAAGTTGCCTCGTCTAAGATCAGTACCTCCGGATCGTTGTACAGCGCTCTGGCGATACCGATACGCTGTCTCTGTCCGCCGGAGAGACGGATGCCCCGTTCACCGATACCGGTCTCCAGACCTTCCGGCAGGGTCTTGATGAACTCGTCTAACTGTGCTTCCTTCAATACTTCCCACAGTCTGTCCTCGTCGATCTTATCCTCGGGTACACCGAATGCCACATTTTTGCGGATGGTGTCATCCAACATGAAGATCATCTGTGGAATATAACCAATATTTTTCAGCCATTTCCGATAATTGCCGGGCTCTTTCACATCCACACCGTCGGCATAGATCCGTCCCGTGCTGGGCTCTAACAGCCCTAACAGAATATCCACCACAGTACTCTTGCCCGCGCCGGAGGTACCTACGATACCTACCGATGCGCCCACCGGGATCTTCAGATCCGCATGATCGAAGATCAGGCGCTCTGTGTTGGGATACGCGTACGTAATGTCCTTCATCTCGATGCTGTCTTTCACATCCAGCTTTTCCTCTTCGTCGGTAGCGAAGGACATATCAATGTTCTGTCCATTGATCTCATCCTGTAAGTTGTCGCTGACACCCATGAAAAACGGCTCAAAATACGCAATGGAGTTGATCTGATTGTTGATGCGGTTCACGCAGGGAAGCAGTACCAGTGCTGCCGCTGCCAGGGTTCCGAATACCGTCAGCATATTCTCCGTAGGCACGCCCGTGGCTACCAGGAAGATCATATATCCCACCATGGTGGCAACACACGCCGTCTCGATCAACAGCTTCGGCACCTGATTGTACAGGCTGTAACGCTGTACCGCATCCACATAGCCCTTACCGCACTTACGGTACTCGGATACAAAGTACTGCTCCTTGGCGGAGATCTTCACTTCCTTGATGCCCTGTACCGTCTGGGAGATCCATTTGAACAGACCGCTGTAATAATCCTGATTGTCCTTACCCGCTTTATACATAATGGGCTTTAGCACCCTTTTGATGACCCACATGAGCACTAACAGCACCACTGCCATCAGGATCGTCATGGTACCGCTGGAGATAAAGCAGTAACTGATGACGAACAGGGATACCACGCTGTCGGACAACAGCTGTAACAGTGCCAGGATCAGTGCATACATATTATTCACATCCGAGGTGATACTGCGCTGTACCACTGCGGTGTCCGCATTCAGATAAAATTCATAGCCCCGGCGCAGATAGTTGCGCATCATGCGCTCGGAAGTGCGGAACTGGTTCGTATAGACAAAAGATAAGGTCAGCTTCTGCTGCACATAAGTAAACAGGTTCTTCACCACGAATACCAGGATCAGCAGCACCATGACTATGATGGAGAACGTCCGGTAGCTTTCCACCCCCAGGATCTCGTAGCAGGCTTCCGCCACCTTGCTGTGCTGTACCGCCTCGGGATCAATGACGATCTGCATGACCTCCACCAGCATTCCCACGCCGGCAGTCTGTAAAAATGCACTGATCACCATGAGGAAGATCAGTCCCACCATGGTTCTCTTCTGTTTTTTGTCCAGCAGGACTCGTAATTTTTTGATTATCTGTAACATAGATCGTCTCCAAACTTATCTCTGACTTATATCTGTTCGTTCTGTCTGTGGATCAGGGGATCCTCATAGGCATCCATGAAATCCGCTCCCAGACGCACTGCTTCGTCCGCGAAAGGCAGCCCCTTCACTTCCGTAAACACGGTGACTACTTTCTTAAACCGCAGCCCCGGGAAAAAGTTCAGCATCTCCATAGGCATGGACGCATCGAACTGGGGATACTCCGCAAAAAGCTTCCGGTAATCCAGATTATCTCTCGGATGGGGCTTTAAAAAGATTGTTCCCTCTTTTTCATACATTTTAATAATATCCCGGAAAATCTGTTCCCGCACATCCAGCTCACATAAAGGATCCGTGAGGATCAGAATCTTGTCCCCCACCTTATTGCTCTCTTCGATCTGTCTGTCCAGTTCTTCTTTATTTCTCACAAATGCCTGCAGGATCAGCTGCTTGTCCTCCGCGGTCAGCCGTTCTTCCATAGGCTTTCTCGGTACTTCAATATATCTCGGACAGGGATAATGGATTGCAGAGATATCATTGACTTCCATATCCATGCAATATTTTCCGTAACCGTTCTGTACAAAGATCAGATTCAGATACATGGATAAAAATGCCTTGATCTTAAAGTGTCCGCGGTTGTCATATCTCGCCGCATCGAAATTCTTCAGACAGTTCAGTCCGTCCTCCACCGCATGATAACGGATCCGGTTCTGATTCAGGTAATAACCGATGGGGTCGGAATCACAATAGACATAGATGTCCTTATATTCCTTCAGGTTCACCGGCACGTAAGGAGCTTCCAGTCTGGCATATTCTTTCGTAAACCGGATACGGTTTTTCAGATTCCCCAGAAAGCTTCCGGTATCCTCGCGGTATTTTGCAAGCTCCGGGAAAAAGTCCTCCCGCTTTTCATCGAATTCCAGCACTTCTTCAAATAAGCCGGTGCTTTCCACACGGGACTTCAGATTCTCGAAGTTATTGGACATTTTGGACAGCACTAAAGTAGCAGTCCCCACTTCCTTCGCAGGATCTGCCTCGGCACGCAATTTCAACTCTTTCAAAAAAGTCACATATACATGATAGTAGGTGTGACATATATAGATTCTATCTTTCATAGTCAGTCTCTTTTATTTTTTATTGTAACTATATCACACTTTTCCGAATCCGTAAAAAATCTTATGAAATTTTAAGATTTCGGCTCTAAAAATGCACGATGATATAGTCCCCTCGATCCACAATATAGCCCTCTTTCGGGTACTCCGGCAGATCCACGGACTGTGCTTCCGCCTCCGCATAC
>CAVFMG010000022.1:0-1172 GCA_963623435.1 Odoribacter splanchnicus
CGCTATGACAGCGAATGCCTTCGAGGAGGATAAGAGAAAATCCTATGAGTCAGGTATGAACGGGCATATTATAAAGCCTGTCAGCATAGAAGCAATCGCCAAAGTCCTTGATGAGATCTTTGCAGAAAAGGAGATAGCTTATTGAGCTGGCAATGGAAAATCTGAGCCTTCGGACATTGGGAATAAAACCTGATGTTCGTAGGCTTTTTGTATACAGAAAAATTTTTCGCGGTTATAATAAACATGACATATAGCTGTCGTGTTGAATTAGGTATGATATGTATGGAGTGTAAGAAACGACAACGGCTCCTGAACTGGCAGAAAGATTTGAGGTATCTCGAAGGACAAATAAAATGACTATCAGTGAAAGAATATTAAAGGTATTAAAAGACAGAAATATGTTCTGAAAGCAAGGCAATAATATAAATGTATCTGAATTTACTTATCAAAAGCATAATTTTATCAGTTATAACTTATAAAATTATGCTTTTCAAATTGAGATTCAGATATAAATATGATATATTATAATCAACGATAAGAAAAGAGGAAAAAATATGATTAAACGCGAACTATATATGAGTCGTATCCGTCCGTTTATCGGGTCGGACCTTATAAAAGTCATGACCGGCATTCGTCGATGTGGAAAGTCGGTCATGCTGGAACTGATTAAGCAGGAACTCATAGAGTCAGGTGTCAACCCAACACAGTTTATCTCCATCAATTTTGAAGATATGAGTTATTCTCATCTGCAAACTGCACAGGCTTTGCACGATGAGATTACCAAAAGAGCTTCAGAGATGGAAAGAAAAGTATATTTATTCTTTGATGAAATACAAGAGGTCAAGGACTGGGAGAAGTGCATCAACTCTTTTCGTGTTTCGTTAGACTGTGATATTTACATTACCGGTTCAAATGCAAAATTGCTGTCCGGAGAGCTTGCAACCTACCTGGGGGGACGGTATGTGGAGTTTGTAATCTATCCGTTTTCATTTGGAGAATTCATGGAGTTGTATCGGTCTATTGCACCCAATGAGACAATCCAAAAGTGTTTCCAGAAGTATTTGACTGCCGGAGGTATGCCTTATCTTGCAAATCTTCGTTATGCAGATGATCCATCGAAACAATATCTTCACGATTTATTTAATTCTGTCCAACTCAAGGACATTGTGAAG
>CAVFMG010000022.1:1182-25964 GCA_963623435.1 Odoribacter splanchnicus
TGTGAAGCGTAATAAAATCAGGGATGTTGACTTACTGGAACGAATTATTGCCTATGTGATTGCCAATGTGGGAATGACTTTTTCTGCAACTTCGCTAGCAAAGTTTTTGAAAAATGAGCAGCGCACTGTTGCCCCGGAAACCATTCTGAACTATATCAAATACTGTTGTGAAGCCTACCTGTTCTATCAGGTTAAGAGGGAAGATTTGCAGGGCAAACAGATCCTTTCTACTAATGAGAAGTACTATATTGCTGATCATGGTATTCGTGAAGCAGTTTTTGGTGGCAATATGCGTGACATTAATCTTATTTTAGAAAATATCGTATATCTGGAATTGTTACGCCGTGGGTATGTAGTAACTGTTGGTAAAACCGGCGATAAGGAAATTGATTTTGTATGCGACAAACGTGGTGAAAAGTTGTATGTACAGGTCATTTATCTGTTGGCATCGGAGGAAACGGTCACCCGGGAGTTTGGTGCGTATGATAACATCCGCGATAATTTTCCAAAGTACGTTGTTTCTCTTGATGAACTTGATATGAGTCGAAAGGGTATTAAACATCGAAATATTTGTGATTTTCTCTTAGCTGAGGAATGGAACTAAATATGACAATTCAATAATCAATATGGTAAAATGAAATAAATACCGGAAAGCAAAAAGGATGTAAAAGACCTATGACATTAAAGAAAACAATAGAGCAACATAAATACACTATATTGTTTTGTCTTATATTAATATTCGGTGCTCTGCTGCGGCTGGTGCAGTTGGGGAAGGTTCCCGGCGGTTACCAGATGGATGAGGCTTATGGAGCTTTCAATGCGTACTCTCTGTTCCACAGCGGAATAGATTCCACCGGGCACTCCTATCCCGTGTATTTTGAATCCTGGGGCGGCGGGCAGAATGCGTTGAACTCGTATCTCATGCTTCCTTTTATGCTGTTTACCGGAGGCAGGATCACTCCACTGGTAGTAAGGCTTCCACAGGTCATTGTGGCGTTTCCGTTGTTGGCATTTTTACTGGTAAACAGAGGAATCCTTCCGGAATTTTCCATAGGACCCTTTTCAATCTATGCAATGACGGACTTCAGAGTGAATGAAATAGCTTCCTCTTTTCAGGAGATATTTTCTAATTTCAGGAATCTGTTATACCTTTTATACCGGCAGGACATCGGACGTCCGTATGATGTGATCATGCCCTTTGGATTTTTCGGAAAATTAGCCAGGGTGTTCATATTCCTGGGAGTATTTTTACTGGTATTTCGCCTGATCCGGGCATTATGGAAGAGACAGACTATTCTTTTGTGGATGATTTTCATTCAGCTGACCGGTGCTCTGCTGCTGGGATTATTGATCAGTGCGGGAATGACACAGATCAACTGCATTTACATTCCGCTGGTCATGTGTGGAGCTCTGTGCGTGTCTTCCGCAACAGATTTTATTGGGAAAAAGACAGGTTTACGGTGGAAAACAGTCATAAGTATTCTGTTGACAGCACTTCTTCTGATAGAAAATGTGCAGTTTGAAAAAGCATAGTTTACTTCTTATAAAGAGTTGGTCAGTGGATATTTTCAGGAAGGCAGCGAGGAAGCGATACAGAAAGCCATGGAAATCGCGGCAGACAGCGGTCGTGAGATCGAGGTCGAAGATGCCATCAATATCCCAGTGTTCTGCTCTACGGAGAAATCGATGCCGCAGAATATCTTGCAAACAGAACATTGAGCGATGTACCTCCCAAGCCGGAGGATTTTCTAGGAAAAGGAATCCGGTTTACTATGGGAATCGACTGGGAGCACATCGACAGCAATAAGATCTATATTATCTACTACACAGATGCGGAAAAATTCGATGGATTCACTCTCCTGCTCTATAAGGACTGGTATGTGGCATATTAAAACGAAAAATAAGCCCTCACATAAAAATGTGGGGGCTTTCGCGTGCCAGAAATATTTTTATTTACGCGCTCAGATCCAAATTCCGTCCGATCAGTGCGACGGCATCGGCAGATACTGCGCCGGTAGAATAACCGTATCCGTAATTGCCGGTCAGACTATAATTACTAATTCCATAAATACCTGCCATAGGACTTCTCCTTTCTGCAAAATGTCTTGCTACTTTTCTATTTCTTCTATTCTGCCCTCATTGTAACACCGACATTTCATATGGGTAAGTTAAGATTGCCGAAAAATCCGCTCAACCTCCGAAACTACCGAAGTGGTTCCCAGGATTACAATGGGATTGGCAAAAGAACCCGCCAAAGCCAGTGCCTGTTCTACCGAATCCGTCCATTCCGTAAGGATCCCCTCTGTAGAAAGTACCTCACGTTGATGCGATGAAAAATGATAATGAGGATTCCCGGATTTGGTGAGGAGGATTCGACCCGCCACATCTCTCATGGACCGAACCACACTGATATAATCCTTATCTTCCGGAATCCCCACAATAACGGTACAATCCTGAATCCCCAGATGCCGCAGGACATCTTTTACATTTTCACAGCTGGCGGAATTGATGCAGGCATCCAGCAGGATAAAAGGATTAGAACTTAAAATCTCCATTCGCCCAGGATGATGGATTGTTGCCAACTGTCTGCGAATCTGGTCACATATTGTTTCTGAAAATATATTCGAAGCATCATATTCCGGACGGCTGTCCAGCAATACATCCACACATAATGCCAGTGCCAGTGCGCTATTTTTCGCCTGATGTTCTCCTAACAACGGAACCTGCAGATCCGGATAAATGTTATCTCCAATCACCACATCAAATTGCATGCCGGAACAGGTATAGCGGATATTTTCCGCATGAAAATCCCGACCGTAGATTTTACAGGGAACATGCAGAGCCTCGGCACGATCCACCAGTACCTTAAGTACTTCCGGCTCCTGCTCTGCAAAATAGACACACTTCTGCTCTCCGGTAATAACGTGGGACTTATCTTCCGCAATGGCAGCCAGCGTATCGCCCAGCTCTCTCGTGTGCTCCAGAAAGATCCGGTTGATTACGGCATAATCATGTCGGATATTGTTCACATCATCGTATTTCGCACCTTTTCCGCATTCAAATACATTAAATGAGGTCTGCTTTTCCTGAAAATACGTCAATGCCAGATCCGCTTGGATGCCCATGGGACTGACGCATACCGATTCCGGCAGACCAGAGGTGATATTCAGAATCTCCGGCTGAATCGTATTCATCAGACGGCAAAAGTCTGCTTCGTTTATTATCGTACCATTGACGCGGAAGCGTTCTCTGAAGTCCGTGACATGGGGACTGGTCATGAGCCCTACCGTGAATTTCGTCTGCAGGATCCGGGAGATCATGTTAGCGACGGAGCCCTTTCCCTTGCTTCCGGTGACGACGACACAGGGAGTGCCGGATTTTTGTAAAAGCAGGGATCCGGTCAGCTCCGGATGCCTTTTTCCGGCATCTTTTGCAGCGTAATCCTGATGCGTGGCAGCCTGCAGATAAGAAGTATATACAAAATCTTCGGCATCCTCAGGAGTAGTGATTCTATGAAATTGTAGTGGTGATTCGGAAGCTTTTTTCATAAGAATATTCAAGCCTTTCGGTGACCGGCAAAGTCGGATTGTATCGTCTCGATAATTTTCCCGGCAACATTAATGCCGGAGGCTTTTTCAATGCCTTCCAGTCCCGGCATGACATTGATCTCGCAAAAATAGGGTTTCTCCTTTCCAAAAAGCAGGTCGATCCCCAGAAAGTCCAGCCCGGTCTGTTCATAAATATCTGCGGCAATGGTCCGGATGGCCGGAGTGATTTCAAAAGGTTCCACGGAAGCTCCCAGAGCCACATTGGCGCGGAAATCGCCCTGAGAACTGCGCTGCATACAGGCTACAGCCTCTCCGCGGATGCTGTAGAAGCGCATATCTCTGCCGTAGCTTTCAGAAATAAATTTCTCGAAGAGCCATTCTTTTGCAATCGGATAGGTGGCGGACAGTTTTTCATAATCCTCCAGATTGCGGATGCAGACGATCTCCTCGCCCATGGAGCTTTCCAGTCCTTTTCCCACAAAGGGCAGTCCCAGCTGATCCACAATGGAAGCAAAAGGCAGCAGGGAAGTTCCCAGAATATATTTCGGTACCAGAAAGGCTTCGGAATGAAGCCGCCGTACCTGTTCAAACTTATTAATATAGATATTATAGGCAGTTAAGGGATTATAGCTTCGGGTGGCAAGTGCATTGATGGCATCCTTTAACTGTCCCCATTTATAGCGGTTTATCACAAAATCTCTGTGCTCCAGCACTTTTCCGCAATTAATCACGCCATCCGGTGTGACCATGGTATCATGGATGCCTATGATCCGCAGATCCACGTTCCGGGCAGCAGCTTCCGCCACCAGCCGGTTGCAGGTATACGCATTGCTCATCACATTATATTTTTCAATCAGATATCCCTTAAGAGCCATAAAACTACCTCACAAAACGATTTTCTCATGGTTAACATATCAAAATGCTATGAAAATAGCAAGAGAAAGCGGTTGCCTTTTCCCGTAACCCTATTGCACAGGACTTTCATAAATAATTTTTTCTTCTATTGAAAAAGTACCACAACCCTGATTATAATTAAGAAAACGTTTTATAACGCGAATAAATATCAACAAAGGAGACACACAATGAAATTACTCGAAGAGCGTATCCGTAAGGACGGAACAGTAAAAGCGGGAAATGTATTAAAGGTAGATTCTTTTCTGAATCATCAGATGGATATTGATTTATTCAATGAAATGGGCAAAGAATGGGCGCGTCTGTTCGCAGGCCGTAAGATTACGAAGATCCTGACTGTGGAAGCTTCCGGTATCGGCATTGCCTGTGTGGCAGCCCAGCATTTTCATGTACCGGTGGTATTTGCGAAAAAGTCCCAGTCTGTAAATATTGACGGTGAGGTGTATTCCACCAAGATTGAATCCTTTACGCATAAGAGAGTATATGATGTGATCGTCTCCAAGAAATTTCTGCATCCTGAAGATCATATTCTCATCATTGATGACTTTCTGGCCAACGGATGTGCGCTGGAAGGGCTGATTGATATCGTGAATAAGGCAGGAGCTACCGTGGAAGGTGTTGGTATTGCTGTGGAGAAAGGCTTCCAGAAGGGCGGCGATCTGATCCGTTCCAAAGGTATCCGTGTAGAGTCTCTGGCCATCGTGGAAAGCATGGATGACAAGACCGGAGAGATCACTTTTCGTTCTTAAAGAATGAGTTAATAAAATTTTAATACTTCTCTTGACAGGAAGTCAGACAAATGCTTATACTGACTAATGTTGAGAGAATACAATAAAGGGGTTGTATGAAAGATCATACTACCCTTTTTACGTTAAAACTCAGCAGTTTATCCGCAGATCCGTGTCCGCGCTGCCACCATGGGTCTGTGACGAGGCAGCAGCGCAGAAAGAGGAGAATTATGAAAAAGAAAGTCGTAAGTTTACTTGCAGCTATGGCTCTCGCGGTTACTGCTCTGGCAGGATGCGGATCCAATGACGCAGCAACCACCGGCACAGATGCAGCAACCACCGCTTCTACCGAAGCAGCTGGCACCACTACAGCAGATGCAGCCGGCAGCGAAGCTGTTACCGGTGTGAAAGCAGGTTTCATTTTCCTGCATGATGAGAACTCCACTTATGATCTGAACTTCCTGAATGCAGCAAAGGAAGCTTGTGAGAAGCTTGGTATTGAGTACATGACCAAGACCAACATCCCTGAGGGACAGGAAGCTTATGAAGCAGCCTGCGAGCTTGCTGATGCAGGTTGTAATTTCATCTTCGCAGACAGTTTTGGACATGAGGACTACATCATCGAGGCCGCTAAGGAATATCCCGATGTTCAGTTCAGCCATGCAACCGGTACCAAGGCTCATACCGAGGGTCTTGACAACTTCCATAACGCATTCGCTTCCATCTATGATGGCCGTTACCTTGCAGGTATCGTTGCAGGTATGAAGCTGAATGAGATGATCGCTAACGGTGATATCACCGAGGATCAGGCGAAGATGGGTTATGTAGGTGCTTATACCTATGCAGAGGTTATGTCCGGATATACTTCTTTCTTCCTGGGTGCTCGTTCCGTATGCCCCACCGTTACCATGGATGTAACCTTTACCGGTTCCTGGTATGATGAGACTGCTGAGAAAGAAGCAGCTAACAAGCTGATCGAGAACGGTTGTGTACTGATCAGCCAGCATGCTGACTCCATGGGTGCTCCTACCGCATGTGAGACCGCAGGCGTTCCCAATGTATCTTACAACGGAAGCACTGAGGCAGCCTGCCCCAATACCTTCCTGGTATCTTCCAGAGTTAACTGGGAGCCTTACTTCGAGTATGCTATCAAATGTGTAGCTGATGGTACTCCTATTGATACCGACTGGTGCGGTACCCTGGAGACCGGCTCCGTAGAACTGAGCGATCTCGGTACTGCTGTAGCTGACGGTACTGCTGAAGCAGTAGAAGCAGCCAAGGCTGACCTGATTGCGGGTAACGTACATGTATTTGATACTACTACTTTCACCGTGGGCGGTGCAGCTCTGGACAGCTACGAAGCTGATATTGATACCGATCCCGATTACACTCCCGATCATGAAGTAGTAAGTGATGGATATTTCCATGAGTCCGATGTTGCATTCCGTTCCGCTCCTTACTTCAATGTAAGAATCGACGGCATCAACCTGCTGGACGAGCAGTATTAATTTGTAAAAAGCCTGGACGGCGCCGCGTTTATCGTCGCGCCGCCCTTTTTCTACCTTATGGATCTATTACGGATGGATGAGATAGAAAAGGGGCGACCCCAAAGTTTGCAAGTTATGGATAATTTGGAAAGGTGACTAGGATGGAAAAAGAGACAAAAGTAGCTGCGGTTTCAATGAAAAACATTACCAAGACTTTTGGATCCGTGATCGCCAATGACAAGGTGAATCTGGATATCTACAAGGGTGAGATCTTATCACTGCTTGGAGAAAACGGTAGCGGTAAGACGACACTGATGAATATGCTCTCCGGTATTTATTTCCCGGATGAGGGACAGATCTTTATTAACGGTAAGGAAGAGGTCATCAAATCCCCCAAGGACGCATTACGGCTGGGAATCGGCATGGTGCATCAGCATTTCAAGCTGATCGATGTGCTGTCTGCCACCGAGAATATCATTCTGGGTCTGGAAGGCAGACTGAACATTAAGGAAGCTTCCCGGAAAATAGAGGAAATCTGCAATAAATACGGTTTTGAAGTGGATCCGAAGCAGAAGATCTATGACATGTCCGTATCCCAGAAGCAGACCGTTGAGATCGTAAAGGTGCTGTACCGTGGCGCGGATATCCTGATTCTGGACGAGCCCACCGCCGTGCTGACCCCGCAGGAGACCGAGAAGCTGTTCAACGTCCTTCGGAAAATGAGAGATGATGGCAAGGCCATTGTCATCATTACCCATAAAATGCACGAAGTGGAGTCTCTGTCTGACAGAGTGGCAGTGCTCAGAAACGGTCAGTACATCGGCAGCATGCTGACAAAGGATACCACCGTGACGGAAATGACCAATATGATGGTAGGTCATGCAGTGACATTGAATATCGAGAGACCGGAGCCTGTGAACCCGAAACCCCGTATCGAAGTCCAGGGACTGACCGTCCGTAATGAGGAAGGAATCGTCAAGCTAAAGGATGTGTCCTTTACCGCCAACAGTGGTGAAATTCTGGGAATCGCCGGTATCTCCGGCTGTGGCCAGAAGGAGCTTCTGGAGGCCATCGCCGGATTGCAGGTGGTGGAAGCCGGTACGATCCATTATGTAGAAGACGACGGCAGCAAGGAAATGCTGATTGGCAAGGACCCGTTGAAGATCGCGGAGATGGGTGTCTCCCTTTCCTTCGTGCCGGAGGATCGTCTCGGTATGGGTCTGGTGGGCAACATGGACCTGACAGACAATATGATGTTACGTTCTTTCCGTAAGGGACATACACCGTTTACCAACCGTAAGCCTTCCAAGCAGCTGGCGGAGGATGTAGTAGAGAATCTGGAAGTTGTGACTCCCGGTATTACCACGCCGGTGCGCAGACTGTCCGGAGGTAACGTACAGAAGGTTCTCGTAGGAAGAGAGATTGCATCCGCGCCTACCGTACTGTTGACGGCTTATGCGGTCCGTGGACTGGATATTAATTCTTCCTATACCATATATGATCTGATCAATGAACAGAAGAAGAAGGGCGTTGCCGTGATCTTCGTCGGTGAAGATCTGGATGTGCTGATGGAGCTGTCTGACCGTATCATGGTACTGTGCGGCGGAGAAGTCAGCGGTATTCTCGATGCGAGAAAGACAGATAAGAATGAGGTCGGTATGCTGATGACCAGAGTAGGAGGCAAAGAACATGAAGGAGAAGAATAAAGAGCCTTTGTTTCATATCGTAAAAAGAGACGCGCTCCCCTGGTACAAATCTCTGGGTATCCGCTTCGCAGCGATCCTGCTGGCATTGATCCTGTGCGGTATCATTACGACGATCACCACGGGAATCAATCCCTTACAGGTATATCAGTCCATCGTTCTGGGTGCTTTCGGATCCGCCCGTAAGACCTGGGTGACTTTTCAGAATATTGCGATCCTGTTGCTGATCGCACTGGCACTGACCCCGGCATTCAAGATGAAATTCTGGAATATTGGCGGTGAGGGACAGGTACTGATCGGTGGTCTGGCCGCCGCAGCCTGCATGATCTGTCTGGGAGACAAGCTTCCTAACGCAGTTGTGATCCTGTGCATGATCGTGGCAAGCCTGGCAGCAGGAGCCATTTGGGGCTTCATTCCCGCCTTTTTCAAGGCAAAATGGAATACCAATGAGACGCTGTCCACATTGATGATGAACTACATAGCTACCCAGCTGGTAGCATTCTATACCATCGTATGGGAGGTTCCTAAGGGATCCGGTAAGATCGGTATCATCAACCAGAACACTAACGTGGGCTGGCTGCCCCAGATCTTCGGTTCCAAGTATCTGTTAAGCATTGTAGTGGCAGTGGTTATTACCATTTTCATGTATGTATATCTCAACTACAGCAAACAGGGATATGAGATCTCCGTTGTGGGTGAGAGTGAAAATACTGCAAAATATGTAGGCATCAAGGTAGAAAAAGTAATCATCCGTACCATGCTTCTGTCCGGTGCGCTGTGCGGACTGGTGGGTCTGCTTTTAGTAGGCGGCATCAACCATACGATCACCACTACCATTGCGGGTGGACAGGGCTTTACTGCGGTACTGGTATCCTGGATGTCCAAATTCAATCCTCTGACCATGGTATTCTCCAGCTTCCTGATCATTTTTATGGATCGTGGTGCCAGCGAGATTTCTACCAATTTTGGATTGAATCATTCCTACTCCGATATCCTGACAGGTATTATCCTGTTCTTTATCATCGGCTGTGAGTTCTTCATTACCTATCGCCTGCAGTTCCGTAAAAAGGCAGAAAAGGAGGAACAGTAATCATGTGGACATTTTTACTTGCATTTATTCCGAGAGCTATTGTACAGGGAATTCCTCTGTTATACGGAAGCACCGGTGAGATCATCACAGAGAAATCCGGTAACCTGAATCTGGGAATCCCCGGTGTTATGTATGTGGGAGGTATCTGTGGTGTCATCGGCTCCTTCTTCTATGAGAGATCTGCAGGCGGCGCGGCAAATATGAATGGCTTTCTTGCCATTGCGATTCCTCTGCTTTGCTGTCTGTTGGGATCTCTGCTGATGGGACTGCTGTACTGCTTCCTGACCGTTACCCTGCGGGCGAACCAGAATGTGACCGGTCTGGCCATGACCACCTTCGGTGTCGGCTTCGGTAACTTCTTCGGAGGCTCCCTGATCAAGCTGGTAAACAGTGACGTGCCTTCCATTGCACTGTCTGCCACCAGCAGTTATTTCAGCAAGTCACTTCCTTTTGCGGCAAAGCTTGGATGGTTCGGCAAGCTGTTTTTATCCTATGGATTCCTGGCTTATCTGGCAGTAATCATTGCGTTTGCGGCATCTTATGTCCTGAGTCATACCAGAACCGGCCTGCATTTAAGAGCAGTCGGTGAGGGACCCAATACTGCAGATGCAGCCGGCATCAACGTATCTCGGTACAAATACATTGCTACCTGCGTGGGATGTATGATTGCAGGTCTGGGTGGTCTGTATTACGTTATGGACTATGCCTGCGGCGTCTGGTCCAACGATGCGTTCGGCGACAGAGGCTGGCTTGCCATTGCACTGGTCATCTTCACCATCTGGAGACCGAATATCAGCGTATTTGCATCCTTCCTGTTCGGCGGACTCTACATCCTGTATCTGTACCTGCCTACCGGTATCGAGCATATGGAGTATCAGGAGCTGTATAAGATGATTCCTTATGTCGTGACCTTACTGGTACTGGTCATCACCAGCATGCGGAGCAAGAGAGAGAATCAGCCCCCTGCAAGTCTGGGACTGGCATACTTCAGAGAAGAAAGATAATAAGACATCCCTCTTGCAAATTCAGAGCCTTTATCATAAAATGAGAGTACCTTACAAAGGAGGTGCTTACGATGAACCTTGTAATTACTATCAGCCGAAGATTCGGAACAGGAGCCAGTCTGATCGCACAGGAGTTGTCTGAGAAGCTGGGGGTGCCGGTGTATGATAAGGCGTACATAGAGCATGAGCTGGATGGTGACAGTTATGCTACGGAAGCGGAGGTCATTAAGGGGCTGGCGGAACATCCCTGCATTATTCTGGGGCGCTGCGCATCCGAGATCCTGAAGGATCAGCCGAATGTGTTTAATGTGTATGTGTGCGCGGATAAGGAAGACCGTATTGAACGTATCATGAAGAAAGAAGCTCTTTCCCACGATGAGGCTAAGAATATGCTTGAGAAAAATGATGCGGAACGCGCCGACTATTATTATGAGAATACCGGTAAGGTGTGGGGCGATGTGAACAATTACCACATGATCTTAGATACCACCAAGCTGGGAATCGAGAACTGCGCGGATATTCTGATCCGGTATTTTGAGAGAGTGGAAATCATCTAAGTCTTAAAAAGAATAGAGTATGAATTCAAAGCAGATGTCCGAGACGGACATCTGCTTTTGTATAAAAAACATTTTGACTAAAACAATAAAATCAATCAATAATATAACATCGTAAAATTAAAGAAATAATTTTATATATAACAAAAAATGATATATGCAATTAAAATTTTTAATCAAATAATAAAACGGGATAAATACAGAACAAAATTGCCTTTTTCCTGAATTTGCAAGTGCATGACAAAAATGTCACATTAAAATACATCAATTAACAAGATAAGAATATAACTTGCTTACGGAAATTATGAGTGTTAAGATAGTGCAATCAGGTAAGTGAAAATAGTAAAAATAATGTGTTTTGAAAATAAAAAGTAATCATACGGCAGGAGGATTCCCATGAACAGCGCAGACATTGCAGCAAAATATCAGAAAACTTATTTTATGCCCCCCGAGGTGACCTACGACTGGGTGAAGAAGGACAGCATTACCAAGCTCCCCATCTGGTGCAGTGTTGACTTAAGAGACGGTAACCAGGCTTTGATCGATCCCATGAGTCTGGAAGATAAGCTGGAATTCTTCAAATTACTGGTAAAGATCGGTTTCAAGGAGATCGAGGTAGGTTTCCCTGCTTCTTCCGATACCGAATATAATTTTATCCGTGCTTTGATCGAGCGCAACATGATCCCTGAGGATGTGACCATTCAGGTATTGACCCAGGCGAGAGAACATATCATCCGCAAGACCTTCGAGGCAGTCAAGGGCGCACCCCACGCCGTGATCCATCTGTACAATTCTACTTCCGTAGAGCAGAGAGAACAGGTATTTAAGAAGGATAAGGAAGCCATCAAGAAGCTGGCAGTAGACGGTGCCCAAATGTTAAAGAATCTGGCAGACGAGACCGAAGGCAACTTCACCTTCGAATACAGCCCCGAAAGCTTTTCTCAGACCGAGGTGGATTATGCACTGGAAGTCTGCAATGCGGTACTGGATGTATGGAAGCCCACTGCTGACCGCAAGGCAATCATCAATCTGCCCACCACCGTACAGGTGGCAATGCCCCATGTATTTGCCTGTCAGGTAGAATATATGCACAAGCATTTGAAATATCGTGACAATGTAGTACTCAGCGTACATCCCCACAACGACAGAGGCTGTGGCATCAGTGATGCGGAGTTCGGTGTATTAGCCGGAGCAGATCGTGTGGAAGGTACTTTGTTTGGTAACGGCGAGCGTACCGGTAATGTTGATCTGGTAACCGTTGCACTGAATATGATGTGCCACGGTGTGGACAGCGGACTGGATTTCTCTCATATTATGGAAATCCGCGAAGCTTATGAGAATTTCACCGGCATGAAGGTACATGAGAGAGTTCCCTATGCGGGAGATCTGGTATTTACCGCATTTTCCGGTTCCCATCAGGACGCCATCAGCAAAGGTATGGCATGGCAGAAGGAAGGCAAGACCGGCAAACGCTGGGATATTCCTTATCTGCCCATCGATCCTGCGGATGTGGGAAGAGAGTACGAATCCGATGTTATCCGTATCAACAGTGTATCCGGTAAGGGCGGCGTAGCATTCGTATTGAAGCAGCAGTTTGGTTTCGCACTGCCCGCAGCCATGAAGGAAGAGGTCGGATATCTGGTAAAGGGTATCTCCGACAGACGACATCAGGAATTACTTCCCAAGGAGATCTACGCGATCTTCGAGGAAAATTATATTTATCCCCGCAGCATTTTCAATATTCCGGAGTGCCACTTCAAGCAGGAGAATGGCATTCAGGCAGAGGTGACCATCGAGCAGGGCGGCGCTTCCAGAGCCATCACCACCATGGGTAACGGTCGTCTGGACGCAGTCAGCAACGCCATCAAGACATACTTCGGCATTACCTACGAACTGTCCGTATACGAAGAGCATGCAATTTCCAGAGGTTCCAATTCCAAGGCAGCAACCTATGTAGGTATCGTCCATGACGGTAAGTTCTACTGGGGTGTCGGTGTGGATGAAGATATTATCAAGAGTTCCATCGCTGCACTTGTTTCCGCAGTGAACAAGCTCGCAGCAGAGCAGCATATCACCTCCGGCAGAGAGGAGCGTATTGTGGAGATCATCAGCTTCATCCAGAAGAACTACATGGATGTGACGCTGGATATGCTGGTAGATACTTTCCATCTCTCCAAGCCTTATCTGTCCAAGTACATCAAGGAAAAGGCCGGCATGACCTTCCAGGAAGTCGTCCGGGAAGAGCGCATGAAAAAGGCAAGAATGCTCTTAAAGGAGACCAACCAGACGGTGGAGACCATTGCAGCCAATGTCGGTTACGAGAATGTGGAGCATTTCAACCGCCTGTTCAAAAAGGCTTATGATATGACTCCGGTACAGTATCGGAAGCAGAGCGCGGAATAAAGCAGTAAGGCTCAACGCCATGCGCATTCGCAGGCGCTAAAGCACCTGCTTCATGTACGGCTGTCGCCGTATAAAAATAAAAAAGAATTAACACCTTCACGAGCAAGCTCTCGCGGTGTTGGTTCTTTTTTATTTTTGCATGGTTCGTAGCTTTTAACATTTTGACAGTTCTTAAAAACATAAATCAGTAGAAATGTTTATTTTTTTCTATTATGATGAAAACATAGAGCAAAAGAATATGCACTTCGGCACCCGCCGGAGCAGCCAACGTGATAAAACATAAGTGGAAAAGGCTTACACAGTAAGCAGATAGGAGTAAAAAATGGAAATGAAAGAGACGATTCTGAAGACTTTTGCAGAGGTATTTGGAGATGCAGAGGGCGCCAAGGCTTATTTTGCACCGGGACGTGTGAATCTGATCGGTGAACATACCGACTATAACGGCGGACACGTTTTCCCCTGCGCACTGACCATCGGTACTTACGGTGTTGCCAGAAAAAGAAACGACAATAAACTGCGTTTCTATTCTATGAATTTCGCACAGCTGGGAGTAATCGAATCTTCTCTGGATGACCTGGTACCCAGCAAGGAAGCAGGCTGGACCAACTATCCCAAGGGAGTGATCTGGGCGTTTGGTGAGAAGGGCATGAAAGTGACTTCCGGTATGGATCTGCTGCTGAACGGCAATATTCCCAACGGTTCCGGACTTTCCTCTTCCGCTTCCGTAGAAGTGCTGACCGGCTATATCCTCCGGGATTTCTTCGGATTTGATGTGACCAATCAGGATCTGGCACTGATCGGACAGTTCTCCGAGAACAAATACAACAAGGTAAACTGCGGTATCATGGATCAGTTTGCTATTGCCATGGGCAAAAAGGAGAACGCTATTTTCCTGGATACAGCAACTCTGGAGTATGAGTATGCACCGATCCATCTGGAGAATGCGAAGATCGTTATCGCATGCAGCAACAAAAAGAGAGGCTTGGGAGATTCCAAGTACAATGAGCGCCGCAGTGAGTGTGAGACCGCACTGGCAGAATTGCAGCAGGTAGTAAAGATCAAGACACTGGGCGATCTGGATGAGGAGACTTTCGAGAAGTTCAAGGCTATTATCAAGAGTGACGTCCGCAGAAAGCGCGCAAAGCATGCCGTATACGAGAATCAGAGAACGATTCGTGCGGTAGAAGCTCTGAAGAAGAATGATGTGAAGCTGTTCGGTGAACTGATGAATGCTTCCCACGTATCCCTGCGGGATGATTACGAAGTAACCGGTATCGAGCTGGATACTCTGGTAGAAGAAGCATGGAAGGTAGACGGTGTCATCGGATCCCGTATGACCGGTGCCGGCTTCGGCGGATGTACCGTAAGTATCGTAAAGGATGAGGCAATCGATACCTTTATCGATCAGGTAGGCAAGGCGTACAAGGACAAGATCGGCTATGCAGCTGATTTCTATGTAGTAGAGATCGGTGACGGTCCCCAGACACTGTAAGGAGAAAAGAAAATGGATATTCAGGTATTAATTCGTAAATTAGTATCCTACGGAGTACAGACAGGACTGGTTCCGGAGGAAGATGTGATCTACACGACCAACCGTCTGTTGGAGCTGTTTGAACTGGATGAGCTGGAAGAGCGTGGCAATGTGACCATGCGTGAGGATGAACTGGAAGAAGTTCTGAAAGGCATGTTAGATTACGCGTATGAAAAAGGCATTCTCAAGGAGAACAGCGTGGTATACCGTGACCTCTTTGATACGAAGATCATGGGCATGCTGATGCCCAGACCCAGTGAAGTGATCCGTCATTTCCATGAGCTGTATGATCAGGTATCTCCTGAGGCGGCTACCGATTATTATTATAAATTAAGCAGAGATTCCGACTATATCCGCTGCTATCGTATTTGCAAGGATATGAAATGGGTAACCCCCACCAAATACGGTGATCTGGACATTACCATCAATCTGTCCAAGCCCGAGAAGGATCCCAAAGCTATCGCCGCAGCGAAGCTGGCAAAGCAGTCCGGTTATCCGAAATGCCTGCTGTGCCGTGAGAATGAAGGCTATGCAGGTCGGGTGAACCATCCTGCCCGTCAGAACCACCGCATCATTCCGGTGACCATCAACGGCAGCCAGTGGGGATTCCAGTATTCTCCGTATGTATATTACAATGAGCACTGCATCGTATTTAACTCTCAGCATGTGCCTATGAAGATCGAGCATGCGACCTTCTGCAAGCTGTTTGATTTTGTAAAGCAGTTCCCTCATTATTTCGTAGGTTCCAATGCGGATCTGCCTATCGTAGGCGGTTCTATCTTAAGCCACGATCATTTCCAGGGCGGTCATTATGAGTTTGCCATGGCGAAAGCTCCCGTAGAGAGAACCTTCTCCGTAGCTGGCTTCGAAGATGTGGATGCCGGTATTGTGGCATGGCCCATGTCCGTGATCCGTCTCAGCGGTACGGATACCGACCGTATCATTGCACTGGCAGATGTGCTTCTGAATAAGTGGAGAGAATATACGGATGAAGAGGCATTTATCTATGCCTATACCGATAACGAGCCTCACAACACCATCACTCCCATTGCAAGAAAACGTGGGGACAAATACGAACTGGATCTGGTGCTGCGTAACAACATCACCACCGAGGAGCATCCTCTGGGAGTATATCATCCTCATGCAAAGCTGCATCATATTAAAAAAGAGAACATCGGTCTGATCGAGGTTATGGGTCTGGCAGTGCTGCCCGCCCGCCTGAAGAGTGAGATGGCGCACCTGAAGGAAGCTATTCTCGCCGGAAAAGACTTAAGAGCCGACGAGGAACTGGCAAAACATGCGGACTGGGTAGACGAGTTCCGCCCGAAATACGATGCCATTACCGCAGAGAACATTGATGGCATTGTGGAAAAAGAGATCGGTCTGGTATTCATGCAGGTATTGGAAGATGCCGGTGTCTACAAGAGAACCGAGGAAGGTCAGAAGGCTTTCGACCGTTTTGTAAAGAGCCTATAATCATATTTTTGTTGAATGTTTGTTGTAGTAATTTAGTTGCGAGGAAAAGGAATTGTGGTGACACAGTTCCTTTTTCTTAGTATAATAATCCCATGAAATTCTTATTAACAGCGATTAATGCAAAATTCATACACTCCAATCCCGCCATTTACAGCCTGCGGGCATGCGTGGGAGAGAAATTACAGCCCTATGTGGAGCTGGAGGAGTTCACCATCAATGAATCTCTGGAAAGTATTCTGGAGGGGATCTGGAAGCGTCAGCCAGAGGTGATCGGCTTCTCCTGTTATATCTGGAACTGGAAGCTGATTCGGGAGATACTGGCAGAGCTGCCGAAGATCCTGCCGGATACGGAGATCTGGCTGGGCGGTCCGGAGGTCACCTATGACGGACCGGGGCTGCTTAAGGAATTCCCCCAGGTCACCGGAATCATGGTAGGAGAGGGGGAAGTTACCTTCCGGGAACTGCTGGAACAGTATGTGGAAGAGGCAGAAAATGTCGGTCGGACAAACAGCGCAGTTCAACAGGAAAAAGGAGGATTATCTGCTGAGCATCTGCGTAAAGAACGTTTCGGAAAAATACCCGGATTGTGTCTGGCATCCGGATATACCGCGCCCAGAGACTTGACAGATCTGACTATGCTTCCTTTCCTCTATGAAGATATGGAACCCTTTACCAATCGTATCATCTATTATGAGACCAGCAGAGGGTGCCCTTATCGGTGCAGCTACTGTCTGTCCTCCATAGATAAGAAAGTAAGACTACGTGACATAAGTGTCGTAAAGAGAGAATTGCAGTTTTTCCTGGATCAGAACGTGAAACAGGTGAAGTTTATTGACCGTACTTTCAACTGTGACCACAGACATGCTATGGAGATCTGGCAGTATATTTATGAACATGACAATGGTGTCACCAACTTTCATTTCGAGATTTCCGCTGATATTTTGCGGGAGGAAGAGATCGCACTGCTGAACCGCTTCCGCCCGGGACTGGCACAGCTGGAGATCGGGGTACAGTCCACGAACCCGGAGACTATCCGGGCGATTCATCGGGTCATGGACGTGGACAAACTGGAGAAAATTGTGGCAGCCATTCACAGAGGACACAATATCCATCAGCATCTGGATCTGATCGCCGGGCTGCCCTATGAGGATTATGAAAGCTTCGGCAGATCCTTTGACCGGGTCTACAGCATGCAGCCGGAGCAACTGCAGATGGGCTTTCTGAAAGTATTAAAAGGATCCGACATGCATGACAATGCAGAGAAATACGGCATCCGTTATCTGGAATTGCCGCCCTATGAAGTGTTGTATACCAACTGGATCAGTTACGGAGAGATCCGGAGACTGAAACGGATCGAAGAAATGGTGGAGCTGTATTACAACAGTGGGCAGTTCACCCATACCCTTCCGGTCCTGGAGAAAGCACTCTCCGGACCCTTTGCCATGTATGAGGCACTGGCGGAGTACTATCAAGAGCAGGGATATTTTACCAACAGCCCTGCCAGAGCCTATCGGTATCAGATCCTGTTGGAATTTGCCACGCTGCAGGATCCGGCGAACGAAGAGACCTACAGGGAGCTTCTGACCTACGACATGTATCTAAGAGAGAATCTGAAGAGCAGACCGGGCTTTGCTGCAGAGATCACGGAAGAGGAAAAACAGGACATCCGCCGCTTCTATCAGACGGAGGAGCAGGAGCGCCATTATCTTCCGGCATACGCGGAGTATGACTGGAAGCAGTTGAGCAGAATGACGCATCTGGAACCGTTCCGGTACCCGGAACCTCACTATGTGCTGTTTGATTATCAGGAGCGGAATCCGCTGAATTATGAGGCAAAGGTACACATGATCGGGAAAACGGGACAGGGTCATAAGGACAAAAACTGCGCAGAGATAATGCAGTGACAGAATGGAGAATAGTATGTATGACACATATGTCAGTATAGATCTGGAGACCACGGGGCTGAATCCTAAGCGGGACCGGATCATAGAGATCGGAGCAATCCGCGTGGAGAACGGAGAGATCAAGGAAGAGTTCTCCACCTTTGTGAAGCCGGGACGAAAACTGGAAGAGCGGATCACGGAGCTGACGGGGATTCGCGACGAAGACCTTGCTAAGGCACCGGAGCTGGATGAAGTATTCCCAAAATTATTAGAATTTATGGGAGAACTGCCGCTGTTAGGACACAGTATTTTGTTTGATTATTCCTTTCTGAAAAAAGCGGCGGTGGACAGGAAGCTTACCTTTGAGAGATTGGCGGTGGATACGTTAAAGATTGCCCGGAAATATCTGCCCGAGTTGCCCCATCGCAATTTGGAATATCTGTGTCGGTATTACGAGATTCCCCATCATGCCCACAGGGCACTGGAGGATGCGAAAGCCACGGACCGGCTGTTTCGGAAACTGACAGAGCTGTTTTATCAGGAAGAAGTCGCTAGACAAGCAGCTGAATCCACAGTAAAAGGGACAAAGGATCATTTATTCGAGCCGCAGCTATTACATTTTCAGATAAAAAGAGATACACCGGCGACAAAACCGCAGAAAGAGCGGTTATATCGTCTGGCAGAGCAGCATAAGATAACCTTGGAGGTCGATGTGGAAAAGCTTACTCGGAGCGAGGCGAGCAGACTTGCGGATAAGATTCTTGCAAAGTACGGACGATAGAATTACGCAGAGCGGAACGTAAGCCTTCCGCCTGATGGATCAGATCCGCAATTTTGCCGTATTCCGACCGGTCGGCATAGATTTTTGCCAGGCAGAAGTAAGTATGGCTGACATCCGTGCCGATAGAAATAGCATAGGAAAGAACGGTTTCCGCTTTTTCTGCAAGATCAGCTTTTAACAGAAGCTCCGCCCACTGCTGCAGGGTACGCACCAGTGTGGTATAATTCTGATCGTATTGTGACAGAACGGTGATATTGGCGGTGCCGTATTCCAGCTTCAGATCAGTATTGGTGAAGCCTGTGAAGTTTACAATGGGCTGTGTGGACAGATAGGTTAAAAGATCCGTGCATTCACGGGCTTTTTCGTCCTCTGGCAGAGCATCCATGGGAAGCTTATCCAGAGGAATTTTTACATAATCCAGTCCGGCGAGGGATTTTTTACGGATGGAGTTGGCTCTGTTTTCCCGATCCCAGAATTCCTGCTCCTTTTTCTCGGCGAGGGTGCGCTGGCGTCTGGTAGCCTGTGCTACGATAACGATCGCGTATACAAAGACCATAAATATGATTAAACTTGCCAAAAACTTTAAAGTCATATATAATATCCTTTCAGAACAAATGCCTTTTTTCGAATGCGTTTATGGAGGTTAAGCCATGTTTAATATGAATAATAAAAAGACAAAACAGCGCATCTCCGCAGCCATCATCGTGCTGCTCGTGATCGCTATGATCGTACCTACTATAACATCTATTTTCTACTAATTCAACCGCAGTCGCAGCTATGAAGGGTTGATGAAGGAACGGAAATGAGGAGTATTATGAAAAAATATCGTAAGGGGTTTTACGGAGTTCTGCTGTTGACTTTGACCATGCTGTTCGGGATGACGGCGCAGGCGAAGACAGCGGACACGATTAAGACAGGAATCTATGCCGGAGACGTGGAGTTGTCCGGAATGACGGCAGACGAAGCCACCGCAGCCATTGAAGAATATATGGAGAATCTGAATGCCGTAGAGATCACACTGCTTGCGGCGAACGATCATCAGGTGACTACCACGGCAGGAGATCTGGGCGTGACCTGGAAGAATCCGGAGCTGGTGCAGGATGCGCTGGAGCTGGGAACCCATGGAAATGTCATTGAGCGTTACAAGATCCTGATGGATCTGAAGCATGAAAATTATGTATATCCCATTGAACTGGATTTTGATCTGCAGGCAATCAATGACCTGCTGACGAAATGCACCAAGTACGACCAGGAAGCCATCAATGTCTCCCTGAAGCGGGACGGCGGCAAGTTCACAGTAGTGGATGGGCAGACCGGTTATGTGCTGGATGTGGAGAAATCCATTGATACCGTCTATGATTATCTGACAGAAGAATGGAATCATGAGGCATGCAGCATCCCTCTGGAGATCACAGTAGATGAGCCGAAGGGCAGTGCCGAAGAACTGGCACAGGTAACAGATGTGCTGGGAACTTTTACAACATCGTTTAAGACTTCCGGCTCCGCCAGAAGCGCCAATGTGACCAACGGTTGTAACCTGATTAACGGAACGACTTTATATCCCGGAGAGGAATTCTCCACTTACAAGACAGTATCTCCTTTTTCCGAGGCAAACGGTTACTACATGGCAGGCTCCTATGTCAGCGGTAAGGTAGTAGACAGTCTGGGCGGAGGAATCTGTCAGGTGTCCACGACGTTATATAATGCAGTATTACTGTCCGAACTGGAAGTAACGGAGCGTTACAATCACTCCATGATCGTATCCTATGTGGATCCTTCCGCAGATGCGGCCATTGCAGAGAGCTCCGGCAAGGACTTCAAGTTCGTAAACAATACGGATTATCCGATTTATATTGAAGGTTATACCCATGACAAGCAGATCACTTTCAACATCTACGGCAAAGAGACCAGAGATGCCGGACATTCGGTCCGTTATGAAAGTGAAGTACTGGAGACCATCACTCCTCCTGCGGATCAGATCTATGCGGATGCCGGTCAGCCCATCGGTTATATCGTGACTGAGAGTGCACATATCGGCTATAAGGCAAGACTGTGGAAGATTACGCTGGAAAATGGCGTGGAGGTCAGCAGAGAGCAGGTCAACAGCAGCAGCTACAAGATGGTGCCCCGTAGCGCTACCGTAGGAACCGCAACATCGGATCCTCAGGCGTATGAGGAGATCATGGCAGCCATCAGTACGGCCAATATTGACCATGTAAAAAATGTGGCAGCAGCTTTAAACGCAAGAGCGGCAGCGGCTGCACAACAGACAGAAATCGTAGACGACTAAAGGTGACAGAGACAGAATGAAGAGCGGCAAAGTACCCGTGAACGTATTGAAACGTTCCGTTCTCAGACAACTGAAGAATAAAAGGTCGGAAATAGCAAATAGCGCAGGTCTGGGGGCAGACTGCGCTATTTTTGAGCCCTTTTCGGAGGGTCAGCTGGTGACCTGTGTTCAGGAGGGCGTAGTAGAGCTTTGCTGTGAGAACGACCTGGCAGAGGCGGAGAGAGAAGATCCGTCCGTGATGCCGATGCGTCGTATTTTCCGGAAATGTGCCAATAACCTGGCGACAGCGGGAGCGGAACCCGTGGCGGCAGAGCTGGTGATCTTCCTGCCGGAGACTGTGGAGGAACCGGAGCTGAAGGCTCTGATGGCGGAAGCGGAAAGCGTTGCCGCAGAGTTAAACATCCAGATCATCGGCGGGCAGACCAGAGTAAGCTCCGCGGTACGGCAGCCGATTGCTACAGTGACCGGATATGGAATCCGCAGGGCGCAGACTCCTCAGACAGATGCCCGGAAGCAGCTGGCGGGACAGGATATCATCATTACGAAGTGGATCGGTCTGGAAGGTACCGCAGATCTGGCGGCACGGAACCAGGAAGGGCTTCTTACGAGATACCCGGTGTATCTGGTGGAAGAAGCCGCGGCGTTCGACCGGTATTATTCGATATTACCGGAGGCCGCTACCGCCGTGAAGTCCGGCGGTTGCACCATACATGATATTTCCGAAGGCGGTGTATTTGCAGCGCTGTGGGAGATGGCAGAAGGTGCAGGTGTTGGACTGACAATTGATATGAAGAAACTTCCTCTCAGACAGGAGACGGTGGAAGTCTGTGAATACTGCAATGTGAATCCTTATGAGCTGAGATCCGGCGGAAGCCTGATCATCGCAAGTCCCGAAGGAACCGCTTTGGTGGAGGTACTGGAAGAGGAGGGAATCCCGGCGACGATCGTGGGAAGATTCACAGACAGTAATGACCGCCTGATCCTGAACGAGGACGAGACCCGGTATATGGATCGTCCCCAGAGAGATGAGATCTATAAAGAAGCAGAATAAAAGGAGATATTGGCATGAGAGAAGAATTATTGGCGATCATAGAGAAGAACAGCAGGATCGATCTGAAGGAACTGGCAGTGATCCTGGGTGTGGAAGAGATCGATGTGGTAAATGAGTTGGCTAAACTGGAAGCAGAGGGTGTTATCTGCGGTTATCATACCCTGATCAACTGGGAGAAAACCAACATTGAAAAAGTAAGCGCACTGATCGAGGTACGCGTGACTCCCCAGAGAGGACAGGGATTCGACAGCATTGCAGAGCGTATCTACAAATATCCTGAGGTACGCAGCGTATATCTGATGTCCGGAGCATATGATCTGATGGTTATTCTGGAGGGCAAGACCCTGCGTGAAGTATCCAACTTCGTATCCGACAAGCTGTCCACGCTGGATTCCGTACTTAGCACCGCGACTCATTTTATCCTGAAAAAATACAAGGATCACGGAACCGCGTTTGCTACAAAAAAAGAAGATGAAAGAGAGATGATTACCCCATGAGAAATCCATTAGCTGATAAAGTAGTGGATATCAAACCATCGGGTATCCGCAAATTTTTTGATATTGTAAGTGAGATGCAGGATGCAATCTCTCTCGGTGTGGGAGAACCGGACTTCGATACTCCCTGGCACATCCGTGATGAGGGCATCTATTCCCTAGAAAAGGGAAGAACCTTTTACACATCCAATGCAGGTCTGAAGGATCTGCGTCAGGAGATCTGCAATACGATTCAGAGAAAGCAGGGAGTAAGCTATGACTGGCAGCAGGAAGTGCTGGTAACGGTAGGTGGTTCCGAGGCAATCGACATCGGACTGCGTGCCATGTGTAATCCGGGAGACGAAGTGCTGATCCCCCAGCCCAGCTATGTATCCTATGAGCCCTGTGCGATTCTGGCGGGAGCTACGCCGGTGATCATTGATCTGAAAGCGGAGAACGAATTCCGCCTGACTGTCGAGGAGCTGGAAGCAGCAATTACGGAGAAAACAAAAGTGTTGATCCTTCCTTTCCCGAACAACCCTACCGGCGCCATTATGGAAAAGTCCGATCTGGAAGCTATTGCGAAAATTATTGAAGAACATGACATTTACGTCATGTCTGATGAGATTTATTCCGAACTTACCTACAAAGAGAAACATGTATCCATCGTCAGCCTGCCCGGCATGAAGGAGCGTACCATTTATATCAACGGATTCTCCAAGGCGTATGCCATGACCGGTTGGAGATTGGGTTATTGCTGTGGACCGGCTGCGATTATCCAGCAGATGACGAAGATTCATCAGTTTGCTATCATGTGTGCACCTACCACCAGCCAGTATGCGGCAGTGGAAGCTCTGAAAAACGGAGATCCCGACATCGAAGAAATGCGCACGGCATATAATCAGAGAAGGCGTTTTCTGATGAATGCGTTCCGTGAGATGGGACTGGAATGCTTTGAGCCTTACGGCGCATTCTATGTATTCCCCTGCATCAAGGAATTCGGCATGACCAGCGAAGAGTTCGCTACCCGTTTCTTGGAGGAGGAGAAAGTAGCTGCCGTGCCTGGAACCGCATTCGGTGACAGTGGTGAAGGATATCTGAGAATCTCCTATGCGTACTCATTGGAGAAGCTGAAGATCGCTATTGGCAGACTGGGACATTTTGTAGAAAAGCTGCGTGCAGAGCAGGCAGGAAAATAATCATGAAAAGACAGTGCCTGCACGTAAGTGTGGGCACTATCAGATAGGAAACATATGCATATTATATTACACCAGCCGGAGATTCCGGCAAACACCGGAAATATCGGAAGAACCTGCGTTGCTACCGGCACCAGTCTGCATCTGATCGAGCCTCTTGGCTTCCGGTTAAATGAAAAAGAGATCAAGAGAGCCGGCATGGACTACTGGCAGCATCTGGATGTCACCAGATATATGAATTTTCAGGAGTTTCAAGAGATGCATCCCGGAGCGAAGATCTGGATGGCGACCACGAAAGCGCACCAGACCTATACCGATGTGAAGTTCGGACCGGACGATTACATTATGTTCGGCAAGGAAAGCGCCGGAATCCCGGAAGAGATCCTCGTAGAAAACGAAGAGACCTGCATCCGCATCCCCATGCTCCCCGAGATCCGTTCCCTGAACCTGTCCAACTCCGTAGCCATCGTGCTCTACGAGGCACTGAGACAGCAGGGATTCGAGAGCATGCAGAGGGATGGAGAGCTTCACAGATTACATTGGAAAGAATAATAAGACCGTAAAAGGAGCATTTCTGAGGAATGCTCCTTTTTGGTCGGAAAAAGTGTTGTAAAATAGGGTCAATCATTTTTCTCGTGGGATTGACGCCACCACGCTATAAGTTTTCTCAGT
>CAVFMG010000023.1:0-15863 GCA_963623435.1 Odoribacter splanchnicus
ACATACCACAGAGCACCTGCAATACATACGGAAGAATAAGCACCGCAGATGATACCTACCATCAGAGGCAGTGCGAAATCACGAATGCTGGTCACACCCCAGATGTACAGTGCGCCTACCATTACCAGAGTGGTCAGGGAAGTAAATAAGCTTCGGGACAATGTCTGGGTAATGCTACGGTTTACGACTTCCTGTAAATCATCCTTTTTGGTCATAACTGCCATATTCTCACGCAGACGGTCAAATATTACGATAGTTGCATTGATAGAGTAACCTACGATAGTCAACAGACAAGCAATGAATGTATTGCTGATGGATACTCTTGCCAGTGCATAGAAGGTAATTACTACCAGCACATCGTGAAGCAGGCAGGCAATACTGCTGATGCCGAAGCGGATATCGCTAAAACGGAAGCGGATGTAAATCAGCATACAGATAATAGCTACTGCTACTGCCAGGATGGTGTCGGATTTCATCTCGTTACTGATGGTGGAGCTGATGGTCTCAGATGTAATTAAGGACTCATCGACTCCGAAATTGTCAACAAATACCTGATTCAAGGCTTCTCTCTGATCCATATCCAGAGAGTTGGTTTTGAAAATAACTTCATTGGTTCCCTGTACGGTCTGAATCTGGACAGCACTTCCTGTGCTGCTCTCGATCAGCGGAACGATGTCACTATTGATCTGCTCCAGCGTATAGCTTTCATTAAAGGTTACTGTGGTTGCAGTACCGCCCTTGAACTCCAGGCTGTAGTTCAGAGCGTCACCAGTGTTCATCTTGTAGACACCCATGGTAATAAATCCAACGGCAATCATCGCCAAAGACAGTCCGAAGAAGATTCCCTTCTTACCAAGGAAATTAACTGTCTTCATTTCCTTGCCAACACCATACCACTTAGGGTCTTTGAGTCCCAGTGCATAGAATGCTTTCATAATATACTTGGTCACTACAAGGGCTGTGAACATAGATAACACAATACCAAGTGCCAGTGTCTGTGCGAAGCCTTTTACAGTACCGGGTCCTAACAACCACAGCACAGCGGAGGCGATCAGCGTAGTTACATTACCGTCGATAATAGCAGACAGTGCCTTGTCATAACCGATCTGCATAGCGCTCTTCACCGTCTTGCCGGTAGCCAGTTCCTCACGGATACGGGCGAATACAATAACATTGGCATCCACTGCCATACCAATGGACAGGATAATACCTGCGATACCGGACAGTGTCAGTGTCAGATCAAATCCGTTCAGCAGAAGCACTACTAATGCCACATAGATTCCCAGTGCGATAACGGAGGCAAATCCGGGCAGGAAATATACTGCGATCATGAAAACTGCTACTACAATAAATCCGATAACAGCTGCCTTTAAGCTGGTGGAGATAGCTTCCACACCCAGCTGTGCACCTACGACCTTGGAATGCAGTTCTTCCAACTCCAGCTTCAGGCCACCGATACGGATGGTAGAAGCCAGGCTCTCTGCTTCCTCATAGGAGCTCATGGGAGAAATCTGTGCATTACCGTCGGAGAACACACCATTTACAGAAGGAACACTGACAAAAGCTCCATCATAGTAGATTCCCAGTGTCTCACCCTTTTCATAAGCATTTCTGGTAGCCTCCTCGAACTTTGCGGTACCCTCTTCGGTCATTACAAGATCTACCGCATAAGTAGTGTTACCCATGGTTGAATCCTTAATAGAGCCAGCAGTAGCGGTCTTGACATCGGTACCCTCCAGCTTGATGGAACCGTCTGCCTTCAGTTCATCGATGGTCTTGTTCAGTGCATAACCATAGCTTACGTTACCCTGTGCATCCGTGATTGCCTGAACGGAGTAGTTTTCATTGCCGTCACTGTCCGTCTCGGAAATAAAATACAAGGAACCGGGACGACCCAGCTCTTCCAGAATCTGGTTAGCATCGGTTACACCGGGGATCTCGATATTGATACGATCGGTACCCTCCTGGTATACGATGGCTTCTGTACTATAATTTTCTACACGTTGCTGCAGTTTGGCAATGGTATCTGCCATATCTGTTGCATCCGGCTCTTCATCGCCGACTACCTGGTAAGTGATGCTGACACCACCCGCCAGATCCAGTCCCAGACTGATGTCTGAAGCACTTCCTGTTCCTTCCGCATCTACGCCATACAGATCCACATAGCCGACTCCTAACAGGATCAGAAGGGCACAGAGCAGAATGATGATTGCTTTACTTTTTTTCATCTTTCCTTTGTCCTTTCTATTCTTCTGAAGCATCTGCCGCTTCCGCAGCCTTCAGCATGATAGCACATTCAATACGTTTTCTCTGCAGTTCGCAGCCGATGTCATACGCATCGTTGATATTACCATGGAAATTATAAGAGTTCGCCGCACATCCGCCGCTGCAGTAGAACTTGGCAAAGCACTTCTTACACTTGTCCTTGGCATAGACATTACAGCACTTGAACTCATCCCGGATATCGTCTCTAACCACGCCGGTGTCCACATTTCCCATGAGAAATTTCTCATTTCCCACGAACTGATGGCAGGGATACAAATCTCCCCAGGGAGTAACTGCCAGATATTCAGTACCGGATCCGCAGCCGGACAGTCTCTTAGCTACGCAGGGGCCGCCCTGCAGGTCGATCATAAAGTGGAAGAAATTGAACGCCTTGCCCTCTTTCTTACGCTTGATCATCTCTGTTGCAAGCTTATCGTATTCTTCCTTTAAGATCGGAAGATCTTCTTCTCTGATGGCGTAATCATCTGTAGGCTGTGCCACAACAGGCTCCACGGAGATCTGCTTGAAGCCCAGATCTGCCAGATGTAGAACGTCCTTGGAAAAATCCAGATTATTGTGGGTGAAAGTACCACGCACATAATAATTCATCTGGTCTCTGCTCTCCGCCACCTTCTGGAACTTGGGAACGATGATGTCATAGCTGCCCTGTCCGCCACGGAAAGGACGCATTTTGTCGTTGATCTCCTTACGTCCGTCGATACTCAGCACGATATTACCCATTTCCTTATTGACGAACTCCAGGATCTCATCATTCAATAAGATACCATTGGTGGTCAAGGTGAAACGGAACTTTTTATTGTTGGGCTTCTCTAAGCTCCTGCCGTATTCTACCAGCTGCTTTACCACATCCCAGTTCATCAGGGGCTCGCCGCCGAAGAAATCAACTTCCAGGTTCACACGGTTGCCGGAATTGGCTACCAGGAAATCCAGTGCCTTTTTGCCGACTTCAAAGCTCATCAGCGCTCTTCTGCCGTGGTACTCGCCCTCTTCCGCAAAACAGTATCTGCATGCAAGGTTACAGTCATGGGCAATGTGCAGACACAGTGCCTTGACTACGGTCTGACGCTTCTTAAAATCAAAAATGTAATTCTCATAAATATCGGGAGCAAACAGCTGGCCTGCCTTCTCCAACTCCAGGACCTCGTCCACCGCCTCGGTGATCTCTTCCTGGGGATAGGGGATGTTCGCAAGATTCAGTACGGCGGCCTTGATAGTGTCCGCATCCTTGATGCCTTCTGTCACCAGAGGCTCCACTAACGGAATCATATCATATACAATATCATCTACGACGTGAACGGAACCGCTGTTCACATCCATTACGATATTATAGCCGTTGCTCTTATACTGGTGTATCACAGTTTTATTCCTCTTCTTTCTACTTCTTATTGCCTAAAATACATTAACATTAACTATTCGGATAGTTAACAGAGAATAAGCAGCGACCTGAATCGCTGCTTACGTTAGTCTCTTCCCATTTTCTTAGATTATTTAATCTTTTCACAACTCTGGTTTCCTACAGTGCAGGAAGTCTTACATGCGGACTGGCAGGAAGTCTGGCACTCGCCGCAGCCGCCCTTTTTCATGGATTCCTTTAAATCTCTGGTTGTTAAAGTCTTAATATGCTTCATTAAAAATAGCCTCCTTATGATTTCAGAGCGTCAACAGACGCTATGCGTGTTAGTAAATTACAGACACGCGACTTTATTTTGCTCATTATATCATGTATTTGGCATTTGTAAAAGCTTTTTTCTCAAAAAGAATGAAAAATAAGTTAAAAATGGTCTGTTTGGGTATTTTATCCCAACATTCCGCCCAGAGTCCCCCCTGCCACGCACAGTACCATGGTGGTCCAGAAGGAATTCCCCAGTGCCGTCTCCGGGGTTCTGACTAATACCGATACAGCCGCCAGGACCACAAAATACGCAGCTCCCATGAGCGCTCCCCACAGGAATTTCTGTTTTCCTATTTTCTTCCCGGTTAAAAAACCTGCCGTAAAAGTAGTCACCACATAGATGGCGGAGATCGCGATGGTCACCATTCCTTCCGTCAGATGCAGTTTATACAATAAAAATGCCAGCAGGCATAAAAGCAGCAATGTCAGCACATAGGATACCAGCAGACATTTCACCAATGCCAGTACCGGAATCCCCTCTTTTCCCTCTCCTCTTTTTTCCATGTCGATCCTCCTTTTACCTATGTAAAATGTATATTCAAAACCTCTTGGAAACTTGACAACTATTCCTGTCCTATTGTATATTGTTGCTTAATAACACATAAATAGGGCATATGCCTGCAATTTATTTAAGAAGGAGTGAACTTTTTTGGATACCTCTGGTGTCATACAACTTGTTTCTATTGTAATTCTGATTTTTCTGTCCGGCTTTTTCTCTTCTGCCGAGACGGCACTGTCCACGGTCAATCGTGTGCGGATGCGTACCCTGGAAGAGGAAGGCAATAAGCGTGCCGCACGCGTCAACAAAGTTCTGGATCATTACAGTAAAATGATCAGTTCAATTCTGATCGGTAATAATATCGTAAATCTGACCGCATCTTCCCTTGCAACTACATTAGCTATGCGAATCAATCTCGCTGTTGGTATTGCGACCGGTATTGTGACCATCGTTGTACTACTCTGCGGTGAGATAGTACCCAAGACCTGGGCCATGCTGTATTCCGAAAAGCTGGCATTATCCTACTGCAATATAATCTATTTTCTAATGCAGGTGCTTACACCTGTTATTTTCATCGTGGACCTGCTGTCCCACGGTATTATGAAGCTGTTACATATTGACCCGAACAAAAAAACAAGTACCATGACGGAAAGTGAGCTGAAGACTTACGTTGATGTCAGCCATGAGGACGGTGTCATCGAATCCGAAGAGCGAAAACTGATCTACAACGTATTCGACTTCTCCGATGCCCACGCCAAGGATATCATGATCCCCCGGATCAACATGGTAACAGTCAGCTTAGATGCCACCTATGACGATGTTCTGGAAGTGTTCCGGGATTCCATGTATACCCGTCTTCCGGTCTATGAGGACGACAAGGACAATATCATCGGTCTCATCAATATCAAGGACTTTATTCTGACGGAGGATCAGAAGGCTTTCCATGTGGGAAATATTTTGAGAGACGCTTATTATACTTACGAGTATAAAAAAATCGCAGACCTCATGTATGAGATGCGGGAAAAAACCACGAACGTCTCCTTTGTACTAAATGAGTATGGTGCTACCGTAGGTATGATCACTTTAGAGGACCTGTTAGAAGAGATCGTCGGCGAGATTCGCGATGAATACGACGAGGACGAAGAAGAACTAATCCAGAAGATGTCCGATGACACCTATCTGGTAGAAGGCAGCATGAAGTTAGACGACATCAACGACGCCCTGGGCACGGACCTGACCAGTGAAGACTATGATTCCATTGGCGGTCTGATCATCGACTGTCTGGATCGTCTGCCGGAGGATGGAGAAGAAGTCACCCTGGAGAACGGTATCCACTTAAAAGTACAGGGGATCGACCAGAACCGTATCGTGAAAGTGTTGGTCACGATTCCCGAGCCTGCTGAGGAACAGGATGCCGACGATCCGGAATCTTCAGAAAATCACGAATAGCACTATAGGATGTGAACAACGAAAGGAATACGAATGTCACAGAATAAAAATACAGAACACAAGAAAACAAAAATGACTTCCAAACAGATCTTCGCAATCATTGGAATTGTAGTACTGGTGCTGTTATATGTCATAACGCTGCTGGCTGCGATCTTCGACAGTTCCGCCAGCCATGCACTGTTCGCCACTTGCCTGTTAGCCACCGTGGCAATTCCTCTTCTCCTCTGGATCTACACCTGGATGTTCGGGAAGCTCACGAACCGCTCCACTTTCGCAGATTTCCAACTGGAGGAGACGGAGAACGAGAATAAATAGCAAGATAGTTAAGTAATAATAGCCCTTGGTAGAATATAAGAAACGTACCAACTTTTTCTTATACGCTGCCAAGGGCTATTCGTTTCATAAAAACGCTTTCTTTGCTAAATTTATGAAAAATCTTATTTTATTACAGCTCTTTTTTTCATAAATTATATAATATCTCAAATTATATGAAATTTATAAGTTTCGAAGTATGAAAAATAGGCGTTTTTTTCATAAAAACTCCATTTATAACAGCTTTTATGAAATGCAGAACTCCCGGAGTGGCAGAAGGCTTTATTTCACTGACTTTCCGGTTAGCAGTCCACGCCAAGTTTGCGTAGTTCCTCTTCTGCCTGCTCTTTGGTCAGGAAGTGGATGCCGTGGATGCCCTGTTCTTCGGCAGCCTTCACATTTTTCAGGGTGTCGTCCAGGAATACACTCTCCTCTGCCTTTAATCCATAGCGATTTAACAGCAACTGATAGATCTCCGGTTCCGGTTTGATCAGGTGCTCCTTATAGGACAGGATGCCGCCTTCCATCTCCGGCAGGAAATTCAGTGCTTCTGCACATTCTGTCTCTGCCTTTTTTGAAAAATTGGACAGGTAATACACATGATATCCCTTAGCCTTCAGCTCCTGCAGCCATGGAATGGCATAGGCTCTAGGGGTCACCAGTCCGGTAATATTTGTAAATGCCTGATACAACTCCTTCTCCAGCTTCGGAGCATCCTTCACAAATGCCGCCAGTACCTGCTCATCCGTCCAGATGCCGCGGTCATACTCCGCCCATACAGGATGCATTACCGATGCCTTAGCAAGCCTTTTAATCATATCTGCATCGAAACCCTTGTCTGCCAGAAATCCCTCCCAGCGATAGTCTGTCAACACATTGCCAATGTCAAAAATTATATTACGTATCATAACTCTTCTCTCCTATTCATTTTACCTGCACTTTTCATCCAAAGAATTTCCGGCTTTGCCCGTATATCCGCTTTTTTCGTCAGCACTTTTCCGCCGTCACTTTTATGCTTTCGTTTCTTCCTGTCTGTCCAGTTCCATGATCTCTAACAGCTTCTCCGCTGCCGGTGCCATGGGCATCTTCGTATTCCTTACGACACAGAACTGTCTCTTAGGTATCATTTTATTGAACCTGAGTTCAAAAAGCAAGCCGGATTCCACATAATCTCTGGCAAAATCCCGCATCACACAGCCCACGCCCAGGTTCCTTCTCACGAACTGCACGATCATGTCGCTGGTAGCAAGTTCAAATTCCGGCTGCACATAGACACCGTTGCCCGCCAGGAATTCATCCATATAGCTGCGGCTGCTGGTGTTTTTCTCTAGGAAAATAAGCGGCAGACTCTCCAGCTCCTGGAAATCCAGGGTTTTATTTTTATAACCAAAAAACCGTCTTCCCGCCACGAAGACATCCTCGATCTCCCGCACCGGAATCATCTTAATATCCGGTCTGTCCGGAAAAGGGGTACTGACAATTCCGAAATCGATCCTGCCCTCTCTTAAATAATTCAGTGTCTCCGGTGTTGGCGCATTGGTGACGATCACCTTGATCCCCGGATACTGCTCATGAAATTTCTCCAGATAAGGAAGCAGGTAGAACTGCAGCGTCATATCACTGGCACCGATGCGGACTTCGCCCAGCTCCATGTTCTGCATCTGGTGGACTTTCTTGACCCCCAGTTCGATCTGCTCATATCCCTTTGCCACATAGGAATACAGCAGTTCTCCCTCACTGGTCAGCCGCACACCCTTTGCCGCCCGGTGAAACAGCGACACATCCAGTGTATTTTCCAGCTGCTTGATTGCCTGACTGACCGCTGGCTGTGAGATGGACAGCTCTCCTGCCGCCTTCGTCACACTCCCACATTTTGCAACATAATAGAATACTTTATACGCTTCCAAGTTATTGATCATATCGCGTCTCCTGCCCTTATTTGTATACACTATACAACATCTCTCACCGACCTGATGATTTCGTTCACCAACTGCATGTTCCTGCGAAAGCATAAACACATATCCGTTTCATCATATTTGCAAAAGGGCATGGGCTGCATTTTCTGCCGCACCATGCCCTTATCATTGCATTATTCAGGATACGATTATTTCTTCAGAGGACTCTCACGATAGATGATATCTTCTCTTCCGGGCCCGTTGCTGACCATGGTGATAGGGAAGCCGATCTGCTCCTCGATGAACTCCACATACTTTCTGCAGTTCTCCGGCAGCTCGTCAAAGTTACGGATGCCGCGGATATCGCACTTCCAGCCAGGGAGTGTCTTCAGCACGGGTTTAGCCTTCTCCAGCTTATAGGTTACAGGGAAATCGGTGGTCACTTCACCGTCGATCTCATAACCTACACATACAGGGATCTCATCCAGATATCCCAATGCATCCAGTACGGTGAACGCTACATCGGTAGCGCCCTGCAGACGGCAGCCATACTTGGTAGCTACACAATCGAACCATCCCATACGTCTGGGACGTCCGGTAGTAGCGCCGAACTCACCACCGTCACCGCCACGGCGACGTAATTCATCTGCTTCGTCACCGAAGATCTCGGATACGAAAGCACCTGCTCCTACAGAAGAGGAATATGCCTTACTTACAGTCACGATCTGCTTGATCTCATAAGGAGGAATACCTGCACCGATGGCACCGTAAGCTGCCAGAGTGGAGGAAGAAGTTACCATGGGGTAGATGCCGTGATCCGGATCCTTCATGGTACCTAACTGACCCTCTAACAGAATGGTCTTGCCCTCTTTCAGTGCCTTATCCAAGAATGCGGATACATCGCATACGAAAGGTGCGATCATATCACGATACTCATGCAACGTATCAAGCAGCTCTGCGGGATCGATCAGGGGCTTGTGATACAGATGCTCTAAGATGACATTCTTCATCTCGCTGACACGCTGTACCTTTTCCTGCAACAGCTCCTCATCAAATAACTCACTTACCTGGAAACCGATCTTTGCATACTTATCGGAATAGAAAGGTGCAATACCGGACTTGGTAGATCCGAAGGACTTACCGCCCAGTCTCTCCTCTTCGTACTGATCAAATAAAATATGATAAGGCATTACCATCTGTGCGCGGTCAGATACCATGATCTTGGGCATCGGAACATTTCTGTCTGTGATAGACTTGATCTCCTTCATCAGGATGGGAATGTTTAATGCCACGCCGTTACCGATCACACTGGTGGTATGATTGTAAAATACACCGGAAGGAAGGGTATGCAGAGCAAATTTACCATAATTATTCACGATCGTATGTCCTGCATTTGCACCGCCCTGAAAACGTACGATAATGTCCGCTTTCTCTGCCAGCATATCTGTGATCTTTCCTTTTCCTTCGTCGCCCCAGTTGGCTCCTACAACTGCCTTTACCATGTTTTCCTCCATTCTTTATCACAGTTCGTGATAAATCTAACTCAATTCTCTTACTTTTGTGAGAGAAAAACGTCTCTCGCACTATCTTTTAGTATACATCACTTTGTGATATAAGTAAAATCAATATTTATTATATTTTATATAACTTACATCTATATCGAAATACCTATGTCCTCTATTGTTTTCTATTCCGTAATGCAGAAAACCGCCATTGGCTCCTTTAGTCAAATGACGGGGTTCTGTGATTGTAGCATTGCTATTTATACATTGATCTCAGCTTTTACACCCAGGAGATCTTTGTTTGCCTCCAGAATCGGGTTGATCACATTTTTCAGGAAAGCTTCCACCTGCTCTTTGGAGCGTCCGATATACTTGGACGGATCCATGGATGCCTTCAACTCCTCCAGTCCCATGGGGAATGCGGGATCTGCGGCGATCAGCTCTAACAGATTGTTCTCTTTGCCTTCTACTTTCACATTGCGTCCGGCTTCCATGGAAAGCTCACGGATACGCTCATGCAGCTCCTGACGGTTGCCGCCTAATTTTACGGCATCCATCATGATATTCTCGGTTGCCATGAAAGGCAGCTCGCTCATCATATGCTTCTCGATGACCTTAGGGTACACCACCAGACCGTCTACCACGTTCAGACACAGATCCAGGATACCGTCGATGGCAAGGAAGCCCTCGGGAATGGACAGTCTCTTATTGGCAGAGTCGTCCAGGGTTCTCTCGAACCACTGGGTAGCGGAAGTAATGGCGGGATTCAGTGCATCCACCATTACATAACGGGACAGTGAAGCAATACGCTCACTTCTCATGGGGTTACGCTTATATGCCATAGCGGAGGAACCGATCTGATTCTTCTCGAAGGGCTCTTCCACTTCCTTCAGATGCTGTAACAGACGGATATCGTTGCTCATTTTGTGAGCGGATGCTGCAATACCTGCCAGTACGTTGGCTACTCTGGTATCCACTTTACGGGAATAGGTCTGTCCGGATACGGGATAGCACTCCTTGAAGCCCATCTTGGCAGCGATCATAGGATCGATCTTGTCGATGGTCTCCTGGTCTCCGTTGAACAGTTCCAGGAAAGAAGCCTGGGTACCGGTGGTACCCTTGGAGCCTAACAGCTTCATGGTGCCCAGCACATGATCCAGATCTTCCAGATCCAGAGAGAACTCCTGTAACCACAGTGTTGCTCTCTTACCTACGGTCGTAGGCTGTGCGGGCTGAAAATGAGTAAAGGCAAGAGTAGGCTGTGCCTTATATTTGTCTGCGAAATCCGCCAGTTCCTTCATGACGTTGATCAGCTTTTTTCTGACTAACTTCAGAGCTTCTGTCATCACGATAATATCGGTGTTGTCGCCCACGTAGCAGGAAGTAGCACCCAGATGAATGATTCCGGCTGCCTTGGGACACTGCTGTCCGTATGCGTAGACATGGCTCATAACATCATGGCGTACCAGCTTCTCGCGCTCTTTTGCTACATCGTAATTAATGTCCTCCGCGTGAGCCTTCAGCTCCTCGATCTGTTCGTCTGTGATGACGGGCTTGCCGTCCTGGGACAGTCCCAGCTCTTTCTCCGTCTCTGCCAGCGCGATCCACAGCTTTCTCCATGTGCGGAATTTCATATCCGGAGAGAAAATATACTGCATCTCTTTGCTTGCATAACGTTCGGATAACGGGCTCTGATATCTGTCTGTACCTGTACTCATTTGTCTGCTCCTCTTATTTTCTAATTATTGCAACTGTTATTGTTTATTTGTCAAAATCCCCTCGGATATCCTCTTTGGGAGGTTCCATCGGGTATTTTCCGGTAAAGCATCCCTTACAAATTCCAAGATTGCCGCCTACCAGTTCGTCCAGTCTCTCGGTCTTCAAATAGTCCAGGCTATCCGTACCGATCAGATCACTGATCTCCTTGATGGAACGCTTGTAAGCGATCAGCTGGTCTCTCGCCGGAACATCCGTGCCGAAATAGCAGGGCCACAAAAAGGGCGGAGAGCTGACTCTCATGTGAACTTCCTTTGCTCCTGCCTCCCGCAGCATTTTCACAATACGGTCGGAGGTGGTCCCCCGGACAATAGAGTCATCGATCATGATGACGCGCTTGCCCTCCACAGCATTACGTATGGGATTCAATTTCACCTGTACGCTGCTCTCTCTGCTCTTCTGCTTCGGTTTGATGAAGGTTCTGCCCACATAGGCATTTTTCACGAATCCCATACCGTAGGGGATTCCGGACTGCATGGAGTATCCCATAGCCGCACAGTTGCCGGATTCCGGTACACCGATGACCAAATCCGCATCCACCGGGGAATCCATGGCTAAAAACTTTCCTGCCAGAATACGGGAATCGTACACGCTGATCCCGTCAATAAAACTGTCTGGTCTTGCAAAATAAATATACTCAAAAATACATCTAGCGGTATCCGCAGGCTTTAATACATGGGTAGTATCGGACTCAATGCCCTTCTCCGGAGATATGGTCACGATCTCACCGGGAAGCACATCTCTTACGAACTCCGCTCCCACTGTATCCAGGGCGCAGGTCTCACTGGACAGGAAATAGGCATTGTCTCTTTTACCGATGCACAACGGCTTAAAACCATAAGGATCTCTGGCACCGATCAGCTTTCTCGGAGACATCACCACAAGGGAGTATGCTCCCTTAATCTTCGTCATGGCTCTGCCCACCGCTTCCTCTACAGATTTAGAATTCAGGCGCTCTCTGGCAATATGGTACGCAATGACCTCGGAGTCGATGGTAGTCTGGAAAATAGCACCGGTGTACTCTAACTCTCTCCGCAGTTCCGGAGCATTGATCAGATTGCCGTTATGTGCCAGTCCCAGAGTACCTTTTACGTAATTCAGCACCAGCGGCTGTGCATTCTCTCTGGTGGAGCCGCCCGCCGTGGAATAGCGGACATGTCCCACACCGATATCACCCTTTAACTTCTCCAGATGTTCCGGTGTGAACGCCTCATTGACCAGCCCCATATCTTTGCTGCTTAAGACCTTGCCCTTAGGACCGTTCGTATCGCTGACTGCGATACCGCAGCTCTCCTGCCCTCTGTGCTGCAAGGCGAGAAGACCGTAGTAGATCGTGGATGCCACGTCGTGTCCGGCAAAATCATATACACCGAAGACACCGCATTCTTCCTTTAATTTGTCATTGTTTTCTGTCTGAATATAAATGTTGTCCGTCACTTATAATCCTTACCTTTCCAGCCTTCTCCACAAAAAGAGAACTCTAATACTGATGTTTATAAATCTTCTCCTGTCAGCATCTTATATGCCTGAAGGTATTTGTCGATGGTCTTCTCCACGATCTCATCCGGCAGCTTCCAGCCCTTTTCGGGGTTGGCTTTCAGCCAGTCACGGGCGAACTGCTTGTCAAAAGAAGGCTGACCATGTCCGGGCTCATAGCCGTCTACCGGCCAGAAACGGGAACTATCAGGAGTCAATACTTCATCTCCCAGCACCATATTGCCGTCCTCGTCCAGACCGAACTCAAACTTGGTATCTGCAATGATGATTCCCTTGGTCAGTGCGTAATCCGCACACTTTTTATAAATAGCGATGGTATAGTCACGAAGCTTGGCAGCATATTCTGCTCCCTTGCCGGGGAAACGCTTCTCCAGATATTCCACACTCTGCTCATAGGAGATGTTCTCGTCATGATCTCCTATCTCTGCCTTGGTGGAAGGGGTATAGATGGGCTCAGGAAGCTTATCTGCCTCCTTCAGACCTTCCGGAAGCTTAATACCGCATACGGTACCGTTCTTCTTGTAGCTTTCCCAGCCGCTTCCGGTAATGTATCCACGAACGATGCACTCGATGGGGAGCATATTAAGCTTCTTGCACATCATGCTGTTGCCGTCGAATTTCGGCTGTCTGAAAAATTCAGGCATATCCCTGACATCAGCGGATACCATGTGATTGGGGATCACATCCTCTGTCATGTCAAACCAGAATTTCGACATCTGGGTCAATACAGTTCCCTTCTTCGTTACTGTGTTGTCCAAGATCACATCAAAGCAGCTGATACGGTCAGTTGCCACCATGATCAGGGTATCTCCGTTGTCGTAGATTTCACGAACTTTGCCTTCCTTGATCGGTTTCATTTCCTGTACGCTCATACCATCAGTCCTCGCATTCTTATGTTTTCAATTTTAATTGGAATAGGTGTGGGAAGAAAGCCCACACCTAATAGATAAACAGATTTGCGAAAAAAAATCAATATGTTTTTACTGTAACTTTCCGATAAATTCCCGAACACGGGCATTTTCCGTAGCAAAAAGCTCTTCGGGAGAACCTTCCTCCACGATCACGCCCTGCTCCATGAAAATGATCCGGTCGGATACTTCCCTGGCGAACTGCATCTCGTGGGTCACGATGATCATGGTCATATGCTCACTGGCAAGCTGCCTAATAACCTTCAATACCTCTGCAGTCAGCTCCGGATCCAGTGCGGAAGTGGGCTCGTCGAAGAACAGGATCTTCGGCTGCAATGCAAGTGCCCTGGCAATGGACACTCTCTGCTGCTGTCCGCCGGACAACTGATATGGGTATGCGTTTGCCTTGTCTGACAGTCCTAACTGTGCTAACAGTTTTTCCGCTCTCTCCACCGCTTCCGCGCGGCTTACCTTATCCACATGGATTGGCGCATCGATGATATTTTTCATCACGGTATAGTGGGGAAAAAGGTTAAAATTCTGGAACACCAGTCCGAAACATTTCCGGATTTTGTGTAGTTCTGCTTTGGATGCATATTCACACTGTATTCTGCCGTTCTTATCCGTCTTCTCCGAAGCAGCCGTCTGTCCTAAATAGATCAGTTCTCCGCCATCCATTTTCTCCAAAAGCGTTGCGCAGCGAAGCAGTGTGGATTTACCGGATCCGGAGGGTCCAATGATGGAGACAACCTCTCCCTTTTTCACAGTCAGGGAGATATCCTTTAGTACTCCGTTGCCGTCAAAGCTTTTTTTCACATGATTCATTTCTAAGAGGATTTCTTCGTCTGTCTGTCCCATATACGTTACTGCTCCTATCTGTAATAAGATGTCTTCTTCTCCAGGTATTCCATGAAGGATGCCACGACGAGATTGAAGATATAGTAGAACACACCTGCGGCTAACAGCGGAACCACACTGGTCTGTGCGGCTCCGATCTGCTTCGCCACCGTGAACATCTCCGCGATGGAGATGGTAAATGCCATAGAAGTATCCTTAACTAACGTAATGGTCTCATTGGTCACCGGCGGAAGAACCCGCTTCACCACCTGCGGCAGAATGATTTTCACGAAGGTCTGAGCCTTACTGTAACCTAAGACCTGCGCTGCCTCATACTGCCCCACCGGTATGGACTCGATGCCCGCACGGTAGATCTCCGCAAAATACGCTGCATAATTGATCACGAATGCCACAATCACCGCCGGGAAACGATATCCCGTCCCCACCTGCATACGGAATACATAAAAGGGGGCGAAATACACCACGATGATCTGTAACATCAGAGGGGTTCCTCTCATGATGGATATGTATATTTTGGAAATAATACGGATCACCTTGCATCCCGACATTCTTCCGAAGGCTACGATCAGCCCCAGAGGAAGGGAGAACAAAAGGGTCAGTACAAATATTTCCACCGTTATCAGAAAGCCCTCTGACAGTTGGGCACACATGGTCAGCAAACTCATGAACATCTACTCCTTAACTTACTTCATCCGCTTTGCGATTCGCGGCTGATTATTTACCGAGACATACGCTGTCGGTCAGTCCCCATTTTTCAGCGATCTGTGCGAAGGTACCGTCCTCTGCCATCTCATCCAGTGTCTTCTGTACGGTATCTCTCAGCTCATCGTTACCTTTTAAGAAACCAACGGCATACTGCTCTACTGCCAGTTTGTTGTCCTCGCCCTGTAACATAACGAACTTCCCTGCTTCTCTCTGGTCGATCTGGTACTGTGCCACACCGATATCAATAGCTACAGCATCTACCGCACCCTGCTCTAAGTCCATGAAAGCAGTATTGTAATCCGCATATTCGATCAGCTGGGAGAAGGAATCGCGCAGTGCGATGTTGTCTGCGTTCTCTTCATCATTCAGCGCAGCCAGTGCGGAAGAATCCTTCTGTACCGCTACGACCTTGCCTGCCAGTTCTTCCTTGTTCTGTACGCCAGAAGAAGCTGCTACAACGAATACCTGGCTGTTATCAATATAGGCTTCCGTTCAGGTGTAAGC
>CAVFMG010000023.1:15873-25910 GCA_963623435.1 Odoribacter splanchnicus
CTTTCCAGCCAGATCGGACAGGCTGTTGATGCCGGAATCCTCGGATACAACCATAACCTGGCTGTTGTCTACGTATGGATCGGACCAGGTGTAAGCATCTTCTCTGCCGTTCATGGTGAAACCGTTCCAGATACAATCAATGGCTCCGGAGGAAAGCTCCATATCCTTCGCATCCCAGTCGATGGGCTGCTTTACCAGCTCCCAGCCCTGTCTCTTACATACTTCCGCTGCCAGATCCAGGTCAAAGCCTACATATTCTCCACTGTCATCACGATATCCGTAAGGGGGAAACTCCGCATCGAATCCTACGGTAAATGATTTCTCAGATCCTTTAGAACCGCAGCCGGTCAGAACACCTGCTGCCATACTGATTGCCAGTAATGCTACTAATACTTTTTTCATAATACATCCTCCCGTCTTGTTACTTGTGTACTTTAGCATGGTAAATTGCTAACACGGTGTCATAGTAACACAACGGGAGGGTCTTGTCAATTCTTTATCGGTCATAACGCTCCACCATCGCCAGGATCTCCTGCGCGTATTTCGGGTACAGTGCTGCCACTTCTTTTACTTCGTTGCGGGCGCTCTCCGCCACATCCTGATTGTAGTCCATCTGCTTGCGGAGTGCCTGTCTTCTCTGGATCAGTTCGTGACGGATTTCCACCATCTCACGCTTGTCTAACAGTGCCGCCGTCTGACTGACCCACCGCTCCGGCATCTGCACACGGTAATTGGACAGCTGCTCTACCAGCTGTTTCTGATAATACTCTGTCTTCGCTTCCGCCTCTGCGAACTGCTTCCGCTCTTCCTTTTCCTCCTGATACATTTTCCAGCGCTTTTCCAGTTTCACCGCACTGTCCGTGCTGTATTTCAGATAGAGGTATTCCATCAGCTGACAGTTGTTCACATAGCGGATCTTGACCTTATTCTGCAGCTGGATGATCTTGTTGATGGTCTTCTCCACCCGCTGCAGTTCCCGTCCGGCATCCATATATTTGATGCAGACGCAAGAGATCGCCACGGCGCCCGCTCCCACTGCCAGGAACAGTCCCACATACACATCCATCTCAAATCCGAACTGTAAGATTGCCAGCATGATCACACAGACCACTAACGCCGTGAAAAAGATCACCGCCATGCCACGCTGATTATTCATCAGCTTCTCCAGCTCATTTCTCCGGTACTCGTAAGCGTGTCTTTCGCCGTCCAGTCTGTGTAGATCCTGTCTGACCAGATTACCGTATTTTTCGCCCTCGCGGATCTTTTTGATTCCCTCTTCGATCTCATTTTCTCTCTTGCGGATCGCATAGAAATCCGCATCCCGCATGCGGTTCTTTTTCTCCCGGTACTTATTACGCTCCTGCTCCAGACCTGCCAGTTGGGCTGCGGTACGGTTCACCTCCGAGCGCTGTTCCTCCGGCAGTGCCTCGATTTCATCCGTATCCGTCAGATAGGAAGTCACCAGGCTGTACTCTCCCGTCAACAGGTCGATCTCCTTGGAAGCTTCCGCGATCTGCTCTAAGCAATTGACGATGTACCGCTTTCTCTGGTCTTCCTCGTCAAAATTCACACCGTTCCTAGTATAGACTAACCGTTCCCAGTCTTCCTCCTGCTGTACCGATTCTTTTTTCTTAAAAAAGCGGTTCCACCACGCCATACTTTTCTCCTGTCTGTTATACGTTCACACTGGTCCGATAGCTGTTCTTAAGTGCTGTCAAAAGTCTCTCATTTTCCGCGTCATACTTGTGTCTGTCTTCCGCCCGCCAGGTACTGCGCAGCTGTAACTGCCTGTATTCCGGCTGCTGTTCCCATTCCCTGCCGAACTGTTCCATGCTTTTCTCCAGTTCCAGGGACTCGGTATAGAATTCCGGATTCTGCGCTGCGAAAGCCACATAGGCATCCTCCGGCAGCTCCATGCGTTTTGCCGCAAGGTAAGCGTCCAGATGCACTCTCTCAGGCTCAGACTGCCATGCTTCTCTGAATTGTTCCGCCGCCTTATCATACAGCATCAGTCCGGTCAGCGCCACTCCTTTATTATGCAGAATGGATGCCCGCACCTTCCCCGCAGGAAGGTCTTTTCCTTCTTTTTCCAGGGTACTCCAGGTCTCTAACAGCATATCGTATCCACGGATCGCCGCGGCATATTTTCTCTTTTCCACCATATAGTCGATCTGGCTCTTGCGTTTTTCCAAGTTACTCAGCCCGGCGCCCTGCTTCAGCACCTGCTCCACCTGCCGCAGATCCTCTTCCCCATACATTCCCACATACTGTAAAATCGTCAGCACGAACACACTTAAGGAGCCCTGCTTATGTATCATGGGGTACAACTGCTTCGCCAGTTCCCTGACCTTGCATTCCTCACCGATCCAGTCCGCCAGTTTATCGTTCATAATGGACAGATCTAAGAGGAAGGCATTCTCCTTCAGGCAATAGCACAGCTCTTCCATGCAGCAGACACTAATTCCCAGTTCTTCCACCGAATAGGCATTTTCACAATATTCACCTACGCACAGACTTGCCCTCATTTCCATTCCTCATTTCCATCCATCTTCTATTCCTATCTGTCCGGTCACAATCTACGTCTCTTATAATTCGATCTCTTCCTTCCAGATATGATGGGTTGCGGCACGAAAGCTACCGAAGCCCAGATCTTCCAGTTCTACGGTAAGATGCGTATCATCCCGCATCTCCACACTGATTTTAAGACGTGTGATTCCTTCCTGCAGTTCCTCGGGGACGATCCTGGCGATCCGGTTCCCCTTTCCCGTCAGGGATGTAATCAGAATCTCCACGGCCCGTCCTTCCAGCAGGTAGAATTCCATGCTATTTTTCGCTTCATACCAGTTGATTCCCGCATCGAGAAGTGCACAGTAGGATTCCTCCCCCTGCCTTAAGATCTTCATGCCGATGTTGGATTTTAATTTATCGTCACCTAAAAATACGTGGGTCTTCCCCGCCTCACTGGGGGACAGCCTCTCCATCATGCCGTAGCAGGCACCCTTGCTGAACAGATTGTTGCCCTGGAATACTCTTCTTCCATGACACAGATAACGCAGAGATTCCTTCATCCATTCCTGGGAAAATGCCTCGCCGATCAGATACACCGAGGAAACGATCCGGCTGCCGCACAGACTGGTGGCGATCTCTAACATTTTCTCATCCGATTCCGGCACAGGGAACGGGATTTCCCGCTCTTCCATATAAGCCACCACCGGTGTGGTATGACGGTTACATTCCATGCAGTACGTCCGGATGGAATGCTCCGCGTATTCGCACAGCACCGTCTTATGCCGCCACAGTTCCTCCGGCTGGTGCAGATTATAATAATAAAAACTCTCCACATGACTTTGGAAACAAATCTGCTCCGTCTTCAGATGCAGTCCTTCCGTCGCCGCAGTCAGCACCTCTAACGTCCGGGTATCCAGTTCTTCGCAGGTGATCATCAGCGCCCCGATCTTCTCTGTATTCGTCACCTGGGATAACAGTCCCAGACTCCGTTTCAGGAAAAGGGTCAACAGTGCCACCGGGTCTAACGCCGTGCCGTCGATCTGCACCGGTTCGCCGTCCTTTGCCAGCTTCAGAAGGTTCTCCACTAGGATCCCGTCTTCTTCCTGTGCATACCTTACCGCTTCGCTTCCGTAGAACCACTGGTTCACGCCCTGCCTCTTACTGAGTGCCAGCGGAATGGTATAGACCTGGGATCCCGCCACGGAAGAAAGGGTTCTGATCTCTTCCTCACTGCCCGTAACATAGCAGCTGATCTGCGCATATCTGCTGCCTAAATCATATCCGACGATTATTTTTTCACTTCCCGGCAGCCGCATCCTTCTTCCGCCTCCTCTCCGTTATCATTCCTTAATTTTTTGTCTCACTGTAAGGTAAATAATCTGTGATCCAGATATTCTCTCCGGTAATATTCTTCGATCAGATGATCCAGGGTATCGTCATCCTGCAGCGTCATGCTGATCATCATGTCATTGATGATCTCGTATTTGCTGTCCGGATTATCATTCATGATATCGCTCCGCTGCAGGCTGCCGCTCTCGGTCAGCTGCTCCCCGCTGTCAGACTCCTCCATGATGTAATACTGGATATTTTCCCCGAAGAACAATACAAATTCCTTGAAAAACACACCGCTGTACACTTCCTGCATGTACTCCGACAGATAATCCTCTGCCTGTCCGTTCTCATGCAGCATCACATAATGGATCCTTGCCCGGACACCGCTCTTTGTATGGTACTCCACGATAGTCTTGTCCTTCAGTTCCTGAAGCTCGGGCAGGCAATCTTTGAATTCCCGAAAAAAGTTCAGATGAATGTGATCCCGCATCATTTCCTCCAGGAACTCCCGGATCAGGAGTTCATCTTCTTTTTCTATTTTATCCCGGTTCTCCGCATAGAACTTCAGATATGCCAGCTTGCAGATCCGCTGCGTCTCTTCTCCCCGCAGGTAGGTATTACGTATCTCCCGGAAAATATAGTCTTCCGTAAGCTTTTCTCTGCAGAAGTAATCACAGGAGCTTTGGATCAGTACCGCTTCCTCGATCTCCTGTCTCGCTCCCTGGGATACATAATAACGGAAGATCTCCATTCTCTCTCCCACAAAAGCCCCGGAGAAGAGCATCTGTGCCAGGATCCTCTCACTGAGTTCATAGCAGTCCACTTCAAAAGATCTAGCGGATTTCCAGATGTCACGCAGTTCCTTCGTCGTCCCCGCAGAATAACGCACCAGGTACTCCAGAACATTGCCGTTATATTTCCCCCTGCGGAAGGCGGACAATGCTGCCGCATACAATGCCGGTTCTCCATCATGTGCCGCTTGGGAGATCAAAGCATCCGTCAGTCGGAGCAATATCTTAGCATCCGCATAATACGGTGTGAAACTGTCGATCCATTCGTATGCCTTTTCATAATTCCCGCGAAGCACCAGGAACCTAAGCAGGATCTCTCTCTGTTCCGCCTTGAATTTCTGTCCGTCTAATTCCTGCAGATAGGCATCCAGTGCCTGCATATTATCCGCATCGAAATACGCCTGTACCAGTGCTACCGCCTGCTTCTGTCGCAGTTCCGGTTCCACCGCATCGGAGGAAGCCAGCCGCGCCATACGCATCAGCTTCGCAGAAGACAGCGCTTCTTCGCCCTTATCATTCTCCGCAAAATACAGATCCAGTTCCACCGTATCCGGAACATAATGCTCCAACAGCCGCAGATATTTTCCGGGTACCAGCAGCTTCTCCAGGGTGTACTCCACATTTTTCAGGAACCGGTTGCCGTAGGCATCCTCAAAGCCGATGGTATACTCATTCCCATAGATCGCCACCCATGCTGCTCCGGCAAGTAACGGGATCTCCTTCATCTTCCGATTGCCCGGCTGGCAGACGATCACCTTGCGCATTCTGTCATCTTCCACTCTGACCAGATGAGCGAACAGAAGTCTCGACAGGGGCTTCGCCATGACTTCCGTCACGATCGCCGGCGTTAAGAACTTCTGGTACAATACCGCCAGATGCCTGTTGATATGCTGCTTCTGGATCTGATCTATCACAAAGCGCTCAATACGCGGCTCGTAATGTTCATACAGTTCCTCATATTCTGCTCTGTGCTTTAACAGATAGGCATATAAAAATGCGCTGTGCTCATAATCCAGATTGTTCTGGAAGGAGAAATACATCAGGATCACCTTGGGCAGCTCCGTGGCAGCATCCATATCCACCGAAGCCATGTAGTATTCATACAGATTCGTGATCCGCAGATGACTCTCCACGCCTTTTTGGTACCAGACGTACGCATCCGCTCCGGTCTTGCTTCCCTTAATCAACAGGCTGCAGATCTCCTGCAGGATCCGCACATCTTCCTTTTTCTCATAGGTCATCTTCAATATCCGGCATAACAGCGGGGAATATTCCCTTACCCTGCCGGACAGATACAAAAGCTGTTCTAAGAGGCTGTCATTCACTGCTCCGTGTCTGACTCCGAAATGCAGTACCTGCAGTTCAAAACCGTTCAACTTCCGCAAAAGTGCCGGATTCCCATTCAAAAGTGCCAGCGCCTCCAGATAGATTACCGGGCTGGAGCAGCCGTACTGGTACTGTTTTTCGAGGAACATCCATTTCCCGGAGGTGGACCGGTTGTATTCCTCCGACAGATAAAGTAACAGCCATGCCACTCTCCAACGGCTCCTGTCGTAACGATAGATCTGTTCGACCTGCTCCGCGGTCTGCAGGGTATACTGGGCATCTCTGTGGATCAGCGTAGTCAGGTACAGATAATATGCCCACAATTCTCCGCCGGTGGCTTTCTGCGCTTCCAGCATGTCCGCCGCATGGTCTAAGATCCAGCCCGCTTCGTTATAACGTTCCTCCGTGATCAGAAGCTGCGCCTGGAATAGTCTCGCCGACACATCCTTCTCATCCATGGTCACCATGCGCTCCACCAGTTTCCCTGTCTCTGACAGCCAGGTGCCCGTGCCGATCTTTTTCAGGCGGAATTCCTCGTAATATTTCATGATCTGGGAGACGCACTGCATATGGCTGTGATCCGCATGCCGCACCGCCGTCCGGTCTCCTAACTGTACCATCACAGGGATCTCTATGGAAATATAAGCATTATAGATATATATCTTTCCGAAATTTTTGCCGGGTCTGCATACACTGCTGTCAATATATACGGGAAGTCTGCACCGGTTGCCGAGGAAATCATCATCGCTTAAGCTTTCTTTTTCTGTGAAGACGAACTCTCCATCGCATTCGATCTGCAGATTGGTATAGCCCCAGCCGTTTTGCACGATAGTCAGACTGTTCTCCGACACGCCGTAATTGCCTTCTGTACGGGGCAGCTTTTTCACCAGTTCCTTCTCTTCCACCAGGAATTCGATCTGCTGTTTTTTGTTGATGCAGATCAGGAATTCCTCTACATTCTGCTCATTGCCTTCGCAGGCGGACAGCATCCGGTAAGTCTCGTAAAAATGAGCATCGTTCCCCGTAAACAGCCGTAAAAATTCCGGGCTGTAGAACAGCCGTACCGCTTCCTTCCAGCTGCTTTTCGCCAGGTTCGCGAAATGGAACAGATTCCTTATGGCACCGATGGAGGAATTTAACACGCCGTGTTCCACCGTCACCACGAAGGGAAGGTTGTATTCTCCGCGGTTGCTGACCACAGAAAAAGAGCCCTTCACCACATCCCCTTCTTCCAGATTCTCACCGTGGAAGCAGTAAAAAATTTCTGCATCAGAGCCGGTAAACTGATCGGTCATACATTCCATTTTCAGATGGTCTGAGATGACAGATCCTTTTACATAGCCTTCCGATGCAGAGAGGATGTGAAAAGAGCCTTCATACGCTGTCCCCTGGGACAGCGAGATTTCTATTTTAGAGCAGGAGAATTCCAAAGAGCCGTTCTCGTAATCGAAGTTCCCTCCTAAAATTCTATCAATAATCTCCTGCATGTACCTTCACCCATTCCCTGTTGTCATTTGGATTTATTATACCAAATTTGCTACGCAAGGGCAAGGTGTCATACCGGTTAGTCGAGGTTTAATTTTTTGTTCATGATGTAGTAAGATACCCCATACAGGATTGCCGCAACGAGTGCACTGGCGAGCACATTAATATCATATGCCCAGTTGGTGGTAATGCCGATTCCGCCGGGGCGGCTCAGCTCAGTCGTACTGAACATAAATACACTCTGTACCGTACTTCCGATAATGGACGATGCAATCGTAAGACCCGCATAGGCGAGGATTCCCATCAGTCCCTTGTGTTTGGAGGAGAGCTGTCCGATGGTCAGTGCTCCGAACAGGGTAATCATGGTAATAAAGGGACCTGCCACATAGGTGATCAGCAATGTGATTCCGTAATGCACCAGATTCATTCCCATCTGTTCTTTATAGACCCTGTTAAGTTCATAGATGCCGTCCCCCAGGAATTCCCAGATATTCCCATTATATTGTGTCAGAACTCCATTCAGTTCACCGATATCTATCAGTCCCATCATCAATGACACAAGCAGTGCCACAATGGAGATACCGATACCAATCATAATAAACAGATACCAGACACCGGAGACCAGCACTTTACTTAAAAACAGCTGATTGGCTGTCACCGGCAGCGTGTGGGACAGATATCCCTCATCCGTGTACATACTGCGGTAAAAACGGATGCCCAGGAAGATCAGCATGCCCCAGGTGGACGCCAGCAGCATGATCACATACAGAATCAGTGTTGCCGTAAAAGAAGAAATCACCAGCCAGGTCTGTACTGCATTTGCCTCATTACCGTCGACAAAATTCGACACTACGCCTCCAGGCATTTGCAGTACGATACACCCTGCCACTGTGACGATAAATATTCCCAGAAGCATCAGCACGCCCGCTTTCCAGGTATTTTTCCATTCATATTTCATTAACTTGCCTAACATGCGAACACCTCCCTGAAGTAAGCATCTACGGACTTGCCCTTCTCTTCTCTGATATTGTCAACAGATGTATATAGCACCAGCTGACCGTAGCGCATAAAGATCACTTCATCCAGTACCTGCTCCACATCCTCGATCAGGTGGGTGGAGATCAGCACCGTAGCTTCCGGATTATAGTTGTTGATAATGGTGCGCAGGATGTAATCTCTCGCTGCCGGATCCACACCGGCAATGGGCTCGTCCAAAATATACAGGCTGGCATTCCGGCTCATAACTAAGATCAGCTGTACCTTCTCCTTGGTACCTTTGGATAAGGTCCGCATCTTCACGGACGGGTCAATTCCCAGGCTCTTTAACATCTCTTCGGCACGTTCTCTGGAGAAGTCTGCATAAAAGTCCTGAAAATAATCCAGGATCTCCCGGATCGTCTGATTCATGGTGAGATACGTACGGTCCGGCAGATAAGCTACCTTGCTCTTCGTCTCCGGTCCCACATAGCTGCCGTCGATCAGGATGGTGCCTTCCGTCGGAGTTAACAGCCCGTTTAACATTTTGATCAGTGTGGTCTTGCCACTGCCGTTGGGACCTAACAGTCCGATGATCTTCCCCTTGGGAAGGCTTACGGTCAGATGGTTTACTGCGACATTATCGCCGTATTTCTTGGTCAGATCTGTGATTTCTACCAAATTACTCATTTCTGTTCCCGCCTCTCTTCATTCTCAGGACTGTACTTTGTCGAAGAGATCCCGGATCTCTTCCCGCTGATATCCCAGTTCCTGCATATTGTTGATAAAATTCCGTACGTGACCGGCAGCCAGCTGTTCTCTGGTATTCCCGATCAGTTCGGTGTCCTCTGTCACAGTTCGTCCGCTGGTACGCTGTGTTACGATCAGACCGCTCCGCTCCAGTTCCGCAAATGCCTTCTGCATCGTGTTCGGGTTCACTGCCGCCACCGCCGCAAGGTCTCTGACACTCGGCAGTTTCTCTCCCGGCTGGTATTTGCCGGAGACGATCTCTCGCTGGATCCGCTCCACCAGCTGCGCATATATCGGTCTGTCAGCATCTAATTCCCACGCCATTCCTATCATCCTTTCTTGTTTCTTATTGTCTGCTTCTTGCTGTTTGTTTCTACTGTTTGTTCCTTGCTATCCGTCGCACATCGTTTCTGTCGATGCGCCCAGACTCATTGTATGGATTTACTGTATTATTTATTTAATACAATAATACGTCATGTATTTTTATCTGTCAAGAGGTTTTTATGCTTGTCCAAATACCAGAGGAAATAGTGTCGGTATTATCTTTTTACCACATGGCTCGTAACGCAGGGTTGCCGTAGACCGGACGAACGCCCTCCTGTGCCCTTCTTTCGTCTAAACATGGGTACAGGAGATAGGAAGAAGCTAGTCTGTACCCTTCTTCCGCCTCAGCGTAAATAGTTTATGGGTATGCGTTAATTATTTTGTTGCTGATACCCACGCTATGGAAAGTTGGTGGGTATGAGAAGCTTGTTTTGCTGCTAATACCCACGCTATGGAAAGTTGGTGGGTATGAGAAGCTTGTTTTGCTGCTAATACCCACGCTATGGAAAGTTGGTGGGTATGAGAAGCTTGTTTTGCTGCTAATAC
>CAVFMG010000024.1:0-25359 GCA_963623435.1 Odoribacter splanchnicus
CTTCTGTACGATTCATAAAATCATTCACCTTTTTGACTTTTTTAAAATGGAACTGCTTTCATTTACAATTATTGTAAGTGAAAAATGTGCGGACTGCACGACAAAAAGTAATTACATATAGGACAAAAATTGCTATTTTTAGAAAAACAGTGGAAATCCTAAACAGAATATGCTATGTAAAATACAGTAGGCTGCAATCTGCAGATTGTGAAAGACAAGACATGAGGATGAAAATGAGTACAGTAAAACCATTTTATGAGAGCCGGAAAAGGATATATGATTGTCATGTCTGGTGGCATCCGAATTTCCCATTCCACCTGCACAAGCATATGGAATTCGTTCATGTGACAGAGGGGGAGATGGATGCTACAGTGGCAGGAACGTGCTATCATCTGACCGCAGGAGACTGCCTGATGATCTATCCGAATCAGATTCATTCCTACAGCTCTGTAGGGGAGGTGGGAATGCTCCTGATTATTGCTGATATGGATATCATAGGAGAATTTGACAGAGAATTCACCTATTATGATATGGAATCTCCCTGCTTCCGCAAAAGCGAGCTCAGCCGTTATGGACAGATGGTGCTGGACATTCTGGTGGAGCTGGGACTGCGTAGGGAGTCCAGACCTTTCCGGCAGGATAAGGGACTTCTGATGGCACTTCTTGCAGATATGTATGAAAATATCCCAGTGATCAAAAAGGACAAGCCCTCGGATCTGAACATTACGCAGAAGCTTCTGCAATACATCAACGACAATATTACCGGGGAACTGACAGCACAGAAGGTGGCGAAGGAACTGGGCATCAGCCCCTATTATCTGTCACATATATTCTCGTCTCAGTTAAATATTTCATTTCCTTCCTATGTGGCGCAGCAGCGGATGATCTTAGCCTGCAATCTGTTAAAGGACAGCAGAAAGACAGTGACGGAGATCAGCTACGAGTGCGGATTTTCCAATCTTCGTACCTTCCATCGCTGTTTTCTGCAAAGGTATGAATGCACACCCACCCAGTGGAGAGAGCGGAGCCGTACTGGAACGGATGAGAAAATACGGCACCAGCTCTGGAATCAAGAGAGAGTGGAAACCGAAAATGCGGTACTGTAAAAGGATAGTGTTGCAGTCGGTGTCAAAAGCCCACCGACTTAGATGCAGAAAGGAAACAAGAAAAATGAAAAAACAAGTATATAATCCGTATCTGCCCAGCTACGAATACATTCCCGACGGAGAACCCAGAGTGTTCGGAGACCGGCTTTATATTTATGGAAGTCATGACCGCTTCGGCGGCACCTTTTACTGCGAGAATGATTACGTCTGCTGGTCGGCACCGTTGTCAGATCTGTCGGACTGGCGGTGTGAGGGGGTTATTTTCCGGCACACAGATCATCCCATGGACGAAATACATAAAAAGGCAGAGAAAAACGGGCGGTATTATCTCTATGCACCGGATGTGATCCGGGGAAGGGATGGCAGATTTTACCTATATTATTCCATCGCGGATTCCTCCATCATCTCTGTGGCAGTCTGTGATACTCCGGCTGGCCGTTATACCTATCTCGGGGATGTGGCCTATTCGGACGGACGTATCCTGGGGGAGGCTGCAGGGGAATATTTCCAGTTCGATCCCAGTATTTTGATCGACGATGACGGACGGATCTACCTCTATTCCGGATTCTGCCCCACAAACCGGGAGGTGGACAGCGCAGGTAGGCAATTCGTGGGATGTCATATGTATGAACTGGAGCAGGACATGCTGACGGTGCGCAGAGGTCCGATACTTGCAATCGCCAGGGAGACACCGGTTCCGGCGGGAGCGGTCTATTTTGAAGCACCCTCTATGCGCAAAATAAACGGATGTTATTATTTGGTCTACTCTGCGAGAAATACAGGGTTGTATTATTTTATCAGCGACAGACCGGATGGGGATTTTGTATTCGGCGGTCGGATCCACTCCACATCAGATGTGGGAATTAACGGTTATTCCGAGGAGGAACCTTGCTGTCCCATGGGAAATACTCACGGCGGCCTGGTGGAATTAAACGGGAGATATTATATTTTTGACCACAGACATACGAATCACAGCTCCTTTAGCAGACAGGGCGTGGCAGAGCCCGTGACCATCGATGCCCAGGGGCGGATCGCCCAGGTAGAGGTCACCAGCTGTGGATTAAATGACGGGTGGCTTGTGGGAAACGGAACCTATCCAGCCTATATTGCCTGCGTCTTATATTATGAAAAGACCGTAGCAAAAGCGGACAGAACCGCATGCATCACCCAGGATGGGGAAGACAGAGAGTGCCCGCCGGGACAGTATATCCGCGGAATCAGTAACGGCTGTATCGTGGGATACCGCTATTTTGAAGGAGGGGCACTGCAAAGCATTCAATTGAAGCTGCGGGGGAAGGCGAAAGGAACCCTGTATGTGACCTGCCATGAGGAAGGCGGACATGCGCAGAAGCTCCCGGAAAATGCCGTGGGAAGCTGTACTTGTGATATAAATACGGAAGAATGGGAGACACTTACGATCCCGGTGCAGATTCCTGCCGGAGTGTATCCGCTGTATTTCAGATTCCATGGGGAAGGCAGCTTTGACCTGTCAGAATTTAGGCTGGAGTAAAATATTTCCTTTTCTCCGCTTCCGAAGTGTAGTATACTGTCTGTGGACAAAATGACAGAACAATAGGTAACGTAGTGAAAGGCGGTAAGAAAATGACAGCGGAGATCATTTGTGTAGGTACCGAAATATTACTGGGGAACATTGTAAATACAAATGCGGCATATCTGGCGGAAAAGCTGGCGGGAGCCGGACTGGACTGCTACTACCAGACGGTGGTGGGAGATAATGCTGAGAGACTTGCGGGCGTATTAAAATGCGCCATGGACCGCTCGGATGTGATACTGTTATCCGGCGGACTGGGACCTACGGAAGATGATCTGACGAAGGAGACGGCAGCAAAGGTCTGCGGGAAGAATTTATCCGTGGATGATCACAGCATGGAGCGTATCGCAGAATTTTTCGCCGAAAAAGACATACAGCCGACAGAGAATAACTGGAAGCAGGCAATGATCCCCGAAGGGGCAAAGGTGCTGGACAACGAGAACGGCACGGCACCGGGCATTATTCTGGAGACAGAGAAGAACCGTATCATATTATTACCGGGACCTCCTGCGGAGATGACACCTATGTTTGAACAGCAGGTATTTCCTTATCTGGAAGCACTGACGCCCGGAATCATCTGTTCCCAGACCGTGAAAGTATGCGGTGTGCCGGAGAGCCAGGTGGAGGATACCCTGAAGGATCTGATCGACGAACAGACCAACCCGACCATAGCCACTTATGCCAAGACCGGCGAAGTACATATCCGGGTGACTGCTTCCGGAGAGAGCGCCAAGGCAGCCGGAAAAGTGATCAAGCCCGTGGTGAAGGAATTAAAATCCCGCTTCGGAGCCGATATCTACAGCACGAAGGAAGAGACCACTCTGGAGATGGCAGTGGCGGATCTGCTGCTTGCCAATGATTTGACGGTGACCACCGCAGAGTCCTGCACCGGAGGAATGATCGCAGCGAAGATTATCAATGTGCCCGGCGTATCGGAATGCTACAAGGCGGGACTGGTGACCTATTCCAATAAGGCAAAGCGGAAATTCTTAGGAGTGCGCAAGAGCACTTTGGATAAATACGGAGCTGTCAGCAGTAAGACCGCTTCGGAGATGGCAAAAGGGGTCGCCCTTTTAATGAAAGCGGATGTGGCAGTGGCGGTGACCGGCATTGCGGGACCGGACGGCGGTACGAAGGAGAAGCCGGTAGGGCTGGTATACATCGGCTGCAGTGTCAAGGGAGAGGTTACGGTGAAGGAATATCATTTCTCCGGAACCCGCAGCCAGATCAGAGAGGCAAGCACCTGCGCAGCACTGATCCTCATGCGTAGCTGTATCCTGAAATACATCAGCAAGGTCACTTTTGGTAAAAAGTAACAAAAAAATAATTTGTGAGATACCCTCAAAATCAAGGGGGTCAAAATTGTAGATAGTGCCGAAAACATAAAAATGTATCATGTATCCTTGCGGGAAGCCGGGATGTGTGGTACATTTTTCATGTATCTAATATTCTCTGATTATCGACATGCATTTCAGGATGTTCAGGCATTCGCCAAAAATTCAGACGATCATCGGAACAGAAAAATAAGGGGGAATGCACATGAGAGAGTTTTAAAGGACACAAAACATATATAATAAAATTAGACATTGACAAACACGAACAAATGTTTTATTCTAAATAAAAAGCAGAACATTTGTTCCCTGAACAAAAAGGAGATCAACATGGAAAAAGACGATAAGCTTAAAGCATTGGATGCGGCACTGAGTCAGATTGAGAAGCAGTACGGAAAGGGCGCAGTAATGAAGCTGGGAGATCCCGCAACACAGATGAGCGTGGAGACGATCCCTACCGGCTCTTTAAGTTTGGATATAGCATTGGGACTGGGCGGTATTCCGAAGGGAAGAATCATTGAGATCTACGGACCGGAATCCAGTGGTAAGACCACCGTTACCTTACATATGATCGCAGAGGTACAGAAGAGAGGCGGTATTGCCGGATTCATTGATGCAGAGCATGCCTTAGATCCTGTCTATGCGAAGAATATCGGCGTAGACATTGATAATTTATACATTTCCCAGCCGGATAACGGTGAGCAGGCACTGGAGATCACCGAGACCATGGTACGTTCCGGCGCCATCGACATTATCGTCGTGGACTCCGTTGCCGCACTGGTACCGAAGGCGGAGATTGACGGAGATATGGGAGACAGCCATGTGGGCTTACAGGCACGACTGATGTCCCAGGCATTGCGTAAGCTGACCGCTGTCATCAGCAAGTCCAACTGTACCGTTATCTTCATCAACCAGCTGCGTGAGAAGGTGGGCGTGATGTTCGGTAATCCCGAGACTACCACCGGCGGTCGTGCACTGAAGTTCTATTCCTCTGTACGACTGGATGTCAGAAGAATTGAAGCACTGAAGCAGGGCGGTGAAGTCATCGGTAACCGTACCCGTGTTAAGGTCGTTAAGAATAAGATCGCGCCTCCTTTCAAGGAAGCAGAGTTTGATATTATGTTCGGGCAAGGTATTTCCATGGTAGGAGATATCTTAGATCTGGCAGCGGACTGTAATGTAGTAAGTAAGTCTGGTGCATGGTATGCCTATGAAGGGAACAAGATCGGACAGGGACGTGAGAATGCAAAGCAGTATCTGAAGGATAATCCAGCCATCTGCGATGAGATCGCCGAGAAGGTCAGAGAGCATTACGGACTGAAGGCAGATGCAGATGCAGACGCGGATGCAAATACAAATATGAATACAAATACAAAAACGGATAAAAAAACGGATACAAAAACGGATACAAAAACAACTCCGGGTAACTCTGCAACTAAAAAGGAAGAGTAAATCATGCTGGTAACGCAGATTACGGAACTATCCAAATCGAGAAGTAAGGTCTATATTGACCAGGAATTCGCCTTTGTATTATACAAAGGCGAATTGCGCCTCTACCATGTAAAAGAGGGAGAAGAACTCCGGGAAGAGGATTATCGGACCATCATGGATGAATTATTGCCCAAGCGGGCAAAGCTTCGTGCCATGAATCTGTTACAGGGAAGAGAATATACCACATCGCAGCTTCGTATGAAATTACAGCAGGGCTTTTATCCGCCGGAGATTATAGAGCAGGCAATCGAATATGTGGCAGGTTTCCATTATATCGACGACCTGCGGTATGCTGTGGACTATATTACCTACCATGAGGACACCCGCAGCAGACGCCGAATCGAGCAGGATTTGCAGGGGAAGGGAATCTCCGCGGTGGCGCTGGAAGAAGCCTGGCAGGTCTACAGACAGAATGGCGGAGAGCAGGACGAACAGAGAATGATCCGTGAACTCCTTCGTAAGAAGCATTATGATCCGGAGGGAGAGACGGATTGGAAGGAACGGCAGAAGATCTACGCTTTTCTGGCGAGAAAAGGATTTTCGGCAGAATCCATCCGCAATACTATCGGTGGAATGTGCAACGATGATTTTTGAAAAAGTGGTGCATAACGTCAGCGGACAATGCCGCTGTACGACAGTTGAAATAATGCACAAAGATTTCTTTGATATCGGAACTATTTTTGGGGTAATTGCGACTTGTACTTGACATGGCTGTGATTTCAGTTTACACTAATACTGTTGTGAATTGCTTGTTAGAATGTACATATAATAGCATTCTATTATGAACGATGATTTGTATTATCGGAGCAAAATGTACAATGAAAATTTCATAAGGAGGTGCTCCTGTAGTGGACACTAATATTGTAATAGTATTAGTGGTTTTTGCGATCGTTCTTGTCGTTGCCGTTGTCGCAGCCGTGCTGATCACAGCGAAGAAGACTACTTCCCGCCTGAAGAATAATGCGGAAAGTACCATTGGGAATGCGGAGGAGAAGGCAAGAGAGATTATTGATGAAGCTCTGAGAACTGCGGAGAACAAAAAGCGCGAATCACTCCTGGAAGTCAAGGAAGAGTCCATTCGTACAAAGAATGAACTGGACAAAGAGATCAAGGAACGCAGGGCGGAAGCTCAGCGGTATGAACGCAGAGTTCAGCAGAAGGAAGAGAACATCGATAAGAAAGCAGATGCCATCGAGAAGCGCGAGGCAAGTTTAGCATCCAGAGAAGAAACCCTCAATCGTATGAAGGAAGAAGTCTCAAAGCTGAACGAGCAGCGTGTGCAGGAACTGGAACGAATTTCCGGATTAACCTCTGAACAAGCAAAAGAACACTTATTGAAAATTGTTGAAGATGAAGTAAAGCATGAATCGGCTGTGATGATCAAGGAAATGGAGAGTCGCGCCAAAGAAGAAGCAGACAAAAAGGCAAAGGAATTTGTGGTTAATGCAATACAGAGATGTGCTGCAGATCATGTCTCTGAGACTACAATTTCTGTTGTACAGTTACCGAATGACGAGATGAAGGGACGTATCATCGGACGTGAGGGACGTAATATTCGTACCCTGGAGACCATGACAGGTGTAGACCTGATCATTGATGATACACCGGAAGCAGTAATTCTGTCCGGATTTGATCCGATTCGCCGAGAGGTAGCGAGAATTGCGCTGGAGAAGCTGATCGTGGATGGACGTATTCATCCCGCCAGAATCGAAGAGATGGTAGAGAAGGCGCAGAAGGAAGTCGAAGTAATGATCAAGGAAGAGGGAGAAGCCGCAACCCTGGAGGTTGGTGTACATGGCATTCATCCCGAACTGGTAAGATTACTCGGCAAGATGAAGTTCCGTACCAGCTATGGTCAGAACGCATTAAAGCATTCCATCGAAGTGGCACAGCTGTCAGGGCTGTTAGCCGCAGAGCTGGGACTGGATGTGAGACTTGCCAAGAGAGCAGGACTGCTGCATGATATCGGTAAGGCAGTAGATCATGAAATGGAAGGCTCTCATATTCAGCTTGGTGCTGAACTGTGCCGGAAATACAAGGAGAATGCTACTGTTATCAATGCAGTAGAATCTCACCATGGCGATGTAGAGGCTACTTCCCTGATTGCATGTATTGTACAAGCTGCTGATACAATATCCGCTGCAAGACCGGGAGCTAGAAGGGAGACATTAGAAACCTATACTAGCAGATTAAGACAGTTAGAAGATATCACAAACAATTTCAAAGGTGTAGAGAAATCTTTTGCTATTCAGGCAGGTCGTGAAGTTCGTGTTATGGTAGTGCCTGAGCAGATCTCAGATGCCGATATGGTACTGTTGGCAAGAGATATTTCCAAGCAGATCGAAGCTGAACTGGAATATCCCGGACAGATTAAGGTAAATGTGATCCGTGAGAGCCGCGTAATTGATTACGCCAAATAACTGACCAGTCAGAAATGACAATTTCATACGAATTAAAAGGCTGTTGTGTCATCGAGACACAGCAGCTTTTTTGTGCGATAAGTCGGATGCAGCCTTATAGATTTCTTCGTGGCAGATCGCATTAAAGTCGGGGGAGTCGGGGCTTTTGACGCTGGCATCTTTATATCAAATGAGGGTCACTGATTTATGTACAATAATCTACGATCATGTTAGAAAATATACAGAGTTATACGAAATGCTACAAATATTGTGGACAAAATAAGAATTATTGGTATAATATACACATACGATATAACAAAAAAGAAATTGACGTTATGCAAAATGACACATTGCAAATAGCAAGAAACAGAGGGAGGGCAAGGATGAAGCAATTTACCTATGTAATTACTGATGAGAATGGACTCCATGCAAGACCGGCAGGATTACTTGCCAAGGAGGCAAAAAAGTATGAGAGTATCATTACACTTGCCTGCAATGGAAAAAGTGCAGCTGCAAATAAGCTGATAGCAATCATGGCAATGTGTGTGAAACAGGGAGATAAATTAGATGTCAGTGTGGAAGGATCGGACGAAGAGACGGCATATAATGAACTGAAGAAATTTTTTGACGAGAATCTTTAGAATTTTCCAAACTGTTTTATTTAAGAAGGTAGAAAATGGGAAAATATATTGGAAAGTCTGTGTATAAAGGAACTGCAATCGGACCTGTCAATGTCCTGAAAAAGAATGACAGTCTTATCAAAAGAACACATATTGATAATGTGGATGAAGAATTGAAACGTCTTGATGCGGCGAAGGAACGGACGCTTACTCAACTTAAGGGCCTGTATGATAAGGCTTTGCAGGAAGTCGGTGAGGTGAATGCGGCTATTTTCGAGGTCCATCAGATGATGCTTGAAGATGACGATTATCAGGATGCCATACATAATATGATTCGGAACGAAGCTGTGAATGCAGAATATGCGGTGGCAATCATCGGTGATAATTTTGCAGAGATGTTCGCCAATATGGATGATGAATATATGCAGGCCCGTTCAGCAGATGTGAAAGATATATCCAATCGCCTTGTCCATAATCTGAGTGGCGAGGAACAGATTGATTGGGGAAATATGGAGCCTTCGATCATTGTGGCGGACGATTTGACACCCAGTGAAACAGTGCAGATGGATAAAAGCAAGATTCTCGCATTTGTTACGGTGCATGGCTCGACCAATTCCCATACGGCAATTCTGGCACGTATGATGAATATTCCCGCATTGATCGGGGTGCCATTGGAGCTGGAGAAGATTCCGAATGGAACCCGTGCGATTGTAGATGGGAAAGAAGGCATCTTCTATCTGGATCCGTCGGAGGAGCTGATCAGTCAGGTACAGGCAGCAAAACGGTCAGAACAGGAGCAGAGAAACCTTCTGGCAAATTATAAGGGTCGTGAATCTGTAACAAAGAGCGGACGTAAGATCAACGTATACGCCAATATCGGAAGCGTGTCTGATGTGGCATATGTGCTGGAAAATGATGCTGAGGGAATCGGATTATTCCGAAGTGAATTTTTATATCTGGGAAGAGATTCTCTCCCGGATGAGACAGAGCAGTTTAATGCTTACCGACAGGTACTGCAGATGATGGCAGGTAAAAAAGTAATTATTCGTACGCTTGATATCGGAGCAGATAAAAATGTGGATTATCTCGGATTAGGCAAGGAAGACAATCCGGCTATGGGATATCGGGCTATCCGAATCTGTCTGGAACAGCCGGAGATATTTAAAACACAGTTAAGGGCGCTTCTGCGTGCAGCTAAATATGGCAATCTTGCAATCATGTATCCGATGATTATATCAGTGGATGAAGTATTGGATATTAAAAAAATTGTGGAAGAAGTGGCTGACGAACTTAAAAAAGAAAAAATCCCTTATGCAATTCCCGAGCAGGGAATTATGATTGAGACTCCTGCCGCGGTCATGATGAGTGAAGAGCTGGCAGAAAATGTAGATTTTTTTAGTATCGGAACGAATGATCTGACGCAGTATACATTGGCAATTGACAGACAGAATAATCGACTGGACAGATTTTATAATCCACATCATCCGGCAGTTCTTCGTATGATACAGATGACTGTTGACGGAGCACACAAGCATGGCAAATGGGTCGGTATCTGTGGCGAGCTGGGAGCGGATACAACTCTGACAGAACGGTTTGTACAGATGGGGATTGATGAGCTTAGCGTTGCACCGTCTATGGTGTTAAGTGTTCGTAGCAGGATATGCGAAACGGAGTGAGAGATCAATGAGAATATACAAAGCAAAAGATTATGCAGATATGAGTAGAAAAGCGGCAAACATTGTGTCGGCACAGGTCATTATGAAACCAAACTGTGTATTGGGGCTTGCTACGGGATCTACTCCCATCGGCTTGTATAAGCAGTTGGTTGAATGGTTCCGGAAGGGGGATCTTGATTTTTCGGAAGTCATGACGGTCAATCTGGATGAATACAAAGGTCTGAGCCGTGAGAACGATCAGAGTTATTATTATTTCATGCATCAGAATCTGTTTGACCATGTGAACATTCCCATTGAGAATACACATCTTCCGAATGGAATGGAACCGGATTCGGAAAAAGAGTGCAGACGATATTCTGAGCTGATCCAATCACTGGGCGGTGTGGATTTACAGCTGTTGGGTATAGGACATAATGGACATATCGGATTCAACGAGCCGGGAGAAGCCTTTGACAAACAGGTACATTGTGTGAACCTGACGGAGTCAACGATTGAAGCCAATAAGAGATTTTTTGCTTCTGCAGAAGATGTTCCGAAACAGGCTTATACCATGGGGATCAAGACCATTATGCAGGCAAAAAAAATTTTGATTGTTGCCAGTGGTGAAGGTAAGGCGGATATTGTAGAGAAAGCATTTTTTGGACCGATTACACCACAGGTTCCGGCATCGGTATTACAGCTGCATAATGATGTGACGCTGGTGGCGGATGAAGCGGCTCTTAGCAGAATAGAAGGTATGGATTTATGATCATTAAAAATGCATATATTTACACAGAGAAGCATCAGTTTGCTAAAGGAACGATTGCTGTTGAAAACGGAAGGTTTGCTGATACAGCGGATGTGAACGAAGCAGATGGACAGAGCGTGGATGCGGAAGGCTTGTATTTGATCCCCGGATTGGTAGATATTCATTTTCACGGCTGTGTGGGGTCAGATATATGTGACGGCACGACGATGGCGCTTGATATTATTGCAGCGTATGAAGCCGCTGTCGGTGTGACCAGCATCTGTCCGGCTACGATGACGATACCGAAGGATGAATTGTTGGCTGTCATGAAGAATGCCGGTGAATATGAGTATCATGTTGGAGCTCATCTAGTGGGTATTAATATGGAAGGTCCGTTCATCAGTCCTTCAAAAAAAGGAGCCCAGGCGGCTGAGAATATCATGCATTGCGACTATGAATATTTCAGCCAATTGCAGCAGGCAGCCAATGGACTGATCAAGCTGGTAGACATTGCTCCGGAAGAGCCGGGTGCGATGGAATTCATTGACAGGGCCAGGGACGAAGTAGTCATCTCACTGGCGCACACGGCTTCAGACTATGATACAGCAAGTAAGGCTATTGAGCACGGAGCATCTCATGTAACACATTTATACAACGCGATGCCGCCTTTGAACCATAGACATCCCGGAGTGATCGGGGCGGCGAGGGATTCGGAGAAATGTCATGCTGAACTGATCTGTGACGGTGTACATATTCATCCTTCGGTGATTCGGGCGACTTTTGCCATGTTTGGTGCAGAACGCATGATTCTCATCAGTGACAGTATGAGAGCAACCGGTCTGATGGACGGCGAATATACGCTGGGCGGGCAGGCGGTAACCGTGAGGGGCAATCTGGCAACCTTGCATGATGGAACGATTGCCGGATCAGTCACGAATCTTATGGACTGTATGCGTTTTGCAGTGAAAGAGGCAGGTATTCCGTTAGAGGCGGCAGTAATGTGTGCAACAGAGAATCCGGCAAAAGAAATTGGAATCTTTCATGAAACAGGAAGTATTACGGTTGGAAAAAGAGCGGATTTTGTGCTTTTAGATAAGGACCTGAAGCTTATTGGCGTATATATCGACGGAAAGGAGATATCATGTTAGGTTTTTTAAAGGGAAAATCAAAGGGAAATGTAATTGGTTCCCCTTGTAACGGAAAAGCTGTACCAATTACGGAGGTGCCTGATCCGACATTCTCAGAAAAAATGTTGGGAGACGGCTTCGCGGTAATTCCTTCGGAAGGGAAGATATATGCTCCCGCAGACGGAGAAGTATCCATGGTATTCGATACGCTTCATGCGATTACCATGACAACGGATCAGGGTGTGGAATTGCTGATCCACATTGGACTGGACACCGTCACTTTGAAAGGCGAGCCTTTTACAGCATTTGTTGCAGCAGGAGATCATGTAAAAAAAGGAGATCTGCTCATGGATGCGGATCTGGAAAAAATCAAGGCAGCCGGTCTGAATACGATTACACCGGTTCTGGTCTGCAACACAGATGATTATGAAAAGATCACTCTTGTAAAAGAGGGAGAAGTAGCTTGCGGAGAAGATATTATTAAGGTTTCCTAATGAAATGAACTGGAAATAACAAATGAAGCTGACTGGAACATATCCAGTTAAGTATAATGTAAAGGAGGAGAAATGTATGAAGTTTCTTCAAAAATTGGGAAAAGCGTTAATGCTTCCCGTAGCAGTTCTGCCGATCTGTGGTATCCTCATGGGCCTTGGCTACTGGCTGTGCCCCGCAACGATGCAGGGTGGTGATATCCAGGGCGTGGCAAATCTGATTGGTCTGTTCTTGGTAAAAGCCGGTGGTGCTTTGATCGATAACATGGCTATCCTGTTTGCCATCGGTGTCGGTGTCGGTATGTCAGAGAAAAATGACGGTACCGGTGGAATCGCAGCACTGGCTTCCTGGCTGATGATCACAACACTTCTGTCTACCGGATTTGTTACGACCATTATGCCCTCTATCGCAGATGATGCTACCAAGACACTGGCATTCAATAAGATTGCCAATCCTTTTATCGGTATCATTGCCGGCATTATTGGTTCTATGTGCTATAACAAGTTCAAGGATACAAAGCTTCCTGACTGGCTGTCCTTCTTCAGTGGCAAGCGCTGTGTAGCTATCGTAGCAGGCGTCGTATCCATTCTGGCTTCTGTTGTACTGTTGTTCGTATGGCCGTTGCTGTTCGGCGCGCTGGTAGCTCTCGGTGAAGCTATCGTTGGTCTGGATGTAGTAGGTGCCGGTATTTATGCTTTCCTGAACCGTCTGCTGATTCCTACCGGATTACATCACGCACTGAACAATGTATTCTGGTTCGACACCATCGGACTTGGAGATCTGCAACATTTCTGGAAGGGCGAGACAAGCGCAGATGTATCCTGGAGCCTTGGTATGTATATGTCCGGTTTCTTCCCTTGCATGATGTTCGGTATCCCCGGTGCAGCATGTGCAATGATCAAGTGTGCAAAACCTGCTAAGAAAAAAGCAGCCATCGGTCTGGTAGCTTCCGCTGCAGTCTGCTCCTTCATCTGTGGCGTTACAGAGCCGTTTGAGTTTGCATTTATGTTCTTAGCTCCTGCTCTGTATGTGATCTACGCTTTGCTGTACGGTATTTTCACTATGATTACGGTTGCTCTCGGCTTCCGCGCAGGCTTCAGCTTCTCCGCAGGTGCGATGGATCTGCTGTTCTCATCCTCACTGCCCGCAGCTCAGAGAATCTGGCTGATCATTCCTCTGGGAATTGCAGCATTTTTCGTATTCTACTTTGTATTCCTCTTCGCTATCCAGAAATGGGATCTGAAGACTCCCGGAAGAGAAGATGATGATATCGAAGCAGAGAAGAAAGCAGAATTGGCAAGTGATGATTATACTGCTGTTGCTGAGACCATTCTCAAGGGCTGTGGCGGTAAGGAGAATATTGCCAGCATCGATAACTGTATTACAAGACTGAGACTGGAAGTAAAAGACATTACGCTTGTCAATGACAAGGTAATCAAATCAGCCGGTGTGGCAGGAGTAATGAAGCCCGGCAAGACTTCCGTACAGGTAATCATTGGTACAAAGGTTCAGTTTGTAGCAGATGCTTTTTCCAAACTGTGTGAATAAATCATACAGAGTGTCTTAGGTATTAAAGTTGGGGATTTTTGCCCTGCCTCATAAAAAGTGCCAGTCCACAGAACATCAACTGTGGGCTGGCACTTTTGCGATGGGGGTTCTGAATAGTTAAGTATTTTTATAAAAAGGGTATTGTACTATAAACTTCCTTATAGTATGATATTGAAAGTGTATGATTGTATACGATTATCCAATATCCACAGAAGAAAGCGTATTCCCAATGGGAGTGAACGAGAAAGGCATGGTACGAAATGAAAGCATATCAGGAATTAACCAAGGAAGAACTTTTAACTTTGAAGGCAGAGCTTAATACTGCATATGAAGATGCAAAAGGCAAGGGTCTGAAGTTGGATATGTCCAGAGGAAAACCGGCAGTGAATCAGCTGGATATGACAATGGATTATCTCGATGTTGTAAATTCTCAGAGCACTATGAAAGCTTTGGATGGTATGGATGTTCGTAATTACGGAGGTCTGGACGGTATTCCCGAGGCGAAGCAATTGATTGCTGATATTCTGGAAGTGAAGCCGGAGAATGTGATTGTCTGCGGTAACGCCAGTCTGACCATCATGTATGATACCGTATCTCGTGCTATGACCCATGGACTTTTGGGCAATACTCCCTGGTGTAAGCTGGAGCATGTAAAGTTCCTGTGTCCCGTACCGGGGTATGACAGACATTTTGGAATTACAGAGCATTTTGGAATTGAAATGATCAACGTTCCCATGACACCGGAGGGACCGGATATGGATATGGTAGAGAAGCTGGTATCCGAAGACCCCACAATCAAGGGTATCTGGTGTGTGCCGAAATACTCTAATCCTCAGGGATATTCTTATTCCGATGAGACCGTAAGGCGCTTTGCAGCTTTACAGCCTGCTGCACCGGATTTCCGTATTTTCTGGGATAATGCTTATGCAATTCATCATTTATACGATGACAGACAGGATCAGCTGTTAGAGATCCTCTCTGAGTGTGAGAAAGCAGGACATCCGGATATGGTATTCGAATTCTGCTCTACCTCTAAGGTGACCTTCGCAGGTGGAGGCATCGCGGCTGTCGCGGCTTCCAAGGCGAATCTGGATGACATGCGTAAATCCATGACGATCCAGACCATCGGTTATGACAAAATCAATCAGTTGCGCCATGTGCGTTACTTTAAGGATATCAACGGTGTCCGCGAGCATATGAAGAAGCATGCGGCTATCATGAGACCCAAGTTCGAGGCAGTTCTGAAAGTACTGGAGGAGGAACTGGGAGGTCTTGGTATCGGCACTTGGACGAAACCCAACGGCGGATATTTTATCTCCTTTGATGCCATGGAGGGCTGTGCAAAAGCGATCGTGGCAAAATGTAAGGAAGCCGGTGTGACTCTGACCGGAGCAGGCGCTACCTTCCCTTATAAGAAGGATCCGAAGGATTCCAATATCCGTATTGCACCATCATTCCCGACACCGGAAGAAATGGCACAGGCTACCGACCTGTTCGTGCTCTGTGTCAAGCTGGTAAGCGTGGATAAATTACTGGAGAGCAAGTAAGCTAAGATTAAGATTTGAATGAGAAGGGACGATAGACATGGAAGAATTCAAGCGTATCAGCCGTGATCTGGTAGCGAAGGGTGCCATTATCGACTATTATCAGGATACCATGCAGATTCCTAACGGAAATATTGCTAAATGGGATCTGATCGATCACAAAGGTGCGGCAGCTGTGGTAGCTGTGAGAGAGGATGGTAAGCTTCTGATGGTGCGGCAATACCGCAACGCTCTGGAGCGTGAGACACTGGAGATCCCGGCAGGAGGCCTGAATGGCAGGGAAGAACCTACCAGACAGGCTGCCCTGCGGGAACTGCAGGAGGAGACCGGGTATCATACCGATCATGTGGAATTGCTGACTTCCATCTATACCACCGTAGCTTTCTGCAATGAGAAGATCGACATCTATCTGGCAAGGGGCCTGAAAGACAGAGGAAGCCAGCATTTGGATGAAGATGAATTCATCAATGTAGAGGCATATTCTGTGGATGAATTAAAACAGATGATTTATGACTGTAAGATCCAGGATTCCAAGACCATCTGCGGTATTTTGACCTATGCGGCAAAATATCTCAATGCGTAATACCTGAAATGTAAGAAAGATAATGAAGTCCCATCCGGCAAAAAAACGGGTGGGACTTTTTGCGTGCGCAAAGCATGATCCGGCATATTGTCCGCATATATTAGCATAACAGGAAAACGGAGGATGAGGATTTGTGGAAATGGGACGGAGCTATGCTGCCGGCGGGAAAGCTTCCGCTGCGTTTTTTGTTTTTGACTGGATCTGTCATGGGATTATTTGCAGTATATTTTGGAAAGGGAACCTGGTTCAAAACGGCAGGAATGCTGGATGAGGATACGCTGTACCGGATGAAATATATGACCGTGGACAGTAGTGGGCTGTTTGCGTATGTGCTGTGCAAAAGATGCCGGGATTTTCTGGTGCTCATTATTATGGCAACCACGTATCTGGGGCTGATCTTCTGTGGTGGAATTACAGTGAAATACGGACTTTCCGTAGGTTTTTTTCTGAGCACGGCGGTTTTCCGGTATGGGATTAAAGGAATTCTTCTGGGGATCGTGAGTATTTTTCCCCATTATCTGTGTTATTTGCCAGTCATGGTCCTGCTGATTCGATGGTGTGAGGACCTGCACCGGAGTATTTATTTTTACCATAATATAACCGGGCAGGGGAAAAAGTTCCTGCCCGGCAGATTGGGAAGACTTGTGCTTATTTTGCTTGCGCTTCTCTTCGGATGTGTATTGGAATGTTTTGTGAATCCTGTGTTATTAAAAGGATTCCTGCAATTTTTCTAAAAAGGCTTCACCTTATTCGTATTCTGCGATGTCGTAGATCAGACGCTCGCTGTCCTCCCAGCCCAGGCAGGGATCGGTGATGGATTTGCCGTAGCAGCCGGCACCTACCTTCTGGTTGCCTTCCTCGATATAGCTCTCGATCATGACACCCTTGACCAGCTTGTGCAGATCGGGACTGAGCTTACGGCTGTGCATTACTTCTTTGGTGATACGGATCTGCTCCTTGAACTGTTTGTTGGAGTTGGAGTGGTTCGCATCAATGACACAGGCAGGATTCTTCAGATCCATCTTGCCGTACATCTCCCACAGACGGATCAGATCCTCATAGTGGTAGTTGGGGATGTTGGCACCGTGCTTGTTGGTAGCACCGCGCAGTACTGTGTGCGCCAGGTCGTTACCGTGGGTGTTGACTTCCCATCCGGTATAGATGAAGGAATGGGGATGCTGTGCCGCATATACGGAGTTCAGCATTACGGAGAAGTCTCCGCTGGTAGGGTTCTTCATACCGGCAGCCACATCGAAGCCGCTGACGGTCAGACGATGCTGCTGATCCTCTACGGAGCGCGCACCGATTGCCACATAGGAAAGAATATCCGATACGTAACCCCAGTTCTCCGGGTATAACATTTCATCTGCGGCAGTAAGTCCTGTCTCCTGAATCGCACGAATATGCATTTTACGCATTGCCATCAGACCGGCCAGGAAATCAGGCTTTTTCTCAGGATCGGGCTGGCTGGTGATCCCCTTGTAGCCTTCACCGGTGGTACGTGGCTTATTCGTGTAGATTCTGGGAATCAGGATCAGTTTATCCTTGACCTGCTCATTGACTCTTGCCAGACGATTGACGTAGTCACATACAGAATCTTCGTTGTCGGCGGAACAGGGTCCGATGATCACCAGGAACTTGTTGCTTTTGCCGGTGAGAACATCACGGATCTCGGCGTCTCTTTCTTCTTTGATTTTGGCTAATTCTGCCGGAAGGGGCAGCTCCTTGCGGATTTCCGCAGGAGTAGGCAGTTTTTTGATAAATTCGAAACTCATGATATTATCGTGCCATAGCACGTCCTTTCTGCTAAATGTCACTGCCCATTATAGCCCAGATTGCTCCGGGATGCAAGAAAATTTAGCGATTTAAAGCGAAAAAGAGCAAAAAGTACAGAGAAAAAATGGAATAAATTGCTGTGCTAAAGCGTTAATTTGGAAAATTATATTGACACACTGAAACGTTTGCCATAAAGTTAGATATGTAGTGAAAAACTGCGAAAAAACTACGAGAGAGGGCAAAATTATGTACGGAACAATTTGGGCATTGCTGCCGCCGGTGATGGCAATTGTACTGGCACTGATCACGAAGGAAGTATATTCGTCACTGTTTATCGGTATCGTCACGGGAGCACTGATCTATACCGGATTTTCTCCCATTGCGACGCTGGATACAGTAATTAATGAAGGATTCATCAACTCCGTTGCGGATGCATGGAATATCGGTATTTTCATGTTCCTGATTCTGCTGGGAACCATGGTGGCACTGATGAACAAGGCGGGAGGCTCCGCAGCCTTCGGTGAATGGGCGAAAAAGCATGTAAAGACCAGAGCGGGAGCTCTGCTTGCCACCTTCCTGTTAGGCGTGCTGATCTTCGTGGACGATTATTTCAACTGTCTGACCGTTGGTTCCGTTATGATGCCGGTGACGGACGGACACAAGATCTCCCGGGCAAAACTGGCATATATTATTGATGCAACTGCAGCACCTATCTGTATGATCGCACCGATCTCCTCCTGGGCGGCAGCAGTATCCGGTATGGTGGATGAGGGTGTGTATTCCGGTATCGAGCTGTTTGTAAGAGCGATTCCTTATAATTATTATTCCCTGCTTACCATTGTATTCGTCATCGGCATGGCACTGATGGGATTTGATTACGGCCCCATGGCAAGACATGAGCGCAATGCTCAGGAAAAAGGAGATCTGTTTACCGAGGGTGAACGTGTGACCAATGCAGATAATGCACCTAAGGGATCGGTAAGAGGAAAGGTATATGACCTGTTGATCCCTGTGCTCGTACTGATCGGCTGCTGTGTCATCGGCATGATCTATGTCGGCGGCTTCTTCGACGGCGTGGGCTTTATTGATGCTTTTAGTGCAACGGATGCATCTGTCGGACTTCCCTGGGGATCTCTGATTGCGTTACTGTTTGCCATTGTATATTATATGTGCAGAAAACTGGTATCCTTTAAGGAAGCCATGAACTGTCTGACCCAGGGCTTTATCGCCATGGTTCCCGCCATGCTGATTCTGACTTTTGCTGTTACCTTGAAGACCATGACCAGTCTGTTAGGTGCGGATGTCTATGTGGCAGGGCTGATGCAGGGTGCATCCACGGGACTGACCAATATGCTTCCTGCGATTATTTTCCTGGTAGCATGCTTCTTAGCTTTTGCTTCCGGTACCAGCTGGGGAACCTTCGGTATTCTGATCCCCATCGTAACCGGTGTATTTACGGATCCTACAACCGGAGTTATCTTACCCGGAGCTGAGCATCTGATCATCATCGGTGTATCCGCCTGTCTGGCAGGTGCTGTTATGGGTGACCATTGTTCCCCCATCTCCGATACGACCATTATGGCATCTGCGGGAGCACAGTGTAATCACATCAATCACGTATCCACCCAGGTACCTTATGTACTGACTGTGGCGGCAATTTCTTTTGTGACTTATATCATTGCCGGATTTGTACAAAATGTGGTAATCTGTCTGGTAATCGGCATCCTGCTGACGCTGGCTACCCTGATTGTGCTGAAGCGTGTCTTCGGACAGAAGGCTGTCGCACAGAAATAGGATAGGAATAAGAAAGGAATAAGAAAGGAATAAGTTTTATTATGAAATACGATTATCTGATAGTTGGTGCCGGTCTGTATGGAGCAGTGTTCGCAAGAGAAGCAGTCGACAGAGGAAAAAAGGTCCTGGTGATCGATAAGCGCCCCAATGTAGCGGGTAATATTTATACGGAAAAAATAGAAGGAATTCATGTCCACAAATATGGTGCCCATATTTTTCATACGAACGATACAAAGGTATGGAAATATATTACGCGGTTTGCCGAGTTCAACCGCTTTACCAACTCTCCGGTGGCCAATTACCGCGGAGAACTGTATTCCCTGCCTTTTAATATGTATACCTTTAATAAAATGTGGGGCGTTGTGACCCCCGAAGAAGCGGCAACCAAGATCGAAGAACAGAGAAAAGAAGCCGGTATTACAGAACCAAAGAATTTAGAAGAGCAGGCAATCTCACTGGTAGGCAGGGATATTTTCGAAAAGCTGATCAAGGGATATACCGAGAAGCAGTGGGGGCGTGAGTGCAGGGAGCTTCCGGCATTTATCATCAAGCGGCTGCCTGTGCGGCTGACCTTCGACAACAATTATTTCAATGCTCTCTACCAGGGAATTCCTATCGGTGGTTATACGAAGCTGGTGGAGAACCTGTTGGATGGCATAGAAGTGTGCCTGAATACAGATTATCTGGAGCATAAGGAAGAACTGGATGGTCTGGCGGAGCAGGTCATATATACCGGCCCCATCGATGCGTATTTCGGATATTCATTGGGAGCACTGGAATACCGCAGCGTAAGATTCGAGACGGAAGTGCTGGATATGCCGAATTTCCAGGGAAATGCAGCGGTGAACTATACGGACAGAGAGACCCCCTGGACCAGAATCATTGAGCATAAATGGTTCGAGTTCGGTAAAGATGCACAGGGACAGGAGCTTCCGAAGACCGTCATCAGCAGAGAGTACAGCTCGGAATGGAAGCCGGGAGATGAACCTTACTATCCGGTGAATGATGAGAAGAACAGTGCACTGTATGCGGAGTATAAAAAGCTTGCGGATGCACAGACTAATGTGATCTTCGGCGGCAGACTGGCAGAATACCGTTATTACGATATGGATGCCGTGATTGCCAGGGCACTTTGGATGAGTGAAGCCTGTTTCAGTGAATAAGAAATTTGCTTGTCTCTGAACAGCTACAAATAAGACAAATCGGCGCAAGTGTATTCAAATCTCCGCAAGGAATTGCATTTCCGGCTGTTTCGTATTACAATGACGTAGTTAGTATCATAAAACACGAAAGGATACGTAAGGAGAAAGGAGCCACATTAGCATGAAAAAGGCAAAATTCGTAAAATTACCGAAAAAATCTGTAGTTAAGACAGTATCTGTGATCGTTGGCATTGTAGCAGCAGTTGGAACAGTATGTGCAGGAGGCGTAGCACTGTATAAGAAATTCTTCGCATCCCGCGACAAGGAAGAACTCTTCGAGGAATCCGAGGATCTGGACGAGCCTGAAGAGGATGATGTTGAAGAGGAAGCCGCAGAGACGGAAGAAGCAGAAGAAGCCAAGGAAGCTGACGCAGCGGAAGAAGAATGCGAGTATTTCGATGATCCTGCTGAGGAATCCGAGGAGACTGAGGCTTAGGATATTGACTTTCCTTAAGATAGAGATATAATAGAGTTAAGAAGATGCTGTCGCATGAACCGCGTTTATGTGACAGCTCTTTTAGGATACAGGGAATGAAAAAATTTCATGATACTGTATCAGAATACCAGACAGAGGAGAATAACAATTATGAAAAAAAGAATGACGGGTATCACATTAATGGCAGCGGCAATGCTGCTTACAGCATGTGGTACACAGACAGACGATACCACAGCTGCGCAAAGTGAAGTCAGTACCACAGTCGGCACGGAAGCGGCACAGGGCACAGTGGCAACAGAAACCCTGACTGCCACAGAGGCACAGACAGCAGAGACCACGCAGGATCCCGCCGCTGTTCTTGGAACTGTAGCAAGCTATGATGAAATTATCGAGAATTACCGTACTATGATCAAAGAGAAATGGGATGCTTCCCAGATCTATGAGACTGACTACAGCCCGGTACTCAGCTATCTGACAGGTGCTGATAATGCGCAGGATACTGTCGGCTATGTTTATATGGATATCAACGGGGATGGCGAAGACGAGCTGTTGATCGGAGAGACCGACACCGAGCTTGCAGCGAACCGGATGATCTTCGATGCCTATACATTGAAGGATGGACAGCCCGTGCAGTTATTTGTCAGCCACGAGAGGAACCGCTATTATCTCTGTGAGGATGAATCCGGTGCAATCCTGGTAGCAAATGAGGCAGCGAACGGCGCAGCGAACAGTGCGTGGTATTATTATATTGTAAGCGGGACGGAGCTTCAGGTAGTTCAGGGAGTAATCTATGACCTGGCAGCGGACGAACAGAATCCCTGGTTTATCACTTACGATGATGACTGGGATACCTCCAACGACGAGCCTACAACAGAGGAGGATGCACAGAACATCATTGATTCTAACACGAATACCTACGCGGCACTCGACTGGACACCGATCATGGAGTAAAACAGACGGTTAATGATATGAGGTGATTGCATGAGAAAGCATAATCAAGGTTTTAGCTTGATCGAAATCATTATAGTGATTGCTATTCTGGCAGTATTGACAGGGATACTGGCACCGCTCTATCTGCGTTATGTACAGCGCGCCAAAGACAGCGTTGCTATGACAAAATGCAGAGAATTTCCGCAACGTGATTAATGTGACACTAATAGAGGCTGGCTCCGGAGAACTCGGGGAACAGGCTTCGAAGGACGCTAAGGAGTTCAGTGTCCAGTATCTGTCCAGTACGGCAGCAGCCCCTACGAAGGAGGATTCCCACAGAGTGATTTATGAGATATATAACTCCTTCAATCCACAGGGACAGGGCTTCGAAGCTATTGCAATCGTACAGAATTACCAGGTAATCCAGATTACCTACAAGGATCTGGATACCAATATGGTATATGTGTATTATGCGGATAAGACAAAACGTTATGGCACGAGGTTGAATGACAGCACAGCCGGTGAATGGAACAGCTATCAGACAAAAGATGGGGATGCATGGGTACTATGGTATTCCATATTCGAGGACAAATACAAGAAGCAATACTGGAATGGACATGATCCGGGATAAGCTGTGATGCGAACTATGTAATGAAAAATGATAAAAGATGATGAAAGAACCGCCAGCTCCTTTATCGAGGAGCTGGCGGTTCTTTTTGTGCTGTGTTGCAATTAAAATGCTGACAACTCAGAAGAGTGGCTGACATTACGGACGGAAGCTTCTGGTGATCTCGGTGATCTCTCCGCCGGATACTACGAAAGAGGTGTTGAACTCATCGAAGGTACCCTCATCTGTGGTCAGATCCTCAGCTGTCAGAGTCTTGGCAGTGGAAGGATCCTCGGAATAGTCAGAGATGACACAGTCAGCGCTGACAGGCAGGGTTGCCTCTCCAAGGCTTTCGTAGGTAGCAGTGCCATCCATGTTGATTACATGGTAGAACATATCGTCCTCGCATACCAGATCCACACCGCCTTCGGTCTCACCACCGTTGATGGTGCAGTAATTATTAGCTACGGTAATGGTATTGATGACCATATCAGCACCGTTGACTACCAGAGTGTCGCCTTCCTTCAGGCTCTCAATCTCTGCATTGTCATATACGATCATGGAATAACCGGTGAAGCTGATGCTGTAGGTATCTCCATCCTTGGTCACATCTGCAGGTGTAAAGCTCGCCTGGAAGGTTACGTCATCCATGCTTCCGTCGATGGACAGATCGCCTGTGGGATAAGGATTCACAGTAACAGCTCCGTCAGCAGAAGCAGTCTCTGCTACAGTGCTCTCGGTAACAATACTCTCAGCGGTAACAGTGGCAACAGCCTCGCTGGAAGCATCAGAGCTGCCGGTTCCGCATGCGGTCAGCATCAGTGCCATGGCAGCAGCACATACTACGCTTGTGTAAATCTTGTTCTTCATAATAATCCTCCTGATTTCTAGAGAAGCCGGATCCTCACATTCATCCCTCTGAATGCGTATCCGTCTCTTCATAAATAGATATCTGCCTTACAAAGGCAACAACAGCCCGAATGGAATGCTCCACCGGACTGTTAGAGATTATATAGCCACTTATTTCAGATGTCAACCCTCTACAGGGAAACTTTTATAGATGACGATGTCTGCCAGCCCCTTTTTCATAGTGACGACCACATCATCCGCCAGGCTGAGTACGATGGATTTCTCCAGCTCATCCCATTCCCCGTCGTCTCTGGGCAGCGATGCCTCGAATACCTTCAGGGACCAGGCGATGGAATCCTTATGTGCCACGCAGCCCATATACATATCCCCGAGACTGGTATTCATCATGCCGTTCTGGAGCCCATACTGTTCCAGCTCCTCATAATGGTCCACGCAGTGCTCAAACATATTCTTAAATCGCCCCATGATGCCACTGGAGGGATTTTTTGAGGAGATGCCTAACAGTTCTCCGCGGGTCTTGCTGTTGTCCGGCTTTTCGATCTGCATATGCAGCCGGAAATTCACATCATTCTCCGCCTCAATCCAGAACATTCCCTTGTAGGCTCCGGTGATATTCTCCACCATTCCCAGCATCTCTTCGGCTAACAGCTGCAGCTGCAGACCATATTCCCGCTCCAGCTCACAATACTGCGCTGTCTTCTCCACTTCTCTGAGCACCTTATCACGTCCCGCACTCCGATATAAAAAACAGGTATTACTCTTCATAACTTCACTCCATTTCCGCCCCGCACAACTGCACAAAGCATTTTTCTGCTAACGCACTATGTTCTGTATATCACATTGGGACGCTGCTTTCAAGTTTTTTCATAAAAATACATTTTTTCTCATGTTTTGTCTCCCTTTTGTCCCTAATTCTGTGTTAAGATAGGTCTAACAAAGCACACAAATCTATTGTAGCGGCTTGCAAAATGTGGTTAAACAGTTACAGCATGAAGAAAGTGAGGACACATTATGCCAAAGTACACAATGCAGGAACAGCAAGAGGAAAAATTCGTACAGAACGTTTTAAGCAAGATGCAGGAGAATTTAGCAGAATATCTGATTCCAGAGGATGAGCAGGCACAGAAAGCGTTCGCAGAGAAATTTTTCAAGGAATATGCATCGGATGCATTTATTAATGATGCTGCAAATGGGTATCTGACCCAGCTGCTTGCAGATTACAAGATAGCGAAGACTGCTCCGGAGACACTCACTCCAGAGATTATGAAGAAAATGTACCAAAACCTGACGAAACTCAACTATGAGCTTTCTCTGGACAACAATGATGAACCATGGTACTCCGTGGATGCACAGTTCCCTCCTGCACAGAGAAACCCGGAGCATTTCAGAAAATATGCCAATCGTGTATGGGTATTTCTTACAGGCATAACAGAGCGAATCGAGGAGGCTTCAAATGCCTTGGCTGGAGCACCATGGTATAAGGACGTCTATTTTAAGGGCTTTGACTTTGAGACGGCCTACAACACCGCACTGGAGAAGGCGGCGCAG
>CAVFMG010000025.1:0-25142 GCA_963623435.1 Odoribacter splanchnicus
CGTTGCCGTAGGCGTTGCCGTAGGCGTTGCCGTAGGCGTTGCCGTAGGCGTTGCTGTCGGGGTTGGCGTAGGCTCCTCACTGGGATGCCACTCTACTCCGATAAAATGGCACTCTGAATTTGAGACAAAATTAGCTGCTACCACCCGACCATGGTTATTGCCGGCATGCAATTGTACATTTGCATAGGGAGCCAAAACAGTTCCACGGCTGTTATTCAAAACAACCGTTCCGGCATAATTTCCAAAATTATATACGATTTTATCAGCTCCGGCTGCATCCGGATAAGTATCTATTCCGTTGGTGCACTGACCATTAATATAGAACGTATTCCCGGTAGGAACAATGTTAAAAATAACTGTCTTGCCGTTATCTACAGATACTCCCGGTTCGAAATAATCACCACTGACAGCACTTACTTTATATACATTCTGCCCGTCTTCCAACGGAATATTGCTATATTTATTTTCCTGATTCGGCAATAAATCTACGCCAAGATCATATATACTCAGTGCATTTGCCTGAATGGTTGCAAATGCTCCTGCCAGATCAAAACTCCCCTTCTCAATCTTTCCTATCTGTTCCGTAGATCCCACGTAAGTTCCATTGACAAACCACTGGTTACCCTTTTGTTCGAAAGAAGCAGTGTTCAAAATGAGGTTAGCACATCTGATATTGGCGCCTGACCCGGTATATTCACCATCCACATAAATGGTACCTTTTCCCGAATAACCAATGTTTGCATTATATTTCAAATTGCCTGTGCAGATATTGGCCTCACTGTCGCCATTCTGCTCAGTAGTTCCCTTTACAAAGATACCATAACCGTAGGCAGCACCTAAAAGCCGTACAACATCTACACCCACCATAGTCTTAGCTACAGGTGTCGGTTCTGCCGGTGCCATTGGCTCAGCTACAGGCGTCGGTTCTGCCGGTGCCATTGGCTCAGCTACAGGCGTCGGTTCTGCCGGTGCCATTGGCTCAGCTACAGGCGTCGGTTCTACCGGTGCCATTGGCTCTACTGATATCGCAGTCACGACGTTGCAGTCAGTTAAGCTGTTCTCACCAGTCTCCGTTTTCATTGTTTCTTCTGCCTGTACAGTAAATGTTCCGTTTCCAGCGATAGATCCTACTACCAATGCTGCCACCAGAACCTTTACGATTTTCTCTTTTAAAAACCTATTAAGTCTGCTCATATGATTTCCCTCTCAATGAAACCTTATATGTTATTTCTACCGTTTGTTAACGTTTTTATTCCTCTTTACATCTATTAAGACTATAGGTATTGCAAAAAAGGTTCAGGAATTTTATTAAAAGCGTAATTTTTGCTTATTTTTTACTCTGTCTCTGCCAGTACGCCATGGATTAATGCCCTTCGCTTTGTACCGGCGGAACCGTAGCAGGTGGAGAGGGACACGATATTCCCCCTGTCGCTTAAGTCCGCGTCCGAGGCATACAGGGAATGTTCCGTCGCCCACTGCACGTAATCGTCATAGGAAGCATCCGATGTAAAAGTGGCGAATCGGTCACTGGTGCTTTTGGTCTCATAATAGGCAAACACTTCGTATATATATACCTTGTCTTCCGTATAGATGTAAAAATACGGATTCTCCTCGCAGCTTACGGTTCCCTTCAACAGATTTTTCAAACTGCCGAACATGCTTCCATCCCGCATATTGTGTCCGAAGACAAAGGTGTTCCGGTCCGACCAGTCGGCAGAAGCCCCACAATCCATGAAAATACAGCCTGCATTTACGTTTTCCCCTTCAAAAGAATGCTTCAGATAATAATCATTGTCCTCACCCTGCACCACCGGATAGCTGATGTCCAACGCCGGAAAATAAAGCCACCCCCTAAAATTCGGATTGGTTTTCTTAAGTTCTTCAAAATCGATCTGCAGATCCGGATAATTTTTCTCCTGAATCTCTTCCTTTTTTTCCTCAGGCGTGGGGGTCACTACTACTTCCTGCCGAATGGCATCGTATTCTTCTTTTGCTTTATGCTCCGACAGGTAAGAATGAAGGCTCATGCCTCCGGTCACCAGTACCGCTGCAGCCAGTATAATTGTGATAGCATTTTCCACTTTTTTATTTTTCATGTATATCCCCTTTTTTGCATTTCGCATCTATCTGAATTTACTAATTATTATAGCTCATTTTTATGTATTCGTCTTTACTAAAGACTCATTTTTTGATATTTTTAAGGTGTCATACTAAAATAGTTGGGGGAATTATATCTTATGATACATTTTTTTGCTATCCTGTCACTGCTGTTATGCGGTGTCTGCTATGCCGGCTTCCAAAAAGGAAGTGATCGTAAATTCCAAAGCATTCACATTAACCGGATTGTGTGGGTTATTTTCGGGGCTGCCCTGCTGTTGCGTCTGATCCTCGCTTATACGACCCACGGTTTCGGCAACGATATTGCCTGCTTTGCCGCATGGGCAGACCGGATCTTCACCGTCGGTCCCGGGGCATTCTATTCCGCGGAGACGTTTACCGATTATCCGCCCGGATTCATGTATGTCCTGTACATCATCGGCGCACTGCGTTCCCTGCTTGGGCTTCCTTACTATTCCAATCTGCATATTTTACTGCTGAAACTGCCGGCGATCCTGTGTGACATAACATGCGGATTCCTGATTTTCCGTGAAGGAGCAAAGCGCCTGCACTTATCCAAGCTGCAGTCCATGTGTGTGGCTTGCGCCTATCTGTTCCAGCCGGCGATCATCCTGAATTCTTCCTGCTGGGGACAGGTGGATTCCGTACATACCCTGGTGGTGATCCTGATGTGCCTATTCCTGATGGACGGGAAGATGCTTCCGGCTTATGCTATCTACGGTCTTGGCGTTCTGCTGAAGCCGCAGACGCTGATCTTCACTCCAATCCTCCTGGTCGGCATTCTGGATCATGTATTTTTGCTGAATTTTTCCTGGCGGAAATTCTTTTATAATTTGTGCGGTGGACTGGCAGTCGTCTGCGGCATGTTCCTCCTGTGCGTTCCTTTCGGACTGGATGCCGCCATCGCGCAGTATACCTCCACACTGGGTTCCTATGAATATGCAGCGGTAAACGCTTATAATTTCTGGGGACTGTTTGGACTCAACTGGGTGGATCAGAACACCATTTTCCTGTTCCTGCCCTGTAAGGCCTGGGGAACGATTGCCATTGTGCTGATCGTACTTTTTACTTTCTTAATCGCCATGCGCTGCCGGAAGGAGCTTTCGAGATATTTCTGCCTCAGTGCCTTTATTATTCTGACCATGTTCCTGTTCTCAGTCAGAATGCATGAACGTTATATGTATCCGGGACTAGCGCTGTTACTGTTCTGTTGCCTGTATAAGCCGACCGCCTCCCTGTGGAAATGCTATGCTGGATTTGCTGCACTACATTTCTACAACACGGCGAATGTGCTGTACCACTACGATCCGCAGAATTACGACCGCAAAGCTCCCATCATCCTGTTAGTATCCGCAGGTATGTTATATTGCCTGTATTATTTTTACAAGATCATCTGGAAATATTATGTGCATGGCGAAACGGTGACTGTTGCCGCTACCATAAAAGAGCACTCTGGGACAAACAGCAAATCTTCCGAGAAAAGTTCTTCCACAACCTCCGGTATCGGACTCCGGCGGTTGCTTTGGGATCATTTTCTCTCTCCCTTAGAGCCTGTGCCTTCCGAAGAGCGTATGCACTTCACGAGACTGGATCTGTGCATGTTACTGGCAATCTGTGTTCTGTACAGCTGTTTTGCGCTCTACGACCTGGGCGACCGCAAGGCTCCCGTGACGACTTATAATATGACGCAGGATCAGACCATTGAACTGGAATTTCCGGAAAATCAGGCTCCCGTTACCATGGCAAGTTATATTGCGCCCTGGCACCAGCGGCATTTTACGGCGGAAGTCCGCAGTTCTGCAGACGAGAGCTGGACTTATGTGGGTGAGATCATTCTGAATAATGTCTTCACCTGGCAGGATGTCTCTCTGGCAGATCTGACCACCCAGGCAGGCATAACGGATATCCGCTATCTTCGTCTGACGCTGACAGATACGGATGCTTCTCTGATCGAGCTTGTCTTCACGGATGCCGCCGGAGAAATCGTACGTCCCCTAAATGCCTCCGCTTACGAGACATTATTTGATGAGAGCGACCTCTACCCTGAACGCTATTCCTTCCGCAACAGCATGTATTTTGACGAGATCTATCATGCCCGTACGGCTTATGAGTTCCTCCATGGTCTGTCTACTTATGAGAATACGCATCCGCCTCTGGGCAAAATTCTGATCTCCGTAGGCATTGCCATTTTCGGAATGAATCCTTTCGGCTGGCGTATCATGGGTACTTTATTCGGCATCGCCATGCTGCCGTTTATTTATCTGCTTGGAAAAAGAATGACCCGCAACACCCCCGCTGCGGTGCTTGCCTGCTTCCTGTTTGCCTTTGATTTTATGCATTTTACACAGACAAGAATTGCGACCATTGATGTGTATATCACTTTCTTCGTGATTGCCATGTATTACTTTATGTACAGCTATTGCACCATGAGTTTTTATGATACGCCGTTGTATAAGACCCTTGTTCCGCTGGGATTATGCGGTATCTGCATGGGGCTGGGCATTGCCAGCAAATGGACCGGTGTATATGCCGGATGCGGTCTGGCACTGCTGTTTTTCGCCCATTTGCTGCGCCGGTATCGGGAATACCTTTACGCCAAAGCCCATCCCGGAAAAAATACAAACGACATCGAGCATAAGTCCATTGTGAAGAATTTCCCTGACTATACGATCAAGACCATTGATTTCTGTCTGACCTTCTTCGTATTGATCCCGGTGGTAATCTATCTGCTGTCCTACCTGCCGTTTGTGGACAATTCGCATCCGGGACTGCTTAGCCGTATGCTGGCGAACCAGACTTCCATGTTCAGCTATCACAGCGGACTGGAAGCGACGCATCCCTATTCTTCCTCTTGGTACGAGTGGCCTACCATGGTTCGTCCGATCTGGTACTATTCCGGCTACCTGACCGATGCGGTCAAAGAGGGAATCAGTGCCTTCGGCAACCCTGTTGTATGGTGGATCGGCATCCCGGCATTTATCTATATCCTGTACCTGCTGTTTACGCAAAACAGCCTGCTGCGCTCACTGACCGGTCATAAGAAAAATCTTTCCGAGACCGGAATGCTGTCCCGCAGAGAATATTGTATGGCCGCTTTTCTGGTGGTCGGCTATCTGGCGCAGTACCTGCCCTGGTTCTTCGTCACCAGAATCACCTTCATCTACCACTACTTCCCCAGTGTGCCTTTCGTGGTGCTGATGATTGCATACAGCCTGATGCAGCTGAAGAAACGCATGTCTGACCGTGCCTTTCTCATCGTCTGCTGCGCCTATGCCGCGGTGGCGTTTGCCCTGTTCCTGCTGTTCTATCCGGTACTGTCCGGACAGCCGGTGGAAGTGGATTTTGTATTGAAATACTTGCGCTGGAGACCGACCTGGGTATTGATCTCGGGATAAAAACGTAGCTTATAAGCCATTGTATACGCCAACATTACCTATCGCATTCAAGTAAAGACCAAAAACAGCAATCGGAATCTGATATTTTCCTAGCTTTTCTACCCTGGATAATCCCAATACTGTTGCCAGATAAATCCAGGGTAGAATATCATTTGCATAGCGGTTACCAAACTGCCATCCTCCCATGGTTTTATGCATAATTGTTACTGTCAGATAGGCTATTGCACATGCTATGATACCTAACTGAAAAATGGCTATTCGATATTCTTTTTTCAAAATACAGCCAAACAGTATAATTATTGCAAAAATCACAAAAGGACTGACCAGCATAAAATTCAAATTTCCAAAATGATCAATAACAATTTTCCCACTTTCATCAAACTGAAAAAAATGCAGTAGACTTTTTAAATTTTCACTCATATATTCACACTGAATTGACCATGCTCTGCTCTCGTAAATTCCGGAAGATAATTGTGTCCAAATTCTATGATACTGCCAAATCTCAGGTAATTAAGCAACATATAGGTCAGTGCAACACAACCTGCAGGTATTCCCCAATAGATTTTGTTTCTAATTATCTTTCCCTCGGAGAGTTCAGGATTTTTCTTTTTTTCTTCTATGTATAACATCAATAATACCACCGGCAGGAAGAGAATTTGCATCGGTCGACACCTTACGGAACATGCCCAGAAAAACAGAGCCCAGCCTCCCTTTCCATTACCGGCATAATATATTGCCATAACTGCCAACAAAAAACATAAATTCTGTGCAAAGAACCACACACCCGAATTCAACATATTGAAAGTGACATTGGTTCCCAATATAACTGTCAGTGATGTTAACGCCGATAATGGTTCTGATAACCGAAATTGCAGCGCCAGCCGATAAAGATATCCTGCACTCAGTAGACTTATAAGCCACATAAGCAATGCATCCGGAGTATTACTTCCGAAAATAAAAGTAAATGGGAATAACATATAAGATGGAAATGGTGGGAATGAAACATAATATTTTCCATTATAAATAGCCAGCTCTAAGTGTGGATAGTCCTGTCCCAGATCAAGTCTTCCCTGTCTCCAGGCATCCGCTTGTAATGCATAACTATTATATGCATTTTGCGTCAACGGTCCATATCCGGTAAGCCCCCACATTAAAAACAAATATAACAGTACACTCATGATTACAATGATCCCATACTCCCATTGCTTCTGCTTATCCATTATTTAACCCCTTTTCTTTTGCATCTTTCAACGCAAATCCATCTTTTACATGCATTATAACACAAGCTATAAATCAGAAGCAAAATTTAGTAGAAGCACCTGAATCACAAGAAATATTGCTGTATCATATTTTCTACGATGTTGGATTTTAGAGGAGACTCTTCCGATTCGTAGGTAGCCAGGAGTGTATCCGACAGCATAATTCCATTGATGTTATAGAGCTGCATTTTCTGAAATGCTGCCTGTGCGTAATTTTCATTATCCATCATGCCAAAGTGCTCCCAGTAATAGGTTCGTCCTGTTACCGGGTGCCTTATGGTGAAGTCCGGATAGATCACCCGTTTTCCAAGGTGCAGTGCTTCTTCATAATAAAAAGGGATTTTGTTCACATGAAGCATGGTTGCAATGATTGCTTCCGACTTGGAGCGCACTTTCTGCCCATCAAAAATGGGTGGATCAGCTGCTCCGGATATTTGGGACATCTCTCGTAATCCTGCTTTTCCCATTCTGTGATTTCAGCATTTGATGAAATAAATGCTTTTTGCAGAAGTTCTGCATATACTGCGGTCTCAAGCAGCTGCTCTTCTCTCGTTTTGTCTTTGTTGCACAGGTTCAGGTAACCTTGTATTGCATACTTCTCCTGTAAGATATCCTGAAGCATTACTTCATAATATTTCTTTTCTGCCATGGCTACCGCCGTGTTTTTCTCTTTGCTGGGAATATAAATTTTCTGTCCATTGCAAGAGATATACCATTTCTTATGTTTACCGTTTTGAGAATAGATCAGTTTGCCTGCCGGATAGGTCTGCAGACGTTCCAAAATAGTTCTTTCCCGTATGTCCAGTACTTCTTTTTCTCTGAGCATCTGGTGATATAGCATGACTTCGCCTTTCTTTTATTTTGTTGTAATCTGATCAGTTACTTTTTGTTGAAATTCTGCTGAAACCAGCTGGATTTTCACATGAATTGCAAATAGAATTTCATCGTCAGATGAAAATGTAATGCTATTACACCATATTTTCACGGAAATGTAAACCTTTATTTTTATGAGCACCTATTCATGGGTACAGGGAAAGGTTCCGACGGTGGCTGTACCCTTCTTGCTCGTCTTCGTGGGCACAGTACAGGCTTCGGGCGGCACCTGTACCCTTCTCGCTTCATTTCGTGGGCACAGCGCAAGCTCCCGGCGCTCGCTGTGCCTACGCCCTGCCCCACTAGGCGCAAATAACACAGATCCATCAAAAAAATAGTGCCCGAATCACATTACTAATCCGGACACTACTCTCTAACCTTGTTTATTCACTTAGCCTTCCGCGATGGCATTACCGGTGTACAACTGGTAATATCTGCCCTTCTGGGCGATAAGTTCGTCGTGGTTGCCGCGTTCGATGATGCGGCCCTGCTCGAGAACCATAATGCAGTCGCTGTTCTTGACGGTGGAAAGTCTGTGGGCGATGACAAAGGTGGTTCTGCCCTTCATCAGCTTATCCATGCCGTCCTGCACGATCTTCTCGGTACGGGTATCAATGGAGCTGGTAGCCTCATCCAAGATCAGTACGGGAGGATCCGCTACGGCTGCTCTGGCGATGGACAGAAGCTGTCTCTGACCCTGGCTTAAGTTCGCGCCGTCACCGGTGAGGACTGTGTTGTAGCCATCCGGCAGCTGGCGGATAAAGGTATCCGCATTCGCCAGCTTTGCTGCGGCGATGACTTCCTCGTCTGTGGCATCCAGTTTACCGAAACGGATATTGTCCATAACGGTGGCGGTGAACAGATGGGTATCCTGCAATACAATACCAAGGGATTTTCTCAGATCCGCTTTCTTGATCTTGTTGATGTTGATTCCGTCGTAACGGATCTTACCATCCTGAATATCATAGAACCGGTTGATCAGGTTCGTAATGGTGGTCTTACCGGCACCAGTGGAGCCTACAAATGCGATCTTCTGACCGGGCTTTGCGTACATCTCGATGTTGTGCAACACGATCTTGTCATCGTTGTAGCCGAAGTCTACATCATCAAATACCACTTCGCCTTGCAATTCAACATAATCTACTGAACCATCTGCCTGATGCACATGCTTCCATGCCCACATACCGGTTCTCTCGGGACACTCCACGATCTTGCCATCTACCTTCTTCGCACGAACGATGGTCACATATCCCTCGTCGGTCTCAACAGGTTCATCCAGCAAATCAAATATTCTCTTGGCACCTGCCTGCGCCATAACGATACTGTTCAGCTGCTGACTGACCTGGCTAATCGGCATGTTAAAGCTCTTGTTAAAGGTTAAGAAGCTTGCAAGCTTTCCAAGGGTCAGTCCCGCAAATCCCCCCAGTGCCATGGCACCACCGGCAATCGCACAGATTACGTAGCTTAAGTTACCCAGCTGCGAATTAATGGGACCCATCAGGTTAGCGAATTTATTCGCATTGTACGCACTGTCGCACAGTTCGTCATTCAATGACTTGAACTCTTCCAGACTCTTATCTTCGTGACAGAATACCTTGACAACCTTCTGTCCTTCCATCATTTCTTCGATGTAACCATTGACTTTACCGATATTCTTCTGCTGCTTTACGAAATATTTTCCGCTTAAGCCTGCTACTTTACCGGTGACAAACATCATCAGTGCCACCATAATCAGGCTGACAGCTGTCAGGGGAATACTTAAGACCAGCATACTTCCTAATGTACCCACAACCGTAATAGCACTGGAAAACATCTGTGGAATACTCTGGCTGATCATCTGCCGCAGCGTATCAATATCGTTGGTATAGATGGACATGATATCGCCGTGAGAATGAGTATCAAAATATTTGATCGGCAGCTTCTCCATGTGCTGAAATAAGTCATCACGAAGACTCTTCAGCGTTCCCTGGGTTATAGTTACCATAATACGGTTGTAAGCATAGGTAGCAGCCACACCCATCAGATAAAAGCCTGCCACACGGACAATTTCTCGGAACAGATTGCTAAAGTCTGGAGTCTCCTGTCCGATCATGGGCATAATATAGTCATCGATCAGTCTCTGCATAAACAGAGTTCCCTGAATGCTTGCCACAACGCTCAGTATAATACAGATCAATACAATGATAAAGTGAATGCCGTATTTTTTGAAAATATAGGTCATCAGCCGTTTAAATATTTTTCCCGGATTTTCAACACGCGTACCACCCTGCATTCTTCTGCCGGATCCGCGCATTCCTCCGCCCATAGGTCCTGGCATTATGACTCACCTCCATTCTCATCAAAGTCGCCGCCACCCGTCTGGGTCTGAGCCTCATATACTTCCTTATAAATGTTATTGGTACGAAGCAGTTCTTCGTGAGGTGCAAACGCATCGATCCTACCGTTATCCATAACGATGATACGGTCTGCATCCTGAATACTGGAGATACGCTGTGCGATAATGATTTTAGTCGTACCGGGGATCTCCGTAGCAAATGCCTTACGAATCTTCGCGTCGGTAGCGGTATCCACGGCACTGGTGGAATCATCCAGGATCAGTACCTTCGGCTTCTTCAGCAGTGCCCTGGCAATACACAGTCTCTGTTTCTGTCCGCCGGAGACATTGCTTCCGCCCTGTTCAATATAGGTATTGTATTTTGCAGGCATCTTTTCAATAAATTCATCAGCACATGCCAGATGGCAGGCACGGATGCATTCTTCTTCTGTAGCGTTTTCATCGCCCCAACGAAGGTTCTCTAAAATTGTACCTGAAAACAGCACGTTTTTCTGCAATACTACGGCTACCTCGTTACGCAAGGTCTCCAGGTCGTAGGTTCTAACATCCTTGCCACCGACATAGACCGTACCCTCATTGACATCATACAGACGGCTGATGAGATTCACCAGGCTGGTCTTGGAGCTTCCGGTACCGCCCAGGATGCCGATGGTCTCGCCTGACTTGATCTCAAAGTTCAGATCATCTAACACCGGCTTCTCACTCTGTTTATTATAACGGAAAGTTACATGATCAAAGCGGATGCTGCCGTCCGTCACATCGTAGTCGGGCTGTTCGGGATTGGTGATGTCTGCCTTCTCTTCCAGTACTTCCGCAATACGCTTTCCACTGGCCTCACTCATACTCATCATAACAAAAATCATTGCCAGCATCATCAGGTTCATCAGAATGCTCATGCAGTAAGTCAGCAGACTCATCAGCTCACCTGTGGTTAACTGGTCTGAAACGATCATATGTGCTCCCAGCCAGCTGATGCCCAAAATACATGAGTAAACCGTAAATTGCATTACAGGCCAAATATATACCATGGTACATTCTGCTTTTTTGAACATTTTATAAATGTTGTAGCTGGCTTTATGGAACTTGTCGATCTCATAATCCTCACGCACATATGCCTTGACCACACGCTGTGCGGCTACGTTCTCCTGTACACTGGCATTCAGATCATCATACTTTTTAAAGACCTCGCTGAAATACTTTGCCACAGCTTTCATGATAATTCCCATGACAATTCCGAGAAATATCACAGCTACAAGATATATACTTGCTACCCTTGCGTTGATCAAAAATGCCATCAACATGGCGCAGATCAGGCTGACCGGTGATCGGAAGCACATACGCAGAAGCATCTGATAGGAGTTCTGTATATTTGTAACATCCGTGGTCATACGGGTGACCAGTCCCGCGGTTGAGAACTTATCAATGTTGGAGAAAGAGAAGGTCTGGATGTTCTCATACATAGCCTCTCTTAAGTTCTTGGCAAATCCGGTGGATGCCTTTGCACCGTATTTACCACCCATGACACCGGCGAACAATCCGACAATGGCTGCCAGGATCATGTAACAACCGATGATCAAAATATGTTTCATATCTCCCGCCTGCACGCCGTCATCGATGATGGATGCCATCAGGAGTGGAATCACCATTTCCATGGCTACTTCCAGAATCATGAATATAGGAGTGACAATCGAAGCACTCTTATATTCCTTGATCTGTTTTGCTAATGTTTTAATCATAGCTGAATTCCTTTCTTAATAGTTTCACTCATTTCTGCCGGGATTGCCACAACGCCCGGCGCGCTCGCCGTTCATTCCCAGATTATGCATCATTTTATCCAGAATGTACAGAAATGCTTCCTTTTCCTCTTCTGTCAGACCTGCTTCCAGTTCCGCGTTAAAATTCCGGATCTGCTCCTCGATCAGATTATGATGCTCGATGGCTTTCTCCGTCAACAGGATCCGTTTCAGTCTGGCGTCCTCCGTCGAAGCCACCCGCACAAGGTATCCCTTCTGTTCCAGGCTCTGCAGCATCACAGTTGCTGTGGATCTGCGAATGCGGAATTCCCGCTCCACATCCTTCTGGTATACATCACCATTTCTACCCTTGTGATACAGATATCCAAGCAGCGGTCCCTGCATTCCGTTAAGTTCATAACCATCCTGCTGGGTGAAGATTACTTCCATCTTCCTGCGGATCATGTTGTTGGCGGCCTTGATCTCAAATCCAAGCTGACGGTTCGTCAGTACACTTGTATCCTCGTCCATCCTGCCTCCTTACCTTCGTAATACTTAATTGCAAAATAAAATGTTAGATAACTAACCGTTTTTGTTAGTCATCTAACATTATAACGCAATCTTTCTTCTTTGCAAGAAAAAAAATATAAACTCTTTATAAACTCCGTCAGTCTTCCAGTACCCGGTTTAAGACCTCGTCCTCCAACACCAGTTTTTTCGCGGCTTCGCGATATTTTTCCTCGTGAAGGTAGGTATGGCGGTGGGGCTTGATGGAGGGGGCCATGTCGATAGCTTTGAGGAAATCGGACTTCTTCATATGTAAAGTTTCCACATAATCCCAGAAGCCGGTGTCCTGAAGCACCGTGCTGACACGGATGTAACGGTGATCCTGTACCTTTGCCATGATATAGGTGGCAATTCCCACCTGAATGCCGTGGAGCTGCGGCACTTCCAAAATCTTATCCAGTGCATGGGAGATCAGATGCTCACTGCCGCTAGTGGGAGCGCTGCTGCCGGCGATTTCATTGGCGATGCCGCTCATCGCCAGGGAATCTAACAGTTCTTTCAGGAAAAGTTCGTCTTTGATACTCTCGTAAGGGGTACGGACGAAGCTGTTCACCGCTTTCTTTGCAATCATGACGGCGAAATCGTTCACTTCGCCACAGCCTGCCTTTTCCTCGAAGCTCCAGTCATAGAGCGCCGTGATCTTGGAGATCATATCGCCGATGCCGGAGTAGATGAACTTCTCCGGAGCGGTCCGGATCACCTGGGTGTCCACGATGATACCGTAAGCCAGTCTCGCAGGCACACTGGTACGTTTCCCCTGTACCAATAAAGAGGCACTGGCACTGGAAAATCCGTCACTTGAGCTGGAAGTCGGTACGCTGATAAACGGAAGATTGCGCAGGAACGCTGCATATTTTCCGGCGTCGATGACTTTGCCTCCACCGATGGAAATCACTGCCTTCGCCTTATTGGGAACAGCGAACGCCAATGTGATGATGTCGTCGATATCCACCGTATCCAGTTCATTGTATTCCAGAACATTTACATCCGCTTCCTTTAGGGAATTCATAACCAACTCTCCGAACATATCGATCAGTCCGTTCCCGAAAAACAACACGACCTGATCCAGATTCTCCGCCTTTAAATAACCGCCGATCTTACCTAATGCCCCGTTTCCGATCTTCAGAATGGACGGGATCGCCATCTCTTTTCCTATCTGCATGTAACCTCTCCTTAATTAACTATTATTTTCAAATATAACATTGCAATGTTATATTGTAAATAAAATGTTAGATTAGAAAAATTGCATAGAAAAACAGCCATTTCCACACAGAAATGACTGTCTCTTTCTATTTCTTATCCTATATTGATTCCGAACATCTGCAACACCCACAGAATCAGCCCCAGCACCCAGCTGGAAAAAATTCCATACAATATCACCGGTCCGGCGATGGTGAAGATCTTGCAGCCGATGCCAAAGACCTGTCCCTCCTTCTGGTATTCCACAGCGGGAGCTGTCACGGAATTGGCGAAGCCGGTGATGGGCACCAGGGCTCCTGCGCCTCCCCATTTGGCAATCTTGGGATAAATATGCAATGCGGTAAGGACCACCGATACGAACACCAGAATCAGGGAGCACCAGCTGCCGGAAGTCTGCGGATCCATCCCCAGCACATTTCCGGTATAATTCAGGATTCCCTGTCCGATGCAGCAGATAATGCCTCCCGTCAGAAACGCCTTTCCCATCTGCGCCCACAGGTTGTGGGTGGGGGTAACGGATTTGACATACTGCTCGTACTCTTGCTTTTCCTGTGCGTCCGGCTGCACCGTATCTTTCGACATATGCGGTATCTGATCCATGCTGTTCCTCCTGATTTATCCTGATTGTTTCTTACAATAACAGCATGTCCGGATCTTTTATTTTTATGCTGATTTTAATTTATTTTTTCGATGCTTTTTGCAGCACTTGTCCGTTTCATAGCCGATGATGCCGTAGCGCAGCTTCCAACGGAAAACAGGCTGCTGCCTGATATAGATCTCCCTCCGGAAGCGTCTTTTCTCCGTAGCCCTCAAGAAACCAGTAGACCACAGTTGGGGTAAGGACAAGCAGACTCTAAGCAGCCGTCGGTACCATAGCGTCCCAGGGGACGCATTGCGAGGGTACTTTCCTCGCTTATGTACCGCTACGGTCTGCGTCCGTAAGCGAATCGTGCTAAAGCACGCGCGGGTCTGCGGTTCTTAGCCCCAATGTGGGCTACGGAGATTCAAAATCTCTTCTAGCCGCACTCGCCGCCCCGGAGGGACTTCACTAACAGCGGCACTTCAAATAGCATCATCACGATCCAGCCGATCATATTCGCCCACGCTAAGCTGGCGAAGTCCATATGGAGCAGGCGGATCATTACAAATACTGCCACCACTCTGCCGAACATATTCATAAAGGTACTATACAATGTCACCTTCAGGTCACCGATGCCACGGAAGAATCCCTGAATACCGTTGGTCAGTCCCGGCAGGATGTACATCCAGGAGATGAGGTGCAGGTAGCTGATACCGAGGTATACCACCTGTGCATCCCCGTCCTCGGCGAACATCGCCATGATCTGCGGAGCCAGTCCCCAGATCACAGCAAACAATCCGATGGAATAGACCAGTTCGATCAGCAGTCCCGTCTGGAACCCTTTTTTCATGCGTTCTTTATGCCCGGCACCCTTGTTCTGCGCCAGGAAAGTTGTCATGGCATGTCCGATATTCTGCTGGGGCGTATAGGCGAAATCATCCACACGGTTCACCGCAGTAAACGCCGCCATGACCGCCACACCCTGGGTATTGACCACAGACTGTATAATTAACTTCCCCAGCTGTAAGCACACCTGTTGCATAGCGCTGGTGCTGCCATAGCTGACGGTCTTGCCCAGTAAGCTCTTATCGAACACCCACCATTTTTTCCCAAGGCATAAAAGAGGTATCTTTTTCTTAATATAAATACCGCATAACAGACAGCACAGTCCCTCGCTGCACACCGTGGCAATGGCGCTGCCCGCCACGCCCCATCGCAGTACCACGACGAAGAACAGATCTCCAAAAACATTCAGAAACGCACTGGTCACCAGAAAATACAACGGTGTCTTACTGTCTCCCAGCGCCCGCATGGTATTCGCCAGGAAATTATACATAAATGTAAAAATCAGTCCCATGAAAATGATACGCAGATAAACGGAAGCTTCCGGGATTGCTGCCTCCGGCACCCGGATCAGTCTCAGTACCGGTGTCGCCAGCAGAAGCATCAGAAGGGAGAATACCACGGAGAATCCGCAGCCCGCCAGCATTGTCGTACTGATCTGTCTCGACAGCGTGTCGTAATCTTTTGCCCCATACTGGGAGCTCATTAACACGCTGGCTCCCATGCACATCCCGCTGATCAGCAGGATCGCGATATTCATAATCGGTGTGGAAGTGCCCACTGCCGCCAGTGCCTGCTCTCCCACATATTTTCCTACGATCACGGAATCTGCCGCGTTGTAGGTCAGCTGAAACAGATTGCCCAGTACCAGTGGAATCGTAAAAGATACTAAGGGGAGCAGTATCTTTCCCTGGGTCATGTCATGTTTCTCTATCGTACTCATTTTACTGTTGTCCTTTCGTTGCATCTTCCACATGCTCGCTCCTCTTCAGAAAAGGCACTGCCACAATCCTGTAACAGTGCCCCTTGCTCTTCCTCTATTTATCCCATAGATCCGAATTAAAGTTGGAATTTCTTCGCATTTGCATTTAATTCATCTGCAATGACATTCAGCTGTGCAGTCGCCTGTCGGCAGTCCTCTACGATCTCTGCCAGCTGATCCATGGTAGCTGCGGGCTCCTCGGGGCTTGCCGCATTGTTCTGGGAGATCTCGGTCAGTCCGTCGATCTTCTCTACCACATCGGTCTTGTAGTTCTCAATATGATCCAGTTCGCCGGAGATCACGTTGATCTCTCCTACGACCTTCTGTACTTCCTGATTCAGTGTGCTGAAGACATTCAGCGTGGTACCCAGCTTCTCGTTCTGCTGATGAATCTCGCCTACCACACCATTCATGATCTCCACGCTCTGGTTGGAATTGCTGATCAGATTCTCCACGATGCCGCGGATCTTGTCCGCAGATTCCTTGGACTGTCCGATGCTGTCAAAGTTACTGGAAAAGGTTCCTGGGAACTCATCTTCTGCAATCAGATCCTTGATTACTTCCCCGGCGAGGATCAGTCCCGCCACGGAAGGGACAAAGGAAATACTGCCGGGAATGGCTCTTCTGTCGGTACATTTATGCTTGGTTCCAGGAGGACAGACGCATCCCGTACGGCAGCTGTTTTCCATATTTTCCAACGGTTTTACGGAAGCCTCTGTGGAATACACCACTTTTAACTTTTTCACGCCGCGCTTTTTCAGCTCTCTGCGCATGACTTTCGCTAATGGGCACATGGTGGTCTTATAGATGTCCGCCACATGGAACTGGGTGGGGTCTAATTTATTGCCGGCACCCATGCAGCTGATAACGGGAACCCCCGCTTCCTTCGCGCGCATGATGATCTCTAACTTGGCAGTCACAGTATCCACCGCATCCACCACATAGTCGTACTGGGTAAAATCAAACTGATCCGCAGTCTCGGGCAGATAAAAACATTTGTGCACGGTGACCTGTGCTTCGGGATTGATGGAGTGCACACGCTCCTCCATGACATCCACCTTGTATTTGCCGATGGTTTTACGCGTAGCGATAATCTGACGGTTGATATTCGTCAGGCACACCTTATCGTCGTCGATCAGGTCAAAAGCGCCGACACCGCTGCGGGCAAGCGCCTCCACCACGTAACCGCCGACACCGCCGATGCCAAATACCGCCACTCTTGCGCCGTACAGGCGCTGCATGGCTTCCTTGCCGATCAATAATTCTGTTCTGGAAAATTCATTTAACATTTTAGTTCTCCTACCAATCTACTAGGAATACTCCCGAAAGAGTATATCACAACTTTACAGATTGTCATAGAGTCCCTGAATAAAATTTTTCACCTGGACATTATTTTCCGGTGTGGTGTCTTCCAGAGTTGCATGAATAAAGGGCTTACGCTCCTTCATGAACTTTAATACGGAAGTGTAGTCCATCTGTCCCAGACCGCAGCCTACGGATTTCAGTTTCCCATCCTCTGGGATGAAATCCTTCAGATGTACCATTGCCACATCCTCACCCAACAGGTCGATGGCTTCGTCCACGATTGCCACCTGATCCTTGTAATTGCAGTAATCCAGCAGATTTACCGGGTCTAAAATGATCTGCAGGTTGGGAGAATTGATCTCATCCAGCACTCTTCTTGCTCTGGCGGGATTATAAACGATATGCTTCCATACCGGCTCGATCGCCATGACAACGCCCATCTGCTCCGCATATTTTACCACCGGACGCAGGTTCGTGATAAAGGTCTGAAGGGCCTCTTCGCCATGGCATTCGGGTACGGCGGTATAGGTCTCGTTGGGAGCACCGGTCTCGGTTCCCACAACACCGCAGCCAAGCCAGGAAGCAAAACGAATGTGTGCCATATAACGGTGGGTGATCTTCGCAAGCTGCTCCGGATTGGGGTTCGCCAGATTTAAGTAGCATCCCAGTACCGCAACATCCACCTGATTTTTGGCAAATACATTTTTCATGTACATGGCAAGTCCCGGGGTAAGCGCCTCATCTGTGGTGGGGAACTCGGTGATCACCTTGCCGGGTGCCAGATGTCCGCAGGTAAAACCAAGCTCATGGACATTGGCAATACGCTCCTCAAAGGGCAGCTTCTTCGTATCATGTAAACGAATTCCTAACTGCATAATTTCCTCCATTCTGAATGCGGCGGAGTGCGCCGCATTCTCTTGTGTTATATTTCTAATCCTTATTGTAATCAATGCTTAATCAGTTCGTCCACGCCTTCCAGCTCGTAAGCCTCTCCGACCTGTCCTTCGATCTTCACGTTATCCAGGGTCAGTTTTGCAACATTTCTTGCAAAAAGACCTCTCTTACTGCTTTTTCCCACGCCATCCGACATCGCCGGGACATCACATTTGGCATCCTCGGCATAGCTGATGGAGATGTCCTTCATGTAGATCTCTTCGATTTTCTGCTCGGGAAGTCCGTCAAAGTAAGCGGCTGCTACATGGCAGTTGGTGCATTCCATGTTTTCAAATACCATCTTCTTCACCTGCGGGGTTCTGTCATCCACAGGGTAGACGTCTCTGGACTGAACGTAAGTGGTCTTGCCGTCGGGATCGCAGAAATAGAAGCAGTTGACCACCAGTGGTGTCATCACATGATCTAGGGTCAGGTTACGGAAAATAATGTTGCTTAAAATCGCATCTTTTCCTCTGCCGCGGCGGGTCTTGATGCGCAGACCTCTGTCCGTGTGACGGAAAATGCAGTCTTCCACTGTCAGATTCACCACGCCTCCTGCCATCTCGCTGCCTAATGTCACGGCACCGTGACCGTTCTCCATGAGACACTGGCGGATGTGGATGTTCTCGGAAGGAGTCTTGTGCTTTTTGCCCATGTAGATCTTACCGCTCTTGACTGCGATGCAGTCATCTCCCAGGGAGAAACGCACGCCCAGGATCTCCACATTTTTGCAGGATTCGGGATCCAGTCCGTCGGTGTTGGGGGAATCACTGGGATTCTGCACGGTCACACCGATAAATTTCAGATCGTTGCTGAAATAGGGATGCAGTGTCCAGGAAGGAGAATTGCAGAAGGTCAAGCCCTGCAGGGTCACATTCTTGCAGCCGCTGATGAAGAACAGTCTGGGGCGAAATGCAATGTTCATGACCTTGGGATCCTTCCACCAGTTCTCTTTGGAGGCGTTACCGTTGATCTTACCCTGTCCGTAGATCACCACATCCTCCGCGCCGATGCCGCAGATGATACCGGAGAACATGGGCAAGGGATTGCCCTCCCAGGTACCGAGATTGTACTCGTCGGTCTCATCATAGCTTTGCAGCATTCCGGGGAATGTAGGAAATTTTTCTCTCTCAGTAAATGCCTTCAGTTCCGCACCTTCTGCCAGTTCGATGCGGATATGACTCTTTAAAAACAGGCTGGTAATGCGGTAGGTTCCTGCGGGAAAATACACTCTGCTGTTCACCGGGCATGCCATGATAGCTGCCTGGATAAAATGGGTGTCGTCATGCTCGCCGTCACCCTTGGCACCGAATCTGGTCACATCCAGGGTCACATACTCATAATCCGTCTTAAAAGATACTTCGCCCTGCTTTTCTCCGTTCACATAAGCTTCCACCACATATTTCTGATCTGGCTTCAGATCAAACAGGGAAGTGATAGTCTTCTCTGTGGTCAGTGTCGTCTCACCGTTTACTCGTAATTCTACGGGCTGTTTTGTAAAATATCTGCCACCATCCGCGATCTCTATGGTCGCACTGCGGGCAGTATGCATAATATGTCTGATTTCCATGCGCTGTTTCCTCTCGTTTTTATCTTATGACTATTCAGAGACCCATTCGCAAAACCACTCTTGCGGAGCTCACTTTTTTGCTCATGTGGTTACTTCGTCACATAAATATCGCAAAATCTTCTTACGAATGCAAGCATTCGACAAATATTTTGCAATATTCACATGTCTCTGAATAGTCAGCACATCTGGTACTTCTCAGTCAATAATAAATACTCTGCACATGCCTTCTGTACCGCATCGCAGAATACCTTTTTGGATGTGTCATCCATGGCGAATTTTTTCTCTTTTGCATCGTAGTACTGCTCCAGCATACGCTTCACAGCGTCCCGGAAATTATCCAGCAGTTCTCTGTAATTCTCATAGATCTCCGGGCTGATCTGCTCAACGGTATGAAGCAGCGCTGCGGTATAATATGCACCGTTTTCCGCGGTAAATTCGCTTTCTGCATGTTTTTTCAGCACACGCATCTGCGCCATGATGTCGGGATAGCCTTCCTTTTTATTTTCGGTGGTCTCGAATGCCGCGTATACGGGATATACCTGATCCGCTGCCTGATAAATACTGCGCAGACCTGCGCTCTGCTGCACGGTCGTCAGGTCGAAGCTGCCTTTCTCCGTGCGGGGAAGTGCCTTGATTTCCTGAATTGTCATAGTTCCTCCTATATAACAAAGGCGTTCTCCTGCACGTTTGCTGTAACAAAAGAACGCCGTTTTGTGTATGATCTTTTACAGAGTTACACCCTGCTTGAAAATAGCCATATCATGGAAGCCTGCTGCTTCGCTGCATACCTGTTTGCCGGAAGCGGTCTCCACTACCAGGTCAAACAGTGCCTTAGTCTCCTCTTCCATGGTCTTATCCTCTACCAGTACACCGGCATTGAAATCGATCCAGTTGGACTTCTTGCCTGCCAGGCGGGAGTTAGTAGCGATCTTCATGGTAGGAACCGGGGAAGCGAAAGGAGTTCCGCGTCCTGTGGTAAACAGTACGATATGTGCTCCTGCTGCTGCCAGTGCGGTAGCTGCTACCAGGTCGTTGCCCGGTGCGGACAGAAGGTTCAGTCCCGGAGTCTTCACGGTATCACCATACTGCAGTACACCCTTGACCAGAGCACTTCCGGACTTCTGGGTACATCCTAAGGACTTGTCCTCTAACGTGGAGATACCACCCTTTTTATTACCCGGAGAAGGATTCTCGTAAATGGTCTGATTGTGACTCTTGAAGTAATTCTTGAAGTCATTGATCAGATCTACGGTCTGGTGGAACAGTTCCTCATTAGCACAACGGTTCATCAGAATCGTCTCTGCTCCGAACATCTCGGGAACCTCGGTCAGGATGGTAGTGCCACCCTTGGAGATCAGCAGATCGGAGAAGCGGCCTACCAGAGGATTTGCGGTAATGCCGGACAGTCCGTCACTGCCGCCGCACTTCATGCCGATGACCAGCTTGCTTACGCTGATGGGCTCTCTCTCGAACTTGGAAGCGTAATCGATCAGACCCTTGATGATCTCTACGGAGTCTGCGATCTCATCCTCGTGCTCCTGGCATACCAGGAATTTCACACGGTTCTCATCATAATCGCCGATGTAAGGCTTTAATACATCAATGTTGCTGTTCTCGCAGCCCAGTCCCAGTACCAGTACGCCGCCTGCATTGGGATGGTTGATCAGATCTGCCAGGATCTTACGGGTATGCTCTTGGTCATCTCCCATCTGAGAACATCCGTAAGGATGAGGGAATGCAATAACCTCTTCTACGGTACCCTTAACAAAAGCATTTGCCTGCTTTGCAATGGCGGTTGCCACGTTGTTGACACAACCTACGGTGGGGATGACCCAGATCTCGTTACGAACGCCTACTTTGCCGTCCGGACGGTTGAATCCCATGAAAGTCACATCTTCCGTCTTCTTCTCCTCTACAGGAGTGGGATTGTAGGTGTACTCCAGCAGATCGCCCAGAGCGGTCTTTACATTGTGGGTATGAATCCAGCTGCCCTCTGCGATGTTCTCTTTGGCATTACCGATGCGGTAACCGTATTTGATGACCTCGCCGCCTTCGGGAATGTCAAAAATTGCCATCTTATGTCCTGCAGGGATCTCCTCTCTGGCGGTAACGGTCTTAGAACCGCCACCTACAGAGACTGTGATCTGCTCACCGGCAGGAATCGTATTTAATGCTACGACCACATTATCATTGTCATTAATTTTTAAGAAATCTTGCATAATGCTGCCCTCATGCCATTTGCCTTAATATCATCCAGGTATGCTACGACTGCATCGGTAAGTCCGGGTACCTTGTTCAGATCCTGTCCGAAGAAGTCCTCGTTGCCTAAGAATGCGGTTACGAACGTCTGCGTGTCCTTCTCACAGTTAGCTGCGAAGAATTCCAGAACTTCCTTATCATCCATGATATTGTATTCCTGACCGTTTCTGTGACCGATCAGAGCCTTATCGCGGATCTCGGTACCGGTATAGAATGCCATCAGTGCTGCGATAGAGAAGGTCAGATGAGCGGGAAGCTTACCGGTCTTCTCCACATAGCCTAACAAGCTGGGCATACATCTTGCTCTCCACTTGGATACGGAGTTCAGGGAGATAGCAAGCAGTGCATGGTCTACATAAGGGTTATTGAAACGGTTCACAACTTCGCCTGCGAACTGCTTCAGTTCTTCCTCGGGAAGAGACAGAGTAGGAATTACTTCATCGTAAATGGTCTTCAGCATGAAGTTACGGATATCGTCATCCTGCATGGACTGTCTTACGATGTCGTTGCCGCACAGGTAAGAAGCCAGTACGAAAGAGGTATGCGCACCATTCAGAATACGAACCTTTCTCTGCTTGTAAGGCTTCTGGTTGTCGGTAAAGATTACAGGAAGTCCTGCATCGGGAAGAGGGAACTCCTTGCTGATATCCTTAGCGGATTCGATAACCCACAGGGCGAACGGTTCACCTGTTACCATGATGTGATCTTCGTAACCGAGCTTCTCCCACTCTTCCTTCTCGGTAGCACGGGGATAACCGGTAATGATACGGTCAACCAGAGTAGAGGTGAATACACATGCCTCATCTACCCACTTCTTGAACTCATCGCCCAGTCCCCACAGCTCGATCAGCTGCATTACGCACTTCTTTAACATAATACCGTTGTCATCGATCAGCTCTACGGGAAGCATTACCAGACCCTTGCTCATATCGCCCCCAAAGGTCTCAAATCTATGATATAAGAACTTGGTCAGCTTGCCGGGGAAAGTCTTGGGAGGCTCTGCCTCAAACTTGTCGGTATCATCATATACGATACCTGCCTCGGTGGTGTTGGATACAACGAAACGTAAGGTATCGATCTCAGCAAGTCCCATGTACTTGCTGTACTCCATATAAGTATCTACAGCGTCTGCAACGCTGGTTACGATTCTATTGATAATCTTGGCTTCACCGTTCACGTTACCGCGAAGGGATACAGTGTACTGGCAGTCCTGCTTGTGGAACATATCCAGATTACCGAACTCGATGGGTTTGATCAGAACGATGTCTCCGTCGAACTTCCCCTGCTCGTTAGCGATATCGATCATGTAATCTACGAATCCACGTAAGAAATTACCCTCACCGAACTGTACAACCTTGATAGGTCTCTCCTTTTTACCGGTCTTTGCCTTGTTTAAGATATCCATTTTATCCTCCATTCTACGCTTAGCGTATCCTATCTGCACCGTCTTACGGCACTCTATTACCTGCACTTACGCTCCCCGGCGCACCTTGCGAACAAATCAAAATTGCAGGAAGTTTATGTAAGTGCTTTCATGATTCATTTTACTTCAAAAAAATGGTTTCGTCAATCACCAAAAGCAGAAAGTTTAATTTACGTGAAACCACCGATTTTATCAACAATATTTCGCATTGATAAATTTTTGGCATATGAGAAGTTGAAAATGTCTCTTGAAAAAAGATACGTCTTTCGTTATAATTCAGATATGGCTTTTATGTAACCACTTACATTTTTCTTACATAAGGTTACATGGAAGCAGAGAGGAAGCTGCAGATGACAATTTATGATATTTCCGAGAAGGCAGGTGTCTCTATTGCTACTGTTTCCCGCGTACTCAACGGAAGCAACAATGTAAGCGAGAAAACCAAGAAAAAAGTACTGGACGTAATCAATCAGTATGAGTACACTCCCAACGCATTTGCCCGGGGACTGGGACTCAACACTATGAAGACCATCGGTATCATGTGTGCCGACAGTTCGGATCCGTACCTCGCCAAGGCAATCTACTATATTGAGCAGAAGCTTCGTGCCAACGGTTATGACAGCATCCTGTGCTGTACCGGTTATGACTTAGATACCAAGGTAAGCTCCATGAATCTTCTGATTACCAAAAAAGTGGACGGCATTATATTAGTAGGTTCCAACTTTATCTACGAGAAGGAAGAAGACAACAAATACATTACGGATGCTGCCGCGCAGGTACCTGTGATGCTGTTGAATGCAGCTTTGGATGCTCCGAATGTGTACAGTATTGTCTCGGATGATTTCACTTCCATGTACGATGCCACCATGGAAATGATCCGCTCCGGTGTGGAAGATATTCTGTATTTCTATAATTCCACTTCCTACAGTGGTAAGAAAAAGCTCTCCGGATATCGTGCCGCCATGGAGGAAAAGGGGCTTCTCACTAATGGAAGTTTCTTACAGCTCTACCAGGGTTCACACGAAGATATTCCTGCAATGGCAGAGCAGCTGGTGAAATTACATACTAAAGGAACTATATTCCACGGAATTATTGCTGCTGACGATTCTCTGGCGCTGGGTGCCCTGAAATACGCTCGTGAGATGAAGCTGCGTATTCCGGAAGATCTGGCGGTGATCGGTTATAATAATTCCATGCTGGTAAATTGCTGCGATCCGGAGCTGACCAGTATCGATAATAAGCTGGAAACACTGTGTCAGCACCTGATCACGACGCTGATGGGCGTCTTAGGCGGAAGCGAGATGCCGAAGAAGACCGTATTCTCCGGTGAGCTGGTAAAACGCGGCACCACAAAATAATTTTTTTATTTTTATCAAGGACAGCAGTGGGGTGGCTGAAAATACCCTTTTTAATATATTTATGGAGGATTTTAAAATGAAAGCATTTATGGACAAGGACTTTCTGTTAGAGACTGAGACAGCAAAAAAGCTGTTCCACGACTACGCAGAAAAAACACCGATTCTGGATTACCATTGCCATATCAATCCCAAGGAGATTGCGGAGGACCGACAGTTCGACAACATCACTCAGGTATGGCTGGGCGGCGACCACTACAAGTGGCGTTTCATGCGTTCCTGCGGTGTTGACGAGAAGTACATCACCGGTGACGCTTCCGATTACGAGAAGTTCTGCAAATGGGCAGAACGCCTGGGCAAAGCTATCGGCAACCCCCTGTTCCACTGGAGCCATCTGGAACTGCAGAGATAC
>CAVFMG010000026.1:0-25035 GCA_963623435.1 Odoribacter splanchnicus
GCTTTGCAGTAGTTGGAAAGCAGTTCCTTGCCCTTTAAAATATTGTCTTCCTTTAATTCGTTCTTGAACCACTGATTGATCTTGTTCTTGGCCTGCGTACTTTTTACCACATTCAGCCAGTCACGGCTGGGACCCTTGGAGTTCTGGGAGGTGATGATCTCGATCCGGTCTCCGTTGTTGATCTTGTAATCAATGGTCACCAGTTTCCCGTTGACTCTGGCTCCCACCATCTTGTTACCCACCGCGGAATGAATGCTGTAAGCGAAATCAATGGGTGTGGATCCCGCAGGAAGATTCTTGACATCACCGGTGGGAGTAAAGCAGTACACGCTGTCGGAGAACAGATCCAAGTCGTTCTTCAACAGGTTCATGAACTCCTTGTTGTCCGACATATCCCGTTGCCACTCCAAGATCTGGCGCAGCCATACCAGCTTCTCCTCTTCCTGTACCTCCGGCTTCTTGCCGTCGGAAGCCTCCTTGTATTTCCAGTGGGCGGCAATACCGTATTCCGCCACACGGTGCATCTCGAAGGTCCTGATCTGAATCTCGAAGGGCTGTCCGTTGTTGCCGATCAATGTAGTATGCAGGGATTGGTACATGTTCGCCTTTGGCATGGCGATATAGTCCTTGAAACGTCCCGGAATGGGTTTATACATCTCATGGATCACACCCAGTGCCGCATAGCAGTCCTTGACCGTATCCACAATAATGCGCACAGCGAAGAGATCATAGATCTGATCCAGCGTTTTATGCTGGTTTTTCATCTTCTTGTAAATACTGAAAAAGTGCTTTACACGACCGTCGACCTTTGCATCAATACCGGCATTCTTGATATGCTCACTGACCTCATCTACGATGCCCTGGATATATTTCTCACGGATATTTCTGCGCACTGCGATCTTATCCACCAGATCATAATAAATATCCGGTTCCAAATATTTTAAGGACAGGTCATCCAGTTCGATCTTCAGCTTGCTGATACCAAGACGCTGGGCAATGGGACAATAGATCTCCAGTGTCTCCTTGGCGATCCTCTGCTGGCTCTCCGGTGTCTTGTACTTTAAGGTACGCATATTATGCAGACGGTCCGCCAGCTTGATCATAATGACACGGATATCCTTCGCCATGGCGAGGAACATCTTACGCAGGTTCTCCGCCTGCATCTCCAGCTTGGCATCTGACTGTTCTCCGTTACCGGACAGTGGGATCTTCTCCAGTTTCGTCACACCGTCTACCAGAAGCGCCACGTCATCTCCGAATTCTCTCTTAAGGTCGTCCTCTGTCATCACGGTATCTTCCACCACATCGTGCAGGATACCTGCCACGATGGTCTCCTTATCCAGCTTCAGCTCCGCCAGAATGATTGCCACATTCAAAGGATGGATGATATAAGGTTCCCCGGACTTCCGGAACTGATTTTTATGAGCCTCACTGGCGACCTTGTAAGCTTTCTCAATCATGGAAATATCATCACTGGGGTGATATTTTTGCACACAGCGAATAAGCTCCTGATACAGTTCCTCGGGATTCACGAATTCTTCTGATTTACTTATCTTGTCATCGTCGAAGATGACTTCGTTCTTCTCTTCTGTCATAGACAAAACGGCTCCATGTGAAATATTTTGTAACTATTTTTTATTTTCCTTCATAACAGATGGCGGACTCCAGACGATATCCGTCCAGACGCTCACGTCCCTTTAAGCCTGCCAGCTCGATCAGTACCACAACGCCGGCCACTTCGCCGCCTAAGGACTCGATCATCTTGATCATAGCCTCGGTGGTACCACCGGTAGCGATCAGATCATCCACGATCAGAACCTTCTGACCGGGCTTGATGCTGTCCTTGTGCATCTCGATGGTAGCGGAACCATATTCCAAATCATACGTGGTGGATACGGTCTCTCTGGGCAGCTTGCCCTTTTTACGGATCAGTACGAAGGGCTTATGATTATTGTATGCAATCGGGGTTCCGAAGATAAATCCGCGGGACTCAGGTCCTACTACCACATCATAGTCCAGATCCTTGATCTTCTCCTGCATGGTATCGATTGCCAGATGCAGTCCGTCTGCATCCTGCAGTACGCTGGTCACATCCCGGAAAATAATACCTTTTTCCGGGAAATCCGGGATGCTCTTTACATATTCTTCCAACTTTTTCATGATTCTACACACCTTTCTCTTAGTAATGCTTGAACGCATTATATCTGTTTCTCTGCGGCTTCGATCTGTTTCTTAATAAAATATTTGATGATCTCGCTTCGGGTGATGATCCCGATAAATACATTTCTGTCATCGATCACCGGTACAAAGTTCTGCATCTGCGCCTGTCCCAGCAGTTCCTCCATGTTGGTATCGATACATACTGGACGGATCTTGCCGCTCTGTATAATATCCCGCACGGACAGCTTCTCCAGACTCTTCATGGTAATGGTATCCAGCTCACTGTTGTGGCTTAGGATATTCCACAGAAAATCTCCCTCACTGATTACGCCCACATACCGGTCGTCGGCATCGATCACCGGTATCGCCGTGTAACCGTAGCGCTTCATCTTCTCCAGCCCCTGCCTGATGGTCATATCGTCCCGAAGAAAAATAACCTCCTCCTTCGGAGACAAAAAAGATGCAATATTCACAATGTTCCTCCTGTCAGTTTCTCTTCCTGTATACTGTTTTATTTTTCGGAATCAATCTCTCTGAAAACACCGTCCACTGCTTCCTGTTCCTGTTTGAATCTACGCAGCTTCTCCGCGAAATAAATGGTGGAAAAACAGTCGCTTGCGCCGCTTAAGATTAGTCCCACACCCAGGACACGGAATAACAGAATCGCTGCCTTGAACGGATTACAGATCAGTACGATTCCCAGAATAATGTTGATGACTGCCACAACGAGCATTCCTACCCAGCTGCCATAACTTAATCTCTTCAGGTCAATGGCATCCTGCAGCTTGCTGCATCCGCTGAACAGCACCAGAATTCCCAGAATAAAAGGAATCAGGGAAATAATCACTTCCACTTTGTACAAAACTGCCGCGCCTACCACCATGCCTACCAGACCGAATACGAACTCATTGTGGTAATAGTTCTCTCTGGCATCCCGGAGCAGATAACAGATAATAGATATCAGTCCCGCCACGATCAATACGATACCGATCAGATATCCCAGCGTCTTCTGCATGATCTCGGGAATCACCAGTGCCACGATTCCAAGAAGAATGTACAGAACTCCGGTCAGAATTGCTTCCCATTTCAATTCTTTCAGTATTTTCATATATAAACCTTCCTTTCCTATCCTAGCTCAGATGCATGGCAAAACGAAAAAGGGGCTCTCTGCATACATGCGGAAAACCCCCTTTATGTTCAATTTACTTTCTGCCGCAGCACTTTTTGTATTTCTTGCCGCTTCCGCAGGGACAGGGGTCATTGGGATAAACCTTCTGCTCCTTTACAATAGTAGTGGAAGACTTCTGCTCCTTGTAGAGTGCCTTACGGGTCTCTTCGTCGAAAATGTCGTTCCACTCTTCCAGATTGTACAGCCAGTCAGCCTCTGCCGCTACCATGTTCTTGTACAGGAGAGCCTTGTCGAAGCCTAAGTTTACCTGGGTATCCTCTTCCAGATCGTCGATCGGGTTCTGCTCTACCAGGCTGTCGTTGATACCATCCAGGAATCCGGTCATGGTCATCAGAGATACTTTGAACTTGTCAGCCAGTTCCTGCACGGTACCCTTTACCACTTCATCGGGGTTCTTCAGAAGCTGTGCATAGATTTCCCTCTCCTCCTGAAAATAAACAGCCCAGAGCTGCTGCAGCTTCTCTTTGCCGGTTGCCTCATTATATGCTACTGATCTCCACTGTTCCATTAAATTCATAATTGTAATACCATCCTTACGTAATAATTAAATATTAATAATACGATTTCTCCATCCTTTGGACTTAGAAACCATTACAGGCATGCACAATTCAGGCTGTTGCACTACCTCCTCTTAGTATATAACAACTCATTCTCAAAAACAACAAAAAACTTTGAATTTACCGGAGGTGTAGAATTTTACCACATTTTTCTCTCAAAGACAAAGGTACATCCAAAATACGCTGATTTTCAGATCCGCGAAAAGCCAGTCGAAGATTTCTGCACGATTCTTCGTATTCGCCGTCCACAATAACATCGAGCAGTGGCAGAAGCTCTGTGATCACCGGATCCCCTTCTTCCATCCACCGAAGCAGATCTTTGTCAAAATGATATCCGGTGTAACACCAGATGGTCTTCTGCGGATAGATCTCCCGCACCTTTTTCACCAGAGACAGTACCGTTCCCCGGTTCTCGGGCTCCATAGGTTCCCCGCCGAGCAGACTTAATCCACGGATATAATCCTGGGCAAGTGCCTGCAGAATCTCTTTCTCTGTATCTTCGGTATATGCCTGTCCATAATGGAAATCCCAAGCCTCACTGTTAAAGCATCCCTTGCAGTGATGGGTACAGCCGCTGACGAACAGCGATACTCTCACGCCGGGACCGTTTGCCACGTCCGTTTTCTTGATCGTCGCATAATTCATAGGACATTTCCTTCCCTTTTACTATCTGCCTGTTACAGATGAAGAACTCGCGCTTTGATTTCTTTCGTCTTACCTGCATTCCAGAAGTTCTCTCCCAGATAACCGCAGGTTCTTCTGGTAACGTTCATTTTCGCATGGTCCTTGTTATGGCACTGGGGGCACTCCCACTCCATGTTGTCATTGATCATGATCTCGCCGTCGTAACCGCAGACATGGCAGTAATCGGACTTGGTGTTGAACTCACCGTACTGAATATTGTCGTAGATAAAACGGATCACTTCTTCGATAGCTTCCACATTATTGGTCAGGTTCGGCACTTCTACATAAGAGATGGCACCGCCCAAGGACTTATTCTGGAACTCGCTCTCGATCTTGAATTTGGTAAAGGCATCGATCTTCTCCCGTACATCCACATGATAGGAGTTTGTATAATATCCCTTGTCGGTGACATTGGAGATGTCGCCGTATTTTTCACGGTCAATTCTTGCAAAACGATAGCACAGGGTCTCTGCCGGAGTTCCGTAGAGACTGAACGCAATGCCGGTCTCCTCTTTCCATTTTGCGCAGCGATCCTTCATATAATCCATAACGCGCAGGGCAAATTCCTTGCCGGGCTCCACGGTCTGGCTGCATCCCTTCATGAGATAAGTGGTCTCGTACAGACCGATATAGCCTAAGGACATGGTGGAATAACCGTTGTGTAGGTATTTGTCGATGGTCTCACCCTTCTTCAGACGCGCGATGGCTCCGTACTGCCAGTGGATGGGGCTTACATCGGACACCACACCTTCCAGTGCCTTATGGCGGCACATCAGTGCTTCATAACACAGCTCCAGACGCTCGTCCAAAAGTTTCCAGAACTTTTCTTCGTTTCCTTTTGCCAGGATGCCGATTTGGGGCAGGTTGATGCTGACAACGCCCTGGTTAAAACGTCCTTCCCATTTGTACTCTCCGTTTTCATCCTTCCAGGGAGACAGGAAAGAACGGCAGCCCATGCAGGAAAATACATTGCCCTCATAATTCTCACGCATCTTCTTCGCGGAGATGTAGTCGGGGTACATTCTCTTGGCGGAGCACTGTGCCGCCAGCTTGGTCACATAGTCGTATTTTCCGCCCTTTAAGCAGTTATTTTCATCCAGTACATAGACTAACTTCGGGAACGCAGGAGTCACATAGACACCCTTCTCGTTCTTGGTTCCCTCGATACGCTGACGCAGGATCTCCATGATAATCTGTACAGTCTCTTCCACATATTCGTCGTTCTCGTCAACATGCAGGAACAACGTCACAAAAGGAGACTGCCCGTTGGTGGTCATCAGGGTATTGATCTGGTACTGGATGGTCTGAACGCCGGATTTTAACTCATCATGCAGACGCATCTGGACAATTTTGTCCTTAGCTGCCTGATCCAGGGTATCTCCGAATTCCTCCTCCAGCTGTCTCGCAAATTTTTCCTTGCTCTTACGCAGATATTTTCCCAGGTGCTTGATGTTGACGCTCTGTCCGCCGTACTGGTTACTTGCCACTGCTGCGATGATCTGGGTAGTCACGGTACATGCTACCTGGAAGCTCTTGGGAGACTCGATCATTTTGCCGTTGATGGAAGTACCGTTATCCAGCATGTCCTTAATATTGATCAGACAGCAGTTGAAGATCGGTTGGATAAAATAATCCGCATCATGGAAATGCAGTACGCCGTTGTCATGTGCCATGGCAATATGCTCCGGCAGAAGCAGACGTCTGGTAACATCACGGGACACTTCGCCCGCGATATAGTCTCTCTGGGTGGAAGCCAGACGGGTATTTTTGTTGGAATTCTCCTCCGCCAGCTCTTTATTCTCATTCCGGATCAGCTTCAGGATAGATTCATCCGTAGTGTTGGACTTTCTAAGCAGACTTCTCTGGTAACGGTATACGATATACTTCTTCGCCAGGGTATACTTATTGTGCTCTACCAGATGCTCCTCGATCATATCCTGGATATGCTCTACGGTCTGGGTCTGCTTGCCCTCCTGCTGCACATCCTCCAGAATCTCCTCAATCAGCCCCTCACTGGCACGATACCGCTCCTCTACTTCATTGTTCGCCTTATGGATTGCTTCGCGGATCTTGTTCTCTTCATAAGGCACTACTCTTCCGTCTCTCTTCTGAATCTTCATTACTGTTCCCTCACTTTATATCATTCCCATAAAGATACGAAATCCCACATAAGCCGAAAGAAAAGCCGCATCGGAAGCAAGTTCCCGACACGACTCCATCCGCAAATCATAGCGTCTCACTAGATTTTGTGTTCCTCATGCTTTTTCGTATCTACATCTTGTATCTAATATTATAGTGAGGATACAGGGAAAAAGCAAGTATCTTTTTTAAAACATTCCCCGTCCGCCATAACCGCCGAAGCATAATCCGCCGCCTCCGCAGCAGAGATTACAGAACAGATTGGCAAGACAGATCTTCATGCACAGATCGTTGCCGCCCACATGGGGATAGCCGTAGGCTGCCTGTCTGCTCTCATACCACTGTCCACCGCTCTGCAGTCTCTGTAACAGCATCTGGTATTCCATGTTATGGGGATCCAGTGCCACTGCTTTATTCGCATGTTCCAGTGCCGCCACATTATTTCCCAGTCCCACGTGTGCCATGGCACTGTAATAATACCATCTTGCGGTCTTCTCATGCTCGCCCATGCTGTCCAGCGTGTTTCTCGCCTCTCTGTAATAGCCGTTTCTCAGGTAATTGCCCGCTGCCCGAAGTCTCGTCTCCTCCTCGTAGCCGGAGGTCTGTTCCTGCCATCCCGCCTGCTGCCAGAAGTCGCCATAGTCCTGTCCGTAAGCACTTCCGCCGTAGCTGTAGCCTTCCGTCCGCTCCTTCATGATCTGCTGGTACGCTGCCTGGATCTCCTTGAATTTCTCTTCCGCCTGATCCTTATTGGGATTATTGATATTGGCATCGGGATGATATTTCCGGCTCAACGCCTTATATGCTTTTTTGATTTCTTCCTCGGAGGCATCTCTGCTCACTCCCAAGACACTGTATGGATCATAAGTCATTGTCCGTTACCTCTTCTACATCCTTCCCTGCCCGTTTCCTGCGCACGACCTCATAACGGCACCATACACCGGAATACAGAATATTCCGCAGAATATCCACATTCTGCAGGATTGGAAGCTGTTCGAACTCCCTGCAGCACTCCGACATCATCATCGTCAGGATCTGTCTGCATTCCTCTTCAAAGCCGGGTTCCTCATACCGTTTCTTCAGCGGATTATAGGTGTCCTTTTTGATATCCTGTTCGATATCCTCGTAGGCATCCAGCAGATAGATGAATTTCCCTAAGAAAAATCCCAGTCTCTCCAGATTGTCCTGCCATTCATCCTCCCGGCACGCCACGATCTGTGCCATGACTTTCCCGAACAGCCCCGCCATGGTGTCGATATCCGCATTGCCCTGTTTCTCCGCATCGTAAAAATCCTGCATTGCCAGGGTGATGCTTTTTACTTTGTCCGCATAGAGCAGCGGTTTTTTCCGGAACTTTTTCCCCAGAAGGTTACTGTATACCAACCCTTTCAGGCTATGCTCGTCCTCCCAGTCGTCTTCCGCCTTATAACAAGAAAACAAGACTGTCATGTCCGCCACGTAATCCGTGAACAGATTTCTTCTGGTCAGATGTTTTTCAAAAGGATGTGCCACGCATCTGCACTGTGCTTCCCGCTCCTCGGGCTCATACAGACCGGTGAGCAGCATCAGGATAAAGGTCATGTCATAATTTAAGGACAGCTGCCCCAATGTGCCGTAGTGCTCCTTCAGGCTCTGACACAATCCGCAGTAATACGAATGATACACATCGTATTCCTTGAATTTCATCTCCGACTGATTGATTACAATATATCCGAACATCTGACTCACCATCCTTTCTTATATTTTATGAGTTGCTGTATATCTCATCAGGTCTTACGGATGAATTCCTCTCCGCATTTTCTGCAGCGGATCGCGATCTTTCCTTTGTGTCTGGGAACCCGGAGCTTCTGACCGCATTTCGGGCATTTATAGATTTTGTAGTCCTTGCGTCCGGCGAACGCTTTCTTCTGCCCCTGCCACCAGCTGCGTACTTTCATCTCTTTTTTCAGATACCACTGGTTCTCGGCACTTCTTTTGCTGATATTTTTGGAAAACATACGGTAATACACATAGACCAGCAACGCTAATGCCAATACGTAAAAGATTCTCAAACCAAAAAAAGAGAGCGCCAGGCAGACCAGAGCCACAATCATTAAAAACTGATTGAAGCGGTCGTTGCCATAACGCCCCCACATGAAATGCTGTAACTTCTCTTTCATGAAGTACCACCTTTCGTCCGCCACCATGCAGGGGACATATTATCCAAATCATTCAGAGCCTACTTCGCCAGATAAATATTGTCAAGTCTTCTTACGAATGCAAGCATTCGACGATTCTTTGACAATATTTAACGGCTCTGCATGTTACCTACATTATGGTATGCCGAAAAGTAAAAAGCAATTAACTAAATATAAACTTTTGTAAAAGAACTATTATTTATTCCACAGTTTCTGGGCACGCTCGTCCCAGTTCTTCGCGTACTCCGCACATTTTCCGCACAGATGCTCCACGGATTCCGGTGACTGTAAGTCGGTGGAATGGGCGCCGGTCTCATGCACCATACGCTGCAAGATCTCGGGGTTTTCAAGCATCGGGCAGGGCTTTAAGTGGTTGCAGTTGAATGGCTGGTTGGCACGATAAGCCATAAACAGCGGCTGCTTCAATGCAGTCAGCAGATCCACTTCCTTGATATTGGCGCCGGAATAATGGATGAATACGCAGGGCTCCACATCACCGTTGGGGTTGATATGACAGTAGTTTCTGCCGCCTGCGATACATCCGCCCACATATTCGCCGTCGTTCTGGAAGTCAAAGGCGAAGATCGGCTTGCCGCCCTCCATGGCACGGATCTCACGGATTCTGTGATACATATACTCTCTCTGATCCGGATCTAAGAGCAGTTCGGTGGACGCATCGTTTCCTACGGGCATATAATGGAAGTACCAGCTGAATCTGGCACCCTTTTCAATGATCATATCCAGGAATTCATCACTGGTAACTACCTTATAGTTTTTGCTGGTATAGCAGATAGAAGTACCGAAGATCAGACCATACTGCTTCATCAGATCCATGGCGTGCATGACTTTGTCAAATACACCTTTACCACGTCGTAAGTCGTTTACTTCGTCGAAGCCTTCCAGGCTGATAGCTACGGAGAAGTTGCCGACACGCTTCATCTCCTGACAGAATTTCTCATCAATCAGGGTACCGTTGGTGAAAGCATGGAAACCACAGTCATCATGCTTCTCACACAGACGGATGATGTCATCCTTTCTGACCAGAGGCTCACCGCCAGTGAAGAAATACAGATAGATGCCCAGTTCCTTACCCTGGGTAACAATACGGTCCATATCTTCAAAGCTTAAGTTCAGACGGTTGCCGTACTCTGCCGCCCAGCAGCCGGTGCAGTGAAGGTTGCAGGCACTGGTGGGATCCATCAGGATCAGCCAGGGAATGTTGCACTGATACTTTACACGCATCTCATTAATCTCTTTTTTACCGCAGAAAGCAGCTTCAAATCCATAGTCCAGTGCGGACATTTTGATGACGTGGGGATCTACTTCATTTAAGATCCGATTCACATACTGCATCCACTTACTGTTCGGATCCTGGATCATACGTCTTACCGTATCATAGCTCTCCTTTCGGAAAGTATTGCCCATGAATTTCTCCGACAGATCCACCAGCTTTAAGAAAGCTTTTTCTCTGTCTGCTTCATCCTTGTTCACATATTTCAGGATTCCGTCGATCGCTGTGCCGAATGCGGCTCTCTCTACTTTGTGTTTGATGTCTGCCATAACGCTTACCTCGTCTCTCTTTTGTTTTATTTTTATCGTAAGTTTCTCTCTTTTCTACCCCATACTTTAGCTATTTTCTCCGATTGTGATAATATACAACTTGCCTTTCTCCGTTATTATTTTTCATACATTTTGGCATCTATTGTAAAATTTTTGTGACATTTTGGATAAGTTGTAGTTTATAGTTGAGTTTCTTTTATTTTTTGTTTATAATTATTTGGTATCTATGAAAGAGATTTGCTTATGAATAGTTGCAAAAGAAAAAAGGAGCTTTGATATGAAGACAAAAGAATTACTGGCTGACAGTTTTCGTGAGCTGGTGCTTACTACACCTTTTTCCAAAATATCGATTAAAATGATCACTGACGGTGCCCATGTGATCCGTCCTACCTTTTATAACTATTTTCAGGACAAATATGAGGTCATCGAATTTCTATTCAATCAGGATATCGGCAACAAAGTGGAGGTTATGATCGATAATGATATGGAGCAGGAAGCTATCAAACTGATGTTTCTGTGTTTTGAAAAATACAAGGAATATTATCGCCGTCTCTTCGAGATCACCGGGCAGAATTGTTTCGGAGAATTTTTCGCCCACTATGTGGAGCAGACCTTTTTCCGGATTCTGTCCAGACATCCCATGAAACCGGTGCCCTGCAGTCTGATCACCGCAAAGGTATTGGCGCAATACAATGCAATGCTGATGATCGAAATTCTGCGGCTATGGCTCTCGTCACCGAATGAAATCCCTGCGGAAAAGGTATTTGAGAGCTACCAGTTCATCATGCGGACACCGATCCTGGACATGATCCAGTATCCGGAATCATAAATAAGCGTAACTAATCAGAACCCCATTTGCGAAATCGCCTCTGCCAGGCTTTCCTTTTGCAAATGGGGTTCTACTAATTACAGTCTGGTAAGTACAAAAATATCGTAGATTGCCTGAATTGCGGTCTCGAAGTCTTCGTTTGCCACACCGATAATGATGTTCAGTTCGGAAGATCCCTGATCGATCATCTTGACATTGATGTTCTTGTGTGCCAGTGCGGAGAAGATTCTGCCGGCAGTACCGCGGGTGGACTTCATGCCGCGCCCTACTACGGCGATCAGCGCCAGGTCGGACTCAATATCGATGGTGTCGGGATTAGCCAGTCTGTGGATACCTGCCACTACTTTCTGTTCCTTGTGCATGAACTCATCCTGATGTACGAATACGGTCAAAGTATCGATACCGGAAGGAACATGCTCGAAGGAGATGCCGTTCTCCTCAAATGCCTGCAGCACCTTTCTGCCGAAACCGATCTCGGAGTTCATCATATCTTTTTCAATATTGACAGAGCAGAAGCCCTTTTTGCCGGCGATACCGGTGATGACGTATTTGGACTTCTGGCAGGTGCTTCCCACGATCCAGGTACCGTTATCCTCAGGAGAATTGGTATTACGGATATTGATGGGTATGCCCTCCTGGCGTACCGGGAAAATAGCATCCTCGTGAAGCACGGTTGCACCCATATATGCCAGCTCACGGAGTTCACGGTAGGTGATGGTCTCGATAGCTTCGGGATGGTCGATGATCCGGGGATCTGCGATCAGGAAGCCGGAGACATCGGTCCAATTTTCATAGACGTCTGCCTTGGCAGCCTTCGCCACGATGGAGCCGGTGATATCGGAACCGCCTCTGGAGAAGGTCTTCACCGTTCCGTCGGGCATGGAGCCGTAGAATCCGGGTACTACTGCCTGCTTGCTCTCTGCCAGTCTGGTGCGAAGGACTTCGTTAGTCTTAATTGCATCGAATTCTCCGTTCTCATCGAAGAAAATCACAGTTGCCGCATCAATGAAATCATAGCCTAAGTAATTTGCCATGATAATACCGTTTAAATATTCGCCACGGGAAGCTGCGTAATTGCTTCCTGCCTTTGCCTTAAAATTCTTTTCGATGGTCTGAAACTCTTCACTGAGATCCAGAGTTAACTGTAACCCATCGATGATCTCCTGATAACGCGCCTTGATGGCATCTAATTCTGCCTGAAAGCTTTTGCCCTGATCTGCCAGATCATAGCAGGCATACAGCATATCCGTTACCTTGGTGTCATCGGAAAATCTTTTTCCCGGTGCGGAGGGGACTACATATTTTCTGTCCTTGTCCGCGCGGATGATGTTTCCTACCTTTTTGAACTGCTCTGCGCTTGCCAGAGAGCTTCCACCGAATTTCACTACTTTTGACATAACATTTTCTCCTCAACTCTATCTTAATAATAGTATATCCTTATTATACCAGGCGGATCCTGCTAAGCACATGCTCACCCAGTGCTTCGTATTTTGCCTGGAAATCTCTCTCCTTCATGGGTTTTGTGAAGTATCCGAAGTCTTCCTTACGGTCTTCCAAATGGACCTCTTCCCCTCCGGGGAACGCTGCCTTAACCGCATCTTCCGCGCCCTCTTTTGCTCTTACGAAGAAGCTTCTCTCAGATTCACCGATGTCTGCCAGCTGTACCTCTTCCTTGTCCCAAAAGCACATGATCACCTTGCCCTGGTGCCTTGCACAGTCGATGACGTCCGATACGACTGCACTGGCGGTGGGAAGCTTACCTGCGCCGCGTCCGTAATACATGGAATCTCCCAGCATATTGCCGGTGACGAATACGGCATTGAATACGCCGTGTACCATTGCCAGGGGATGCTCCTTGGGAAGTAAAAACGGTGCTACCATGACCTCCGCGGTATTGTCATCAATGGCACGGCTTCTGCCCAACAGCTTGATGGTATGGTCCGTGGCATTGGCATATTCAAAATCCGCTGCGGTGATCTTCGTGATGCCCTCGGTGGGGATTTTCTCGGAATCCACATTTTTACCGAACATCAAGGAAGACAGAATTGCGATCTTACGGCAGGCATCATGACCTTCCACATCCGCTTCCGGATTGCGCTCCGCATAGCCCTTCTCCTGTGCCTCTTTTAACACTGTGGCGAAATCCGCGCCCTCTTTTTCCATCTTGGATAAAATATAGTTCGTGGTGCCGTTCAAGATGCCGTTGATTGCCTCGATTTTCTCTGCGGTCAGGGAATAGTTCAACGGACGGATAATGGGAATACCACCGCCCACACTAGCCTCAAATAAGTAGTTGCAGTTATGCTCTCTGGCGATCTGCAACAGTTCGGGACCGTGCTTTGCCACCAGTTCCTTGTTGGAAGTGCAGACGCTCTTGCCGGATTCCAACGCCTGCTTCGTGAACTGGTAAGCGGCTCCGACACCGCCCATGGTCTCACAGATGATCGTCACGCTGTCATCGTTTAAAATCGTATTGAAATCATGGATGACCTTATTCTCGTAAGGATCTCCGGGGAAGTCTCTCAGATCCAGGATGTATTTCACTTCCAGTTCCTGTGCGGACTTTTTGTTCACCATGTCCTTGTTCTTCTCAATGACTTCTACCACACCGCTTCCTACAGTGCCGTAGCCTAATACTGCAACATTGATCATAATATTCTCCTCACTTTTGCCTTTATCGTCCGGATTTATTCTTTTCCCAGTATTCTTACATGATGTACGCTAGGCTGTCCCTCCAGCTGCTCGATCATACGGGAGATATCCCCTGTGGTCTGCAGCACCTGTATACTCAGTGTCAGGGATGCGATCCCATTGATGGGAATACTCTGATGAATCGTCAGGATATTCGCCCGGTACTCTGCGATGATCTTCAACACATCCGACAGGATTCCCGGCTCATCATCCATCTGAAAGGTCAGCGTGATGGTCGTCCCCTGGGAATTGTCATGGAAGGGGAAAATGTCATCCTTGTACTTATAAAATGAACTGCGGCTGATACCTACCGCATCAACCGCTTCCTGTATGGTCAGAACCTTCTCTGACTCAAGAAGCCGCTTTGCTTCCACTACCTTTAACAGCACCTCGGGGATCGCCTTCTGCTTCACCACGAAATACTTGGTCGTCTCTCCCATATATTATCCTTTCCGTTGGTGCGTATCCGTAGTGCGGACACTTGTTTTTCACTGAGGGATATTCTAGCACAGTAAAGTACGAAAGGCAACCCCCATTTTTATCTTTTTCAGGCATTTTTACGCATAAGAAAAGAGCCTTTCGGCTCTTTTTCACTCCGCCCGATCTTAGATCAGCGGATACTTGTCTGTTAATTTCTGGATGATGGCTCTGGCTGCAGGAACCTGCTCCTCGCCGCCCTTGATGACCATAGCGATTGCCTCTGCCACCTGATCCATATCCTCGGTGTTCAGACCTCTGGAGGTTACCGCAGGGGTTCCTAAACGGATACCGCTGGTCACGAACGGAGACTGAGGATCGTTGGGGATGGTGTTCTTATTCGCAGTGATGTGTGCTGCATCCAACAGCTTCTCCACTGCCTTACCGGTCAGTCCGTAAGGGGTCAGATCTACTAACATCAGATGGTTGTCAGTACCGCCGGATACGATCTTGATATCACGGCTCATAAGACCCTTGCACAGAGCCTGGGCATTGTCCACGATATTCTTCTGATATACCTTGAAATCATCGCTTAACGCTTCCTCGAAGCAGACAGCCTTGGCTGCGATGACATGCATCAGAGGACCGCCCTGGATACCGGGGAAGATTGCCTTGTTAAAGTTAAATCTCTCATTTGCTTCCTTGTTGCAGAGGATCAGACCGCCTCTGGGTCCACGCAGCGTCTTGTGGGTGGTGGTGGTCACAACATCCGCATAAGGGATGGGGCTGGGATGAAGACCTGCTGCCACCAGTCCTGCGATATGTGCCATATCTACCATCAGTACCGCACCCACTTCATCCGCTACTTCACGGAATTTCTTGAAATCAATGGTACGCGCATACGCAGACGCACCGGCGATGATCATCTTCGGCTTGCACTCCAGTGCCAGCTCTCTCATTCTGTCGTAATCCAAAAATCCGTTGTCATCCACACCGTAAGGAACTACATGGAAATATTTACCGGACATATTAACAGGTGAACCGTGGGTCAGATGTCCGCCGTGATCCAGGTTCATGCCCATGATAGTATCGCCGGGCTTCAGTACAGCGAACTGCACTGCCATATTTGCCTGGGCTCCGGAATGGGGCTGTACATTGGCATAATCGCAGCCGAACAGCTTCTTGGCGCGCTCGATTGCCAGATTCTCGATGACATCCACACACTCACAACCGCCGTAATATCTCTTGCCTGGATAACCCTCCGCATATTTATTGGTCAGGGGGCTGCCCATAGCCGCCATCACTGCCTTGCTTACCCAGTTCTCGGAAGCAATCAGTTCGATATGACTGTTCTGACGATTCTCCTCGTCAATGATTGCCTGTGCCACTTCGGGGTCTACTTTTTTTACTTCATCCAATGAATACATGCCTCATTCCTCCTTATGTCACTATCACGTTAATGTGATAAATTTAAAACTTAGTATAACATAGAACTTTTTAATTGCAAAGATGGAAAATGAACAATGTTGGCAGATGTCCCGGTGTGTGTTAGAATAAAAACTAACATAACCATTCACGAAAGATGAGGAATACTCATGTATCATATTATTATTAATCCCGCCTCCCGCTCCGGCCAAGGGGCGAAGATCTGGTCTGAGCAGGTAGAACCGGCTCTGAAAGAAAGTACCGTGGAATATCAGACTTATTTTTCCAGGAAAGCCGGGGATGTAAAACATCTGGCAGCCCAAATCACCTCCGAACATGCAGACGCTTCCGATTTAAAGCTGATCGTCTTAGGAGGTGACGGCACCGTAAATGAAGCCCTGCAGGGCATCACTGATCTCTCCAGAGTAGTCCTGGGCTACATTCCCACGGGCTCTAGCAACGACCTGGCAAGAGATCTAGCTATCCCTAAGGATCCGAAGGCTGCCCTGAATCTAATCCTTCAGAATACCTGCCCCAGAGCCATGGACTTGGGAAGGCTCACCTACCAGGACGAAGACCAGCCTGCAGAATCCAGACTGTTCGCTGTCAGCTGCGGTATTGGCTTTGACGCTGCTGTGTGTGCGGAAGCCATGAGTTCCCGTATCAAGGATACCATGAACCGGATGGGCTTAGGGAAGCTGACCTATCTGGGAATTGCTCTAAAGCAGCTGATCACTGCCCGCAAGGTCTCTTGCACGCTGACTTTAGAGGACAGTTTGCACCAAACGAAGTCGTCCATACAGCTTCCTCGTTTCTTGTTTGTGACCTGCATGAGCCACCGATATGAGGGAGGCGGATTCATGTTCTGTCCGCCCGCTGTAGATTACGACGGTGTAATGGATGTATGCTCTGTAGGCAACATTTCCAAGGTTCTCGTACTTTTTGCACTGCCCACTGCCTTTTTCGGTAAACACTATTTTGTAAAAGGTATTGATGCATATACAGTCACAGAGTTGTCCATCAGCACCTCCGCACCGCTATGGGTACATACTGACGGAGAAGTCACCAGGCAGAGCCGTGGTTTCCATGTCGAATGCCTTCCCGGAGTTATTCGTATGATTACTCCATGATGGGTGTTGCAGGCCGTACTTTGGGCTGTGTAAATACACTCTAAAGATTTTCTTAAGAATCATTAAGTCTTCCAAAAAAGCCTTGATTTTTTTGTTACAATGACTATACTAAAATTGTTTTGAGTAACTATGAAGTAAGCTGACAAATGAGAACATAAGTTTACGAAAGGTATTAGTATTGTATGGAAAAATTAAGGATCTTCTATTCAAAATATAAACATGCCATTCCTTTGATTATATATGGCATTATTTACATGACCTGGTTTATTTGGCTTGAGAAAAACACTACCGGGCATTGCCGGATCATACATATGGCGGCGGATGATTACATTCCCTTCTGTGAGGTGTTTGTCATCCCATATCTGCTATGGTTTGTGTATGTATCAGCAGTCGTCATCTACTTTTTTTTCAAGAATAAGGAGGACTACTACCGTACCTGTATCTTCCTGTTCACTGGCATGACGATCTTCCTGATTATATCGACACTGTGGCCCAACGGACAGCACCTGCGTCCCACTGTCATGCCCAGAGACAATATCTTCACGCGCATTGTGGCTGCTCTGTACCGGACAGATACCCCTACCAACCTATGGCCCAGCATTCATGTATATAATTCTCTGGGGGCACATTTTGCTATCATCCGAAGCCATTGTTTTGAAAAGAAAAAGGGAATCCGAATCGGTTCCCTCATTCTGGCTTCTTCTATTATTATGTCGACCATGTTCATCAAGCAGCACTCAGTCTTCGATGTACTCACTGCTTTTGTAATGGCCGCAGTAATGTATACGATCGTATACCGCTATGATCTGCTGATTGCAGTACGTGGGCTTCGCAACAGGAAAAAAGCAAAGCCCCAGATTGGATAGTTATAATTGTTTCATATTTGGCTGCTTAATAGCATTTTTCACATTCTCTCGTTCCTGCTCGTTCTGCATCTTGTGTTCCTTTGGAGCATCACCCTGCAGCTCGATCAGGAATTTTTTTGCAGTCTGCGGCATTTCCAAACGGACCTTTCCTGCCAGATTCTTCAATTCCACGCTGGTTGCATCCGCTGCGAAATCATAAATCCCCGCACAGGTCATATTCTGAAGTGCTGTTTGGAACGAAGGGGTCTGTGTCACCAGTGACATGAAATCATCCGGTTCCATCTCATCAGACATAATTTCGATAAGGGACGGCTCTGCATTCTCCTCTGACAGACGCTGTTCCTGCTCATTGTACAGTACTTCACGTGTCACCATATACTGCATCAGCTGCTTTGCTGTAGATTTTGCTTCCTCGGAGAGAGGTTCTTCGGAATCATGTCTGTTTACAAGTCCCAGCTTCTCATAGGTATTCTCATCCTGATGGAACATGTTTTTAAGTACCTTGAGGATATGTTGAATGCAGCTGTTCATATCAGCAAAAGCACCCTCTATCGCCATTTTTCCATTGGTATAGAAATGCCCCTTATAGGCCGCTTCCAGTTCTGTATCATCCATGATATTGGCATCGTACTCTTCATACGCATCATCTGCATTTTCTTCATTCTTCTCCATGTTCGGATTATGTTCCTTATCCAGATCATGTTCTTTATCCAAGTTTTGTTCCTTATCCGGATTCTGCTCCTGGTCCAGGTTCTGATTCATATCCGGATTCTGTTCATTATCCAAATTCTGATTCATATCCGGATTCTGTTCATTATCCAAATTCAGTTCATTATCCGAATTCAGTTCCTGATCCGGTTCCGTGTACAATTCCTGCTGCAGATTCTGATGCAGCAATTCTTCCAGATTCTGCTCTGCGTCCTCTACATCCTCCAGATGATTTTCAATGTTGTTCAGCATCTGTACCTGTTGTCTGGCGAACTCACGGATCGCTGCTGCTACGCGGACACGTTTTTTTTCATTCGTATTTCTTCCTTCTCCGCCCTTAAAATCCAAATACTCCTTAGCAGTAGTAAGCAGTTGGTTGGCAGCATCCATCATCTGCTGCCTTTTTTCTGCAAAATCCGGATCTACTCTACTTCCCAGTGCTGCAAGGTCTGCGTATGCATTCAGGCTCTGTTTCATATTCTTAAACTGTCTGGAGCTGGTAAAATTACGGATATAGAAAGGATCTGCCTCCTTCAACTGCTCCTTCAGCTCCGGAAGAATATCTGTGCGTGTAGTGTTCAGATTGCTCACATCATTAAGTAGTGTGTTATAAGCGGTATTTGCTCTTTCCCGCGCTTCTATTAGACTCATACTTTCCTCATTTCTGCGCATTTCACTGCGCCTGCGACTATTATGAGGTGATCATAGCACACGAAAGGGGACAAAAAGGAGACAAATAAGCGGTCATTTGCTCTATTCTGCATTTTTATAATACTGTTCCAGCTTATCACAGCAGTTCAGGAAGATTTGACGCAGATTCGGATCAAACTGTGTTCCCATCCCCTCCAGCATGATGCTTTTTGCCTTGTCAAAGCTCATGGGGTCCTTGTAGCAGCGTTTGCTGACCAATGCATCATACACATCTGCCACTGCCATGACCCGGGCTTCTACAGGGATCATCGTTCCCACCAGACCTTCCGGATATCCTCTGCCATCCCATCTCTCATGATGGAATCTGGCAATGTGGAAAGCGATATCCACAAAATGCTGCTCTTCCACACCATCCAGCAGAATATGCACCATTTCTCCACTTTTGACTGCATGGGTTTTCATAATGGCATATTCCTCATCCGTAAGTCTTCCCGGCTTGCACAATACGGAGGAATCAATAGCAATTTTCCCCAGATCATGCATAGGTGCTGCTCTTACAATATCCTCTGCCATCTGCGGATTGATTTCCATAATATTATTTTTGCGAATTTCATCTACGATAATTTTAATTACATCACTCGTTCGCTTGACATGACCTCCGGTATTGTTATCACGGTTTTCAATAATGTTCGCCATGCCAACCGTTATTTTTCTCTGAATATCAATGATGTTCTCTGTCTTCTTCTCGACCTCAGTGCTCAGAGTTTCATTATAGGATGTCATGACGTCCATTGCCTTCTGTTCCTCTGTCGCATCGCGGATGTCAAAAACATATCCCTGGACCCTGCCACCCCTGCGGAGGGAAAGCTCTGCCATTTCACAAATACAAGTCATCTCACCGACTCGGTATTTCTCAGACGCACATCCATCTTGATGAAAACGCTTGATCATGTCACGGAACAGCTCTTCCTCCTCCGGCAGCTTTTCGTCAACTCTCTGTGTGCGCAGAAAAGGTTTAAATTCAAAAGCATTGTCGTTACAGCTCATAAATCTCTGCTGCATATCCAACACAATATAGCCTCTCTTGCTGAAATACTTCTGCTGCTGTGACATAATGCAGGAAATATCATGCATATGCATCTTGTCGTAAGTCGCTACTATGAAGATTTCTGCTGCGGCATACAGATACGGCAATACAGAGAACTTCACATCTGCCAGAGATTCTACTGCATATACCAGCACAAATACCGCTGACACCACAGAATATTTGTACAAAATGTGGCGGGAGTAGGTATTTTTTTTAATATAAGAGGTAATAAGCACCCCAAAAAACAGACACAGGACTGCTGCAAGATACCATCCGTGTATGACTTTAAACGGTCCGTCCGCAACCCTGGTAACTGTTCCGGCACTGGTCATTTCTACCTTGATTTCTGCATAGTACAAGTCACTTCCAAAACACATCCACACGATAAATACATGCACCATGGCAATCCCATATCCCGCAAGCTTTATCCATGGTTTTACCGGTATTCCGAGAGAACGCAGCATGGCAAACAGCGTCACCATGAACAGCAGTGTGCTGTCAAGATAGATGAAACAAAATGCCAAACCCGCCGCCTCCGATGTTGTAACCCTTGATTTCATCCAGTAACCAAGAATCACGACCGGCAGAAGCAACATTATCGTCCAGTCATACATATTGATATTTTCGTAATTTTTAGTTGCCATATATAACAGCACAACGACTGTTATGATCAGGCAGAATCCATATCCCACCGTAGCCATTTATCTATATACTCCTTAATGAAAAGCTTCTGTAACTATTCAGAACCTCATTTGTAAAATCGCACCTTCGATGCTTTTCTTTTACTGCTTCTTAAGCTCTGCGCTTAAGCTGATGACCCTGTCCATATCCAGTCTGGTAACTGCGATCCTTAGTTCCTTCAGTATTGCATTTTCTTTCTCATCCCAAGTAAAGGACTGAAGCTTCTCCATCACAAAATCAGCATTCTTGATATCATTTGACTTCATGCAGGTCTCCAGCAGATGAAGCAATGAATCCAGTGCTTCTCCCTCCGGTCTTCGGTTCTTTTTCTGGATTGGAAGTCGTTCTTCCACTGAGTTTCTAAGTCTTCTCCAATTCTCTGCAAAATAAGGCATCAGAGTAAGAATATCCTCAGTTCTGCCATGCAGGGCTGCCTCCTCCAGCAGTTCAGCCATGCCATAGGTCTGAAACGCTCCTATGGTACCTGTCAGGTTTTTCATAGAATACAGTTTATTACGGAAGTTCTTCAGCTGTTCGCGATCCGATCGGTTCTGTTTGAGGGCGCTGACACATGCCATCAGCTCGTCCAGATCATTATCCGCCAGCTCAGTAAACTGCCTTAGAACAGTAAGATATTGCTTCATTCCACCGGTATGCGTCAGACCGTAAGCTGCATCCACTCCCTGGATATCCGGCAGCTGTTCCTGCCCCTTACACTCTTCCACGGGTTCCGCATCAAAATCGATTCTGCCGACCGGAGTCTCCTCCAAAATTCTCTGTTCCAGTTCAAAATAAAACTCACTGCCTTCTCCATATTGGCTGACTACGTGCAGTCTGGACCCCATCAGTCTGAGAATTCCTGTGATGAGTTCAAGTCCCAAACCTCCTTCTATGAAAAGCCCCTTCTCATCCTGTCTGGATAGTCTGTCTGTCAGGTGTTTCAAGTCTTCCTCCTGGATTCCGGTTCCTGTATCCTTCACAGAGATTAACAAATGAGCCTGTCCAGCACGGCTTTTGCCGAATACCGACAGCGTCACGCTTCCCTTCTCTGTATATTTCACAGCATTCAATATCAGATTGATAATCACCTGCTTCAGACGCGCCTGATCTCCATACAATCTGTCCGGAATGCTCTCAGCTACCTCGTACTTAAATTCCAGCCGGTCGAACTCGTTTCTGGTACGCATCATTCCAACGATATCAAACATCAGCTGCCGGAAGGAATACTCCTCGGGTACCAGTTCCATGCTGTCTGTCTCCAGTCTGGACATATCCAATATTTCATTAAAAATGGATAAGAGCATATCTGAGGCACTTTTGGCACTTCTGGCATAGGATCTGACTACAGGCTCCGAGGTCTCCTTAAGGATCATGGTATTCAATCCGATTATGGTATTGATCGGTGTCCGAATCTCATGGGACATATTTGCGAGGAAAGTACTTCTGACCTGGCTCTCGTGCTCCATCTCGTCGGCGCGGCGCACAACCGCCTCTACCTCAGCCTTCTCATCATTGATGATCTGTATGGTGAATAATACCCTTTCAACTGTTCCGTCTTTGTTGCGGTCCATTACAAAAAAGCGGGTACGACACCAGCCATAATTGGCGCTGACATATTCAAATACGATGGTATTTCTGTCCTCTAGGCGCTTATTCAGCGTATCCAGATCACAGAATTCAAGCGCCAGCTCCTTATAATTGTCACTGCTGTCATGCTCAAACATTCCCTTAAGCTGCTCAGCGGCAGTGCCATTTTTAGGACGCAGCTTCTCCGAGTCTTCATCAGCGACTACCGGCATCAGTTCGCCGGTACGCAGATCAATAATATAAATAATGGAATAAATATCCGACAGACTTAAGATTCCCGACTTTTTAATCTCCATCTCCTTCACGGTATTTTTGTATGTAACATTTGATACAAAGTAGAACATCAATGCTATCAGCCATACAAGAGACAGAGCTACGATCGGATAGATATTATATCCGTCCGTGATATGCCTATTGAAAGAATAAGTCAATTCAAATGTACTGTTTACCGGAAATTCAAGATAATACAGAATAAATCCACAAATCAGCCGCGTATTCCCGGATACCGGCTGTTCGTTGTCCTCCGTGGAAGGATAATATATTACATAATCCCCCTTCGAAAGCGGGATCAGCAGATCTCCGTCATACAGATATTCCAGTGTGATATCATCCAGAGAAAAATTGCGCAGATCCAGAGTCTGCACACGCTCTTTCCCATCCACATGCTGATGAATCTCCGTAGTACCACACCATGCCTGGTTCAACAGGCAGTCGTCCTTCACAGATACCATGATCTGCCACTGGCCGATCTCATAGGCTGTATTATTGGCAAATTCAACTGACATTGTCTGAGCCTTCAGGTCCACGGTCTTGCCATACAGGTCAAAGCCACGCTTCAGCCATTGGCTGGTAGCTCCTTCCTTACCTGATACAGTCAGACCCACATTACCGTCCTCACTCTGCCCGGTCAGTATATGCTGCTGTGAGTTAAAATAATACACATATGACACCTGACTTGCGAACAGGATTCCTATGATAACCGGCATGATAAACAGTGCTTTTTTCAATCCCCTCATGGTATCCTCCCATCTAGTGTGTGATTTCAAAGTATAGAAAAGCCGGCTGTCTGATCCGGCTTTTCTTTTCACTGTATATTATACGGTTGTAAGAAGTTCATGTCAAAGTATTTTGCATAAAATGATATGCTTTATAACGCTTTACCCATCTGGTGTTCAGCGACCTTGACCGGAGCCTTTTCCTGTCCGTTCTCCTGGGCAATCATCCGCTGGCAGATGTCTTTCACACCGGCATTGCCGATCAGCTCCAGAGACATTGCGCCGGCTGCCTGTTTTCTAAGCTCCTGATTGGTCTGAAGCTTTTGAAGTGCCTGACTTTCCCTGCCCGCTGCGAAATGCTCCATAAGCTGGTCATCCGATTTGCCCAGAATGAAGCGGTTAAAATGGAGCATCACCCGGTTATCTGCGGTATTATGCTTCATAAAGCTGCTGATGGTAGCTGTGGCAGCAATAGCTCCTGCCTCTTCCCTGCTTAAGCTGTCCGCTTTTTCAGAATCGAGTATCCTGTTCTGGGCTTCCTGTGCCTTGTCAGCGAACTTTTTCAGTCGCAGGTAATTGCCTATCTCTCCCAGATAGTCTCGATCCTTTGTTACGATAGCTACCTCACGGATAGCAGGATCCTGTGAATTCTGCACGGTAGTCTCCAGGGCTTTCAGAATCTGTCCCCAGCCGGCTGCCTGCCGGTCCAATCCCTTCTGCGACATCATTCTGCTTATGATGCAATCTTTTGCCTGATCCATAAGCTCCATGGCATCTCCGTAGGGACGTATCTTCGCCATTTCATCCATAAGACGGTTACGTGTCTCGGGATTCTTGCCGCGCTCGGCGATCACCCGCTCTACCAGCTCCATTTTCCCTTTGACCTTTTCCGGATTATCATTCTCGGCACTGGCAAGATAAATTCCCAGTCGCATCATGCCACGCTCCAGCTTCTCCTGGCGGGAGGCATTATCCTCCACAATTTTCTCTTCCCCCAGTACAGATCTGGTATCCTTCCCTCCGAAGATATCAGCTACCCCTTTCAGATCTAACGGATTCTTATTGCGACCTGCTAACAGATCCCGAAGCTCCGTAATCGTGGTGAGGCGCTCCTTGCCGTAGCGTTTGCCGACGTTTCCGGAGCTCTTCTTGTCTATATAATCTCCGGCACGTCCAAACAGCTTCTCCATTCTGCTGTTGAAAGCTTCTCTGGTATAACTCTTATCCTCGAACATATCCAGTGCTTTCTTAAGGTTATGCTTCACATCCCTGAATTCATCAGAGCTGTGGATCCATGCGGGATCATGATCATCAAGCTCCTTATAGAAATTCGACAGACGCTCCTTCCACTGCGTGGGAGGCAACTCCGCTGACCAGTCATAAGAATCCTTCTGTTCTCTGACGTCGCGTTCGTCTGCATCTCCCCTCTGTTCTGCTTCTGCAGCCGGTTCCACTCCCGGGGCTTCGATATGCTCTCTATGTATAGCATCTTCTCCCTGTAC
>CAVFMG010000027.1:0-16448 GCA_963623435.1 Odoribacter splanchnicus
TACCGGGCGGATTCGGGACTTGCACCCGTTAGAAACGTGCGCCGCCAGGCGCACACGCAAAACGGAACCGGCACAACTGCCGATTCCGTCTTCTCCGGAAACTGTTATTTAGGAGTTCAGAATCTTCATGAACTCTTCTCCGGTAATGGTCTCTTTTTCATATAAATACTGGGACAGTTCATCCAGCTTTGCGCGATTCTCCAGCAGGATCTGTCCTGCCTTCTCATGCTGGCGCTTCACCAGTTCCACCACTTCCTTATCGATAGCGGTCTGGGTCTCCATGGAACAGGTCAGGGAGGAATCTCCGCCCAAATACTGGTTCGTCACGGTCTCCATAGCTACCATATCAAAATCCTTACTCATACCGTAGCGGGTGATCATGCCTCTCGCAAGCTTGGTCGCCTGCTCGATATCGTTGGAAGCGCCGGTGGTGACGGATCCGAATACGATTTCTTCTGCGGCACGTCCGCCGGTCAGTGTGGCGATCTTGTTCTCCATCTCTTCCTTGGTCATGAGGTAATGGTTGCCTTCCTCTTCCACCTGCATTGTGTAGCCCAGGGCTCCGGAGGTACGGGGCACAATGGTGATCTTCTGTACCGGTGCGGAGTTGGTCTGCTTCGTTGCCACCAGCGCGTGACCGATCTCATGGTAAGCTACGATCCGTTTCTCCTTATCCGTAAGGATGGCATTCTTCTTCTGATAGCCTGCAATAACGACTTCGATGCTCTCCTCCAGATCCGCCTGGGTAGCGAACTTCCGTCCATCTCTGACTGCCCGGAGTGCTGCCTCGTTGACAATGTTGGCAAGCTCTGCACCGGATGCACCGGATGCCATACGGGCGATCTTGTTAAAGTCCACATTGTCCGCCACTTTAATCTTGCGGGCATGTACCTTCAGTATCTCTTCTCTTCCCTTCAGATCAGGAAGTTCTACAGGAACACGTCTGTCAAAACGTCCGGGACGAAGCAGTGCGGGATCCAGACTCTCCGGACGGTTGGTAGCTGCTAAAATGATAACACCGTTGTTGCCTTCAAATCCATCCATCTCTGTTAACAGCTGGTTTAATGTCTGCTCTCTCTCATCGTTGCCGCCGATCTGTCCGTCACGCTTTTTACCGATGGCATCGATCTCATCGATGAATACGATACAGGGTGCCTTCTCCTTCGCCTGTTTGAACAGATCTCTGACCTTGGATGCGCCCATACCTACAAACATTTCCACAAACTCGGAACCGGACATGGAGAAGAAGGGAACGTTGGCTTCTCCGGCTACTGCCTTGGCTAACATCGTCTTACCGGTTCCGGGAGGTCCTACTAAGAGGATGCCCTTCGGCATGGCAGCACCGATCTCTTTATATTTCTCGGGATCGTGCAGGTATTCCACGATCTCCGTCAGGTTTTCTTTCGCCTCATCTTCTCCTGCCACATCTGTGAATTTAATGCCGTTGGAGGACTTTACATAGACTTTTGCATTGCTCTTGCCAATGCCGCCTATACCGAACATCATGGAATCACCGCCCGCCTTTTTCGCCATCTGACGGTACATAAACTGTCCGAAGCCAATGATGATGATCAGCGGTAACAGCCAGCTGATTAAAAAGCTTAAGATCGGCGATGCCTCCTCCACGATCTCACTAGAGAATCTTGCACCGCTGTCGTACAGTCTCTGGGTTCTGTCCGGATCATCCATCAGACCGGTCTTATAGATGATCTTGTCATCCTTCGCCGTGAATACAATCTGATTGTCCTGGATCTGTACCTCATCGATCTGTTTATCATAAGTCATCTGCATAAAAGTGTTGTAATCCACTTCCTTCACCGCCCGCTGTGCAATCTGCGGTATCAGCAGGCTGTTGATCAGGATAATCACAATCAATGCGATCATATAATAAAATATGAACGGTTTCTTGTTAGGTTGTTTTACTTCCTGCATACGTTTTTCCTTTCTCATTCTTGTATTATTGTCTAAATCTATTGTAATAAAACAATCATAGCCATTTTTTAGCGGACAATCAATGTTTATTCTCTTACCTTATTCTAAAAAAAAGATAAACTCAGGTGCCAAAATGACTACGTTTTTCAAGATCTGTTTCTTCCCATTTCCGAGCAAAAGAGAGACAATCAGGATAGATTTTTACTTGCAAAAAGTTTCAAAAAGGAGGAAATACCTGTGTCGGATACGAGCAAAAAATTAGTAAAAGTCTCAGGAAAGCTGTTGTTCGTATGTCTCCTGTTTGGCATTCTGTATTACAGTTTCCGGGATTCTATGGGAGATATGCTCACAGAGCTTGCAAAAGTCTCCCCAAAGATGATCTTTTGCCTGTTCCTGACGGTGATTCTCTACCACGTATGCGAAGGTCACATTACCTGGCTCATCGTGCACAAAACGCACCCGGAATATACGAACCGAAAAGGCTTCTGCAACGCTTTCTACTGCTCCTTCTACAAAACAGCTACGCTGGGCAGTGGCTCCGGTATCGCCGGAATCTATTACCTGAACCGGTCCGGTATTCCGGTGCCCAACGCCACCGGCATGTACCTTTTTCAATATATTGTTCACAAGGTTTCCATGGCGGTCTACAGTCTGTTGTTATTTTTTGTGACCTATGACTTTATCCACGGTTTCCTGGCAGATTATCAGGGTTACATCCTCTTAGGCTTCCTGGGTGTCTGCGTGATTGCCGGAGCTCTGTTAGCCGTTGCCACTGTCCCCTGGATGCAGACCGCCTGCAGCCTGCTGGCGCACCGCATCGGGAAAAAGCATCCCTCCTGGGAGGAAAAGCTTACCGGTGCCGGCCACAAGCTCGCATTATTGCAGGCGGAGGGCCGGGCGTTGCTTACGGATCCCCTGCTGCTCCTTCGCCTGTTCCTGTGCAATCTCCTGAAATTCAGCACCTGGTACGTGATTCCCTGGATCGTATTTTCCGGTTCTGCTGCCGCAGGAGATCTTCCTTTCACGGCGCTGCAATGCTTCTCCCTGACCGCCTTAAGCCAGTCTCTCGCCGGGGTCATTCCCACTCCTGCCGGGATCGGCTCTGTGGAAGCGGTGTTCGTCCTGCTGTTTCGCCGTCTTCTACCGGAGGGCAAAACCTTGTCCGCCGTGGTGCTCTACCGGTTCGACACCATGCTTTTACCCTGTGTCATTGGCGCTTTCTTCGTACTGAGTGAGAAAATCGTCTCCCGGCATAAGAAAAAGAAGGCGGCATAACCTTTACGCAAAATAAGCCACAACACAATGATCTGTGTCGTGGCTTTTATTATGCTCTGTTATTCGATGAAACAACCGCCAGGTATTATTTTCTCTGTAAGAAATCAGGAATCTTCAGAGACTTCTCCTCAACGGAGCTTCTGATATCTGTGGGCTTATGAATGCCGGGAACGGGCTGTACGGGTCTCGGAGCCTGTCCATCCTGTCCTGCAGGTGCAGTAGGCATCGTAGGCTGAATATTCATTCCCTTCAGAGAAGTCGGAGTCATATGAGAAGCGGGCTGTCTGAATACAGAGCCTCCGCCCATACGGTTCTGTACCGCATTGTTTGCTTTATCTTCCAGACCGGTAGCAATGACCGTAATGGTACAGCTATCGGACTTGGACTCGTCATACATAGCACCGAAGATGATGTTCACATCGTCGCCTGCCAGCTCCTGTACATAGCTTGCCGCATCGGAAGCATCTGCCAGGGTGATATCTCCGGAAATATTGATGATAACATGGGTAGCACCGGAAATCGTGGTCTCTAACAGAGGGCTCTCCACTGCCATCTTGACAGCTTCCATAGCCTTATCATCGCCCTTACCTTCACCAATACCGATATGAGCGATACCCTTGTCCTTCATAACGGTCTGTACATCTGCGAAATCCAGATTGATGACTGCGGGAACATTGATCAGGTCAGTGATTCCCTGTACCGCCTGCTGCAGTACTTCGTCAGCCTTCTTCAGTGCTTCGGGCATGGTAGTACGTCTGTCCACGATCTCTAACAGCTTATCATTGGGTATTACAATCAGGGTATCCACGTGTTCCTTGATACGCTCGATACCGTTTAATGCATTGACCATACGGGCTCTTGCTTCAAAACGGAAAGGCTTCGTCACCACACCAACAGTTAAGATGCCCATATCCTTTGCCAGCTTAGCCACTACCGGAGCAGCTCCGGTTCCGGTACCGCCGCCCATACCACAGGTGACAAATACCATATCCGCACCCTTCAGAGCGGCAGAGATCTCTTCCGCACTCTCCTCGGCTGCTTTCTCACCGATCTCAGGCTTGGCTCCCGCACCAAGACCCTTAGTCAGCTTTTCACCGATCTGTAACAATTTTGGAGCCTTGCAGAGCTGTAATGCCTGCTTATCGGTATTCACACCGATAAAATCCACTCCGTCGATTTTCTCATCTATCATTCTATTTACAGCGTTGTTACCCGCGCCGCCTACACCGACTACGATGATCTTGGCAGCTACATCCGCGTCATTCGTCTTAATTTCCAGCAAGGTTAGTTCCTCCTTTTAACCCTTTTCAACTTCACATAGACTATCATATAATCATTTTACAAATTTAGCAACCTATTTTTTCAAAATGTTTCACAAATGTTTCACGCATCCGGCTTGAACGTAAATTTCCCCTTTCCTTCCTCATAGTTTTCCATTTGCAGAGTGCCGCTTTTCCCTTCCAGTTTCTCTAAAAATCCCGGCAGAAGCTGCAGCTTGTCCTCCAGATGACTGTTGTCGCTGCCCATTGCCACTTTGATCTGTCCGAAGTAGATCGTGACCTCTCCGGAAGAGTGCAGATAGATCTTGTCCGCAGCCAGTGAATATTTGTTAAGCAGCTTGGTCAGATCCATGATTCTCGCAAACACCTGCGGATCCTCCACCGGCAGCTGCTCACCCAGTACGATGTGATCAAAAGAAAGTCCCGTGATCTGCGGAACCCCCTGGGTCCGGATCCCGGAGCTTTCCACCACATAGCCGTCCTTATCAAAATACATATAAGTATCCAGATATTTGACATATCCAGCCAGTGCTTTTTCATATACGGTGATCTTGATCGTATCGGGTGCCAGAATGGATACATTCATCACATCCACAAAAGGGACATCCTGAATGCCTCTGTCCCTGTATTTTAAGGAAAGATACAACGAATTGTCTCCCAGGGGACCCGACATCACGATCTCTTTGATCTCATCCTCAGTATAATGTACATTGCCCTCCACATACACGGTGCGTACCGTATACACGGAGTACAATGCCACGGTGCCCCCGCCCAGTGCAAGCAGCAGGACACCTATGATCACTATTCTTCTGATAATTTTGCTTCGGTCTCTATACACTGATGATCCGTGCTCCTAATTCTCTGAAATCTCTGCAGACATTCTCATATCCGCGTTCTATATAGTGCTGTCCCGTCACAAAGCTCTCGCCTTCCGCTGCAAGCCCTGCTATGACCAGTGCTGCTCCGCCGCGAAGCTCGCAGGCTTCCATGCGTTTTCCCCGTAACCGTTCCACGCCGGTGATCACCGCGTGCTGTCCGTCTTTTAAGACGATCTGTGCTCCCATACGGTTTAAGGGTTCGGCGATCCGAAAACGGTTCTCGAAAATATTCTCTTCAATGCAGCTGACCCCCTCTGCCGTAGACAGCACTGCCATCGCTGCCGACTGCAGATCCGTAGGGAATTCCGGATAGGGTCCGGTCTGCAGATGTCCGATTGCTTTTGGTCTCTTTGGTGCCTGTAGGAATAATCCCTCTTCGGAGACGATACACTGTGCTCCCATTTTCTCTGCCACCACAATCACTGCTTCTAACTGTTCCCAAGGTGCCTGGGTCAGCAGGACATTCCCACCACATCCGATACAAGCAAACAGGTAGGTTCCCGCCACGATCCTGTCTGCCGGAACTGTATATTTTGTTCCATGAAGCTCTCTTCCTCCATGAATCACAATTTCCGAACTTCCGATTCCTTCAATGGCGGCACCGCATGCTGTCAGGAATTCACAGAGTGCAGTCACTTCCGGTTCTCTGGCAGCACCCATGATGACAGTATCACCAAACGCTTTCACTGCTGCCAGCAGAATATTCTCCGTGGCACCCACACTTGGAAAATCCAACGTGATCTGCACACCGTGCATTTCTTCATTTTTCACCCGTGCAGATAAAAGACCGTCCTCTTCGGCAAATTCTACTCCCATCTGTTCCAGTGCCCGGATATGCAGATCGATGGGACGCTCTCCGATAACGCATCCCCCCGGGTGCTCCATGGTCACATAGCCGCATCTGCCAAGCAGTGCTCCCAGCAGGCACAGGGACGAACGCATGCCGGTAATCGCTTCGCCGCGCATTCTCCTTGCCTCTGCTCTCTCACAAGGGGAGTGTTCCACTCCTCCCGGCTGTACCCGGATTCCATTTTCCTGCCAGTGTACCATACATCCCAGCTCCCGCAGCAGATACACGAAGCGATGTACATCTGCGATGCGCGGGCAGTTCTGAATATAGGATACTTCATTGGTAAGAAGCGTTGCCGCCAGGATTGGTAGTGCCGCATTTTTTGACCCTTGTATGCGTACCTTTCCCTGCAGCGGCATACCGCCCTGTATCCGGATTCCTTTCATACAGCACCATCTCCGTTTTTAAGATACATTTATCTTATGTAGAGATACGCTGTTTCGTACCATGTCTTCCTATAATTCCTTCAACTGAATCCTTCTCGCCACGCTTAAGACCAGTCCGATCTCCGACAGTAAAAATAATGCCGACGAACCACCGTAACTGATAAACGGCAGGGAGATTCCGGTATTCGGAATGGAGTTTGTCACAACCGCAATATTCAGGATCGCCTGGATCGCAATATGTCCCATCACTCCCACCACTAACATGGCACCGAACAGATCCGGTGCATTGTTGGCAATGACCATCATCCGCCACAACAACATGATAAACATGAGAATAATGGCAATCGCTCCGAACAGTCCCAGTTCCTCGCAGATGATGGAGAAGATCATATCGTTCTGTGCCTCGGGCAGGAAGCTTAACTTCTGCATACTCTGTCCCAGTCCCTTGCCCCAGATGCCACCGCTTCCGATGGCATACAGTGCCTGTAATGTCTGGAAACCTTTATCCTGTGCCTGGCTCTCCGGGTTCAGCCACGCCTGGATTCTCGCCAGACGGAAGGTTCCAACCTTATCTCCCATCTGCACAGCAACGAATACAAGCACTGCCGCTGCAGCCGCAACACTAAGTCCCATGATGATAAATTTCTTGTAATCCGGGCTTGCCACAAATACCATCAGAACGGCGATGCCCATAATAATGATGGCAGAGCTCAGGTTATCTGTAATAAGATATACGCACGCTGCGATCGGCAATGGTGCTCCCATCATAATGAAAAAGCCCTTCATGGTGCGTACACCCTTACCCATTTTGCATACCAGGCTTGCAAGAAACAGAATCATACACAGCTTTGCCACCTCCGCCGGCTGCAGATTGAAGCCGGTGTGGGGAATGCCAATCCAGCGTCTTGCGCCATGGGATGTGATACCTAACGGTGTCAGTACCAGGAAGATCAGCACCACGGATACCACATAACCAAGTGTTGCGAACCGTTCCCAGAACGTATACGGGATATTGGCAATGATGATCATAAATACAAGCCCGATAATATTGGCGATCAGCTGCTTCTTCATATAGTACGCTGTATCTCCATAAGTATCATAAGCCTCATAGGAGCTGGCGGAATAGATCATGATCAGTCCGAATCCCAACAAAAACAGCACAATGAAAAGCAGGCTGTAGTCAAAAAAGTATTCGGATTGTTGTTTCTTTTTACGTCTTCTGCGCGCTTCTGCCATGCCTGCTTTTACTCCTTATTTTTATTCCTGTCATTATTACTCTTAATCTGCCAGTCCGTGCACATATTCCTTGAAAAGCTGTCCTCTGACCTCATAATTCGGGAACATGCCCCAGCTTGCACATGCCGGAGACAACAGTACCGCATCTCCCGACTTGGCCAGTTCGGTACACAGTTTCAGGCATTCTTCGTAAGTTTCCGCAAAACGGATCTTATCAAAGCCGTGCTTTCTGGCACACTCGGCGATCTTCTCTCTGGTCTGTCCGATGAGAACGAGACATTTTACCTTGCCGTCAAAGCTGTCGATCCACTCATCGTACTCGCTCTGCTTGTCATAACCGCCGCCGATGAGCACCGTAGGTTTGCTCATGGCTTTGATGCCCTGGATGGCGGCATCGGGATTGGTTCCCTTGGAATCATTGTAATAGTCCACACCGCCCTTGGTTGCCACGAACTCAATTCTATGCTCCACCGCATGGAAGTCGCGGATCACGTTAAGGATCGTCTCCATGGGTACCTGCATGCCCTCTGCAATGGCAATGGCTGCCATCACATTTTCCACATTGCACAGACCTACCAGATTCATGTCCTTATGAATATCCATCAGTTCGCTCTCTGCACCGTTCACACTCTTGATGATCTTGTCACCCCGCAGGAAATATCCATTCTCCAGCTCGTGATGTGAGGAGAACAGTACCGGTGTTGCAGGACATCTTCCTGCGAAATCTCTGGTATAGTCGTTGTCATAATTCAGCACACAGATGTCTGCTTTCGTCTGGTGGGAAGCCACCGCTTCCTTGGCTGCCACATAGGCTTCCATGGTGTGATGTCTGTTCAGATGATCCGGTGTGATGTTTAAAATCGCCGATACCACCGGATGGAATGTATGTATGGTCTCCAGCTGGAAAGAACTGATCTCTCCCACGGTGACGCTATCTTTGGAAGTTTTGGATACTTCCAGTGTATAAGGGTTGCCGATATTACCCACGACAAAAGTCTTCTCCGTGCCGAAATGCGCCTTCATGATCTCACCGGTTAATGTCGTAGTTGTCGTCTTGCCGTTGGTGCCGGTAATGGCGATCACTCTGCCCTGCTCTGCTAAAAATCCCAGTTCGATCTCTCCAAGGATCTGTACGCCGCGGTCTCTCATGCGGCTCACTAACGGAATATCCGTAGGCACTCCGGGGCTTAAAACTGCTGCCCGAATGCTCAGTTCCACTTCCTCCGGCAGTTCTCCGGCGATACATACCGCACGGCTTCCCTCCGGAAGCTTTGCCTCCAGATCTTCCTTTGTCAATTTATCACTGCTGTCATACAGAACCACGTCTGCATTGTATTTTTCCAATAAAGCCACTGCACCGATCCCACTGATGCCGGAACCGATGACCAGACATTTTTGTCCTTCTAACATTTTCCTTACCATACCTTTCTGTAAAAGTCCATTAGTCTATTATACCGCATTCCCTACAAATGGGGAAGAGATTTTTACAGGAGAACCTACGCAAAGAAGCCCTCCAACATATATATGTCAGAGGACTTCCATTCATTCCATTTACTGCTAACGATTTACGCTTCTACGATCAGATATCTGCCGTCTCCGATATCGAATACTTCATCTGCTTCCAGAATCTCATCATCCACAGCACCGTCCACATCCATGCCGGCTTCATCGAAATACTCGATGACATCCTCCACGGAATCTACCACGACTGCCATGCACTCTTCCAGGAAATCCTCTGCCTCATCCAGGGTCTCTGCCACGGCTTCCGGAAAAAGCTGGAGCTGTTTGTCCAGGAAGCATTCCAGTACCGCATCATCATACTCACGCATACTATTACCTCCAAATTCTTACGAAAATGTCTTATCTGTCTTCATCATAATATGGATAGTGGCTTACGTCAATCTGTTATTCACAATAATTCAACAGTTCTAACGGTTGGGCGATAATGGCGTCGGCGTGACCTTCTTCCAGCTCCGCACGGTCGCGGAACCCCCAGAGGACGCCTACGGTGAAGGCACCGGCTGCCTTGCCGGTCTTCATGTCCGTGGCGGTGTCTCCCATGTAAAGCACCTCGTCTGCGGTGAGACCGAACTGATCTAAGATCCGGAAGACTCCGGCGGGATCGGGCTTGATGGGCACGCCATCCACCTGTCCCTGCACTACGTCAAAATAGCCCTTTCCGAACAGGCTCTCGATGACATCCACGGTGGCATGGTGAGGCTTGTTGGAAAGTACCGCGATCTTCATGCCCCGCTTCTTCAACTCTTCCAGCAGTTCTGGGATTCCTTCATAAGGCTTCACCTGATACATGCAGTTCGCCTGAAAGATCTCTTTGTATCTGGCATAGGCTGCCTCGAAATGGGTCAGACCGGTATCGCCGCCCTTGATCAGCGCCCGCTTCACCAGATTGGCAGCGCCGTCACCTACAAAATATTTGTAATCCTGTACGGAGAAAGGACCATAGCCGAATTCCGCCATGGTCTTGTCCCCGCTGTATTTCATGCTCATAATGGAATCGGATAAGGTTCCGTCCAGATCAAAAATTGCTGCTTTTTTTATCATTAAATTACACCAGTCCCAACTTATGCAGTTCCTGATAGACTCTTCCTGCCGGAAGTCCTACCACGTTGTTATAATCTCCTTCGATGCTGCGGATGTACCGGGCGCAAATGCCCTGAATACCGTAGGAGCCCGCTTTGTCTGAAGGATCCCCGGTAGCCACATATTCCCGGATCTGTGCCTCCGTCATAGGATAAAAATGTACGGTGGTCTTCTCATGGAAGGTCAGTGTCTTTTTCTCTTCGTTTTCCTTGTAAGCAACCGTCACTCCCGTGTATACTTCATGGGCTCTGTCCTGCAGCATGGCAAGCATTTTGACGGCGTCTTCGGTATCTTTTGGTTTCCCAAGGATTTTGCCGTCGCAGGCAACTACGGTATCGGCTCCCAGCACAATAGTATCTGCCATCGTACTTTCTCCGCCATTCCGTGCTGCATCACAGGCGCCTGAGACAAGCTTCTCCCACACGGCTTCCGCTTTTTGCGCAGATAATTCCTCCACCACCCTTGCAGGCTCGGTGGAGGTGATCTTTTCCTCGGTCTCGCTGACCACGACCTCAAAATTCAGACCGATCTGTGTCAGAAGCTCCCGCCTCCTGGGTGAGGCGGATGCTAATATGATCTTCTTATTCATGATGTGTCTCCGGGATAAAAGTTCTGCTCTCAATGGCAGACTCTCCCGCAGCCTCCTTTGCTTTTTGAATGGCTTCCAGACAGAAAGCATCCTGCGAATTGAACAGCTGCTTTCCTCTCTTGTCCTGCTTCACATAGCTGCCGTCGGGCTGTAAAATAGATGCCTTCACATTATCCTTCAGCTGGCTGTTCAGGATATGTAACAGTTCTTCCTTTAATTCCGGACGGTCCACCGGGAACAGGATCTCCACACGGCGCTCCAGGTTACGGGGCATCCAGTCTGCACTTCCGCAGTAGATCTCATAATGGTCATCGTTGGCAAAATAGAAAACACGGCTGTGCTCCAGGAAATTGCCTACGATAGAGCGTACACTGATATTCTCGCTGACGCCCGGGATCCCCACTTTCAGGCAGCAGATGCCTCGAACGATCAGTTCGATCTTTACTCCTGCCGCGCTGGCTTCATACAGAGCACGGATAATGTCCTTGTCGCAGAGAGAGTTCATCTTCGCAATGATATGGGCATTTTTCCCCTCCAGCGCATAATTTTTCTCCCGCTCGATCAAATGCAGGAATTTGTCTTTCAGCCACAGCGGTGCCAGTGCCAGCTTGTTCCATAACAGTGGCTCTGAATAACCGGACAGCATGTTGAAAACTGCCGTGGCATCCTCACCGATCCGCTCTGCACAGGTCAACATTCCCACATCCGTGTACAGCTTCGCCGTAGCATCATTGTAGTTACCAGTACCCAGATGGACATATCTGCGGATTCCGTCCTCTTCTCTGCGGACCACCAGGGTGATCTTGGAATGGGTCTTCAGTCCCACCAGTCCGTAAATTACATGACAGCCTGCCTTTTCCAGCATTCTCGCCCAGACGATATTGTTTTCCTCATCAAAACGGGCCTTCAGTTCCACCAGTACCGTGACCTGCTTGCCGTTCTCGGCAGCCTGTGCCAGTGCCGCTATAATCGGGGAATTACCGCTGACACGATACAGGGTCTGCTTGATTGCCAGTACTTCCGGGTCTCTTGCCGCCTGACGGATGAAATCCACCACCGGCGTAAAGCTCTGGAACGGATGATGTAAGAGGATATCTCCCTTGCGGATCTCCTCGAAAATATTGCAGCCCGCGGGAAGCTCCGGAGACTGCTGGGGCTCATACTTCGGAGTCTTTAAATGGTCAAAGCCTTCCAGCCCGTAGATCTTCATCAATACGGTCAGATCTAAGGGACCGTCGATCTCGTAAATATTCTCCGTCTCGATGTTCAATTCTTTCTTAATGATCTTAAGCAGGCGCTTATCCATGCCGCTTTCCACTTCCAGACGGATGGCTTCGCCCCACTGACGCTTCTTTAACTGTTTTTCGATCTCTTTTAACAGATCTGCCGCCTCATCCTCGTCAATGCTTAAGTCCGCATTTCGCATGATACGGAACGGATGGGCACAGACAATGTCGTAATTTAGGAACAGCTTATCCATGTTCCGCTCAATGATCTCTTCCAACAGGATGATTTTGCAGTTCTTGCCCTTGGAGGGGATCCGCACCACACGGCTTAAGACACTGGGCACCTGTACGGTGGCAAATTCCAGTTCCTCGTCACTGTTCTTCTTCCGCACCATGGCTCCGATGTTCAGAGACTTATTGCGGATCAGGGGAAAAGGTCTGGAAGAATCCACGGCCATGGGGGTCAGCACAGGGTACACATTCTCCTGAAAATACTGATCCACGTATGCTGCTTCCTCCGCCGTCAGCTGTTCATGTTCTCTGATGATATGCAGCCCGTTTTTCTCCAGAAGCGGAAGCAAAGAACGGTTGTAGGTGGAATATTGCAGATCCACCAGTTCGTGGATCGCCACATGCAGGGCTTTTAACTGCTCTGTGGGAGTCATGCCCGCAATGTCTTTTTTGGTATAACCCGCATTTTCCATATCCTTTAAGGATGCCACGCGGATCATGAAAAATTCATCTAAGTTCGATGCTGTGATACTTAAAAATTTCAACCGTTCAAACAGCGGGATGCTCTTGTCTCTTGCCTCGTTCAACACTCTGTGGTCGAACAGCACCCAACTCAGTTCCCGGTTGGTATAATATTTCGGATCTTTAAAATCGATTTCCATTTTGCCCTGCTGCCTCCCTTAAAATTTCTTTTTCTGCCGGATCATGGGGGTAATGCTGTATACTTCCTTGAAAAATTCCGTACTGGTCTGGAAAAATCCCCTTTCCAGTGTAATATCTTCCTGGGTGTCCACCTTCAGGATCAGTTCGTTGTCCTGCAAAGAGGCTTTCACGCCCTTCATTTTCTGCTTATGGCTGCGGTCAAGGCTGTTCGCCAGCCGTAAGATAGCGGTCAGCTTGGCAACCGTTAAGTAGCTCTCCTTGTCTAACCCCAACGGACGCTCCTGTGCCTGCCCGTAATAGACGAAATCGCTGTGGTTAAAGCGCACCACATTGGCGACAATCTCCCGCTCCATATGGGACAGACCGATCATTTCCGTCGCCATGATAATGTCATAGGAAGCCTCGCCGATATTGATCAGGCTGATGTATTTTCCGCAGTCATGCAAAATAGCGGCAAGCCGCAGATACAACCGCTCTCGTTGTCCCATGCCATGGACTTTTTTCATACTGTCGAAAATCGTGGTGGTAATGTGTTCCAGGGTATCCGCTCTCTTGCTGCTGCCGTTGTAACGCTTGCTGATATTCAGTGCACAGGCAATGATGTCTTCTGCAAAATCATGCTCGCCCCGGAACATTTTGTTCTGCTCCGCGTACTCATAGGCGATACCGTCACAGAGCGTCACGCCCGGTACCCAGATCAGTTCCGCGCCCATCAGCTCTGCAATGCGCCTGGTGAGAATGGCACTGATATACACCAGCGGAACCTTTTCCTCCGCAATGTCCATCCGCTTTGCCAGCTCTGTGGTGCCCTTGGTACGAAGGGCTTCCATCAGCTGGGAAAATGCCTTGCGGTCCACCACGGCATTCACGTCTCCCCGCTCATGTGCCTTGCGCACTGCCCAGGGCGACAGGTAATCATCTACGATAATAATATTTTTGATCTCGCGGTCCTTCAGATACAGCTTCTTATAATCATCCAGCTGCGCCGTCGCCAGTTCATCCACCAGTCGCTCCATCTGGGCACTACCCGCGTTCAGATGATTCAACAGTTCCTGCAAACGCAGTACGCCCAGCCGCAGATTCTGCGTGGATACCAGGGTGTCCTTGTCAAACAGGGAGATCTGGATACTGCCGCCGCCGATGTCTAAGATCGCCGTTTTTTCCTCAATGATCCTGCGGAAGATCTCCCCCTTGGAGGCAATGGACTTATAATCTAAAAAGCGCTGTTCGGAGTTACTTAAAGTCTCCACCCGGATACCGGTGCGCTGTTCGATCTGATCCTGCAGAATCAGGGTATTTTCCGTCTCCCGGATAGCACTGGTACCGTAGGCTTTGTATGCGGTCACCTTGTAGGATTCCATGATCTGTGCGAATTCCTTCAGGGTATGACACAGGTCATCGATTTTCTCATTACTGATTTTCCCGCTGGCATAGGTATCCGAGCCCAGGTCGATCCGCTGCCTGATACAGTCGATCTCCCGCATGGTATTTTTCCCGGAAAGATCAAATATTTTCATGGTGAGTTCAAAACTGCCCACATCAATGGCAGCGAAAGTTTTCACACTCATAGGGTTCCTCACTTTCCTAACAGATAGTCAATGAACTGCTGGGCACTTCTTCCGGAGAGTCCGCCGTGGGACAGTTCCCATTTGTTGGCTTCCAGCAGAAGTTCCTCTTCCGGCATCTCCACATGATAGCGCTCCGCCAGAGTCTTTACGATATTCTGGAATTCCTTTTTGTTGGGTGCACCGAAATAGATGGTCACACCGAAACGGTATACCAGAGACAGCTTCTCCTGTACGGTATCACTGCTGTGCATATCCTCGCGGATTTCTTCCTTGTCGCTGTAGTTCTCGCGGATGAGGTGACGGCGGTTGGAGGTGGCATAGATCAGGACGTTCTCCGGCTTTTTCTCCAAGCCGCCCTCGATGACAGCCTTTAAATATTTGTATTCGATCTCGAATTCCTCGAAGCTTAAGTCATCCATGTAAATGATAAATTTATAATTGCGGTTTTTGATCTGGCTGATCACGGTGTTCAGATCCTGGAACTGGTGCTTGTAGACCTCGATGATACGCAGTCCTCTGTCATAATATTCGTTGGCAATCGCTTTGATGCTGGAAGATTTACCGGTTCCCGCATCGCCGAACAGCAGACAGTTGTTAGCTTTTTTGCCGCTCACAAAAGCCTCGGTGTTGTCCACCAGCTTCTTCTTGGGGATCTCATAACCCACCAGATCATCCAACTTCACATGGGCAATGTTTAAGATGGGAACGATATGTACACCTTCCTCGTCGTGGGTGATACGGAAGGATTTGTGCAATCCGAATTTGCCCACACCGTATTCCTTGTAGAACTGGGTCAGGGTAGCCTTCATCTCCTCCGGAGTACCGTCGGTGCAGAACTTCTCTGCCAGTTCACAAATGCGGGCGCAGATCCTCTTATTGTAGACTTTGCTCTCCTGCATGCTACTGGCATAATTTTCGATCAGGGAAAATTCCGGCACATGGAGTTGCTCCATCATGGGAGCGAAATCAAAATCATAGAATTCCTTGAAAATGCAGATGTCATGCAGTGCTGCATCGTTGATGGTTCCGGCGATCTCTCCGCGGATCTCACAGCCGCAGCTGTAGCTGTTCTCGTTGTTCACCAGGAGATTTGCCAGATAGCAGTGCCACAGATTCCCGTGGAAGCCGTAATTGCCTGCCAGGTCGATCAGATCATGGATGCACTCGTAAAACAGTGCTGCCATATCTTCTGTATTGTAATATTCGTCATCATAATGGGACATGAGAAATGCCATGTCATACAGCAGTTCTCCGTCCTCAAAATCACGGTATACGATCAGTTCTTTTTCTCTCATATGTCTAACCTTCTTGTTTTATACTTAAGCGCTTAATAATTGCCCAAAATCTTCATGCTGCGGGCTTCTTCTCTGAGTCCCCGCAGTGCATTTTTCACCGCGCTGTCCGCCAGGTTCCCCTCGAAATCAATGAAGAAGCGGTACTCCCAATTCCTTTCGGGAATGGGACGGCTCTCGATCTTGGTCATGTTCAGATTATTGTAAATAAAATGGGACAGAATGTGGTACAGGGATCCGCTCTCGTGAGGAATCTCCAGGCACAGGCTGATCTTGTTGGCATTTTTGCGGAAGATCTTCTGGTTCGTCACAATGATAAAACGGGTGGAGTTACTGTCGGAATCGTTGATCCCTTTTTCCAGGATCTCCAGTCCGTAGGTCTCCCCTGCATATTCGCTGGCGATGGCAGCCTGGGTCTGATCTTCGTCCTTTGCTACCTTC
>CAVFMG010000027.1:16458-24604 GCA_963623435.1 Odoribacter splanchnicus
GCTACCTTCAGTGCAGCGAAAGCATTGTTCTGCATGCTGATCTGCTGCCAGTCATGCTCGGAGAGGTATCTGGCGCTCTGCATCAGAGACTGGGGATGGGAATAGACTCTTTTGATCTTTTCCATCTTCGTGCCGGGCAGTGCCAACAGACAGTGCTCAATGGGGATCACCTGCTCACCTACGATATAGTTCTCAAATTCTACCAGCAGGTCATAGATCTCGTTGACGATACCCGCTGTGGAATTTTCAATGGGAAGCACAGCGAAATCCGCACTGCCTTCGTCAATGGCGCTCATGGCATCCCGGAACGTTTCCACATGGAAGGCATTGACATTCTCGCCGAAAAATTTCCGCATTGCCGCTTGGGAATAGGAGCCTTCCGCACCCTGATAGACCACTCTGGCACACTCGGTCTCCAGTTCCTCCACACCGATAAATGGCAGTCTGCCCTCGCTTCCGTGAGCGGCTAACAGCTGGTACTGGAGCTTTCTGCTCATGGACATGATCTGCTCAAACAGTTCCTCCACACCGTGGCTGTTGAAATCGTTGTGGGTCATTGCCTTGACTCCGGCGATCTTCTCCTGTTCTCTCTGCTTATCAAATACCTTTTTCCCGGTCTCTATTTTATATTCCGCCACCTGCTTGCTGACATCCATGCGCTTCTCATAGAGATCTACGATCTGCCTGTCAATGGTGTCGATCTGTTGTCTTAACTGTGATAAATCCATGCTGTTCTCCTTACCCTAATTGATATCCACGAATTGCTCCGCTGCAAAGCAGCTCCCGCAATTCTCAAACATTCGGAATCCGCTGATTTACTACGTAAATCGCTACTTCCTCATGTTTGGCGGGTCCCAAGTTCAAAAGCCTTATCGTGCAGGCATGAACGACTTTTTGACCTTTTGACCCTGATATCATTTTATCTCAATTTCACCTTGTTCGCAAGCAAGAACCACGGTATAATACTAGATATTACATAAACTTTACATGCAAAGAGGAATGACTTATGAAAGATAAAAAAGCCTTGTTCATTTTAATTCCTTTTCTTCTGTTCGTGATCGTCATCGGTACACTTGCCATCGTGGGCGACCGGATCCCGGACAATCCCCCGGAGACGGTGGGCAACACCGCCGGCAATCTGAACAATTCCGGTTATTTCTGTGAGTATGATGGGAAAGTATATTTTGCCAATGTCTACGACAACAGCACCCTGTACTCCATGGATCCTTCGGAACAGAATATCAAAAAATTAGGCAGTGCCTCCGTGGAAAATATTTTAGCCGGAGGAAAATATCTCTACTATTACCAGACCGGAGCTTCGGGAGATGCCGGAATCGCTTCCCTGCGGACGGTACGCTCCTTCAACCGCTGCAAATTAAACGGCACGGATGTGACCGGACTTACCAGAGATCCCATTTCCGTGGCGCAGCTGGTGGGCAGCAATCTCTACATCATGACTGCGGATGATAACGGTCCCTTATTTTATCGTATGAGGATCGATAAATCCGACAAGACTGACCTGGCAGATTACGTGATCAATCCCGCCTGTGCCGTGAATGGTACCATTTATTACAACGGGACGCAGGATAATCATTATCTCTATGCGCTGAATACCACCACTGACAACATCTCCACCGTGTGGGACGGCAATCTGTGGTACCCCATCGCCCAGGGTGACTATATCTACTATATGGACGTGGAAAATAATTACAGACTGTGCCGTTATTCCCTGTCCCGGAATGAGGTGGAAGTCCTGACCGAAGAGAGGATCGACTGCTTCAATGTGGGATACGGCTATGTGTATTATCAGGTGAACGGTGAGAATGCATGTCTGAAATGCATGCGGGATGACGGAAGTGATTCCTGGGTCATAGCTGAAGGCAATTATACCGCCATCAATATGACTTCCCAGTATGTCTACTTCCAGATGTTCGGAGATGACTCTTCCTGGTATCACTCTCCTCTGGGAACATGGACATACAGCAGCTTTGACGGAGCCAGGGATGCTGCACTGGATGCACTGAAAAAGTAATTGTAATGACAGACAATAAGAGCCGCAGACTTTTCGCCTGCGGCTCTTATTAACCTTCCTCAATATGATTCAGACCCTGATTCAGAATCGTGATGATATGATCATCTGCCAGGGCATAAAAAATCGTCTTGCCGTCCCTGCGGTTCTTCACTAGATCCATCTGCTTCAATACCCGCAGCTGATGGGAAATCGCGGACTGGGACATGCCAAGCAGTGTTGCAATGTCGTACACACACATCTCGGAGCATAACAGCACCGACAAAATCTTTAACCTGGTAGCATCTCCAAATACTTTAAAAAATTCTGCCAGATCCTGCAATTCTTCTTCCGGCGGCATCTTCTCATCGATCTGCCTTATCGTCTCCGGATCGGCAGAAAGATAACTGTTCTTCTCTTCCATCGTAATCTCCATTAATCATTGCTCTATCAGCGGATGCCTATAACACCTGCTGTTATCTACGGTTCACTATATTTACTATACACTATTTCTGTGAATTCGACAAATGAAAATATTGCTGCATGCCTTCTGTCATGGTAATCGTTCCCTCATGATCGATGAACAGCCCTTCCGCATCGTATTTTTCCAGAAGTTTCTGTCCTTCCTCCGCTCCTAATACAAAGCAGGCAGTAGACAGGGCATCGCTTAAAAAGCCGTCCTTGGTCACGATGGTGACTCCTGCCACATCACTACATGCCGGGGATCCGGTCCGGGGATCCAGTATGTGATGATATCTGACATCATCCACTTCCACATAGCGCTCGTAGTCCCCCGAGGTGGATACACAGTACCCGCCGTCCAGTGTCAGCACACCCACACTTTCTGAAGGATCCAGTGGATCTGTCACTGCGATCTGCCAGGTGCTGCCCTCCGGTTTGCTTCCGTAAGTTAAAACGCTGCCTCCCACAGAGATCACGGCACCGCTTACTTCCGGAAGCTCTTCCAGTGTCTCACGAATCTCATCCAGCGCCACACCTTTTCCCACTGCTCCCAGATCCAACTGCATTTCTGCGGGAATACTCACCGAAGCCCCGTCCACCTGTTGTTCCAGCCGGATCTTCTGCCAGCCGGTGGCATCAAGTGCCTGTGCGATCTCCTCCTGCTCCGGCAGCTTATAATCCTGTGGGTCATCGGCTGCCGCCCAGGTATCAATGTCCCACAGTCGGCTAAGTCTCCCGATGCTAATATCAAAAGCCCCATCGGTCTGTTCCGAGATCTGCAGACACCTTTTCAGCCATTCCACCATTTTGGGAGAAACGATTGTCTCCCCTTCTCCTGCAGCCGCATTGATCTGCGCCACTTCCGTACTTTCCAGTCTCCAGGAGAGCTCGTTTTGCTCCAGATCGTTTAACTTTTGTAAAACAACAGCTGTTATTTTGTCATTTGTTTCATTATTCGTTGTGGCTGTGGATTTCTCAGTGACATAAACTGTCTGGGAGATCACGGTTCCCATGGCGGTATCTATGCTTTTTTCGCATTCCGTTCTCTGTCCGCAGCCCCCTAACAAAAGCACCGGGAGCACTGCCAGTAGCGTTACCCGCCGCATCATCCAAGGCGTTTTCAAATACTTCTTCATTTTTTTCATTCCTTTTGCTATACTGTTCTCATCAGAAAGGAGTTCAAAATTCCTATGAACGCTTCCATGAACGACCGAAAAAAAGCAATCCTCCTTACGGCAGTATTGCTTATCATCGCCGTCCTCTGCGTTGTCCGGATCTATACGGTCTCGCACAGTTCCAACGACAACAGTCAGCCGCTTTATGCCGACATTTATCAGAACGGCGAATTATTGCAGACCATCCGCCTGGATACGGTAATCGGCGAATATACCTTTGATATCTCCGGGGATGCCGGTGCCACGAACACCGTCTGTGTCCGCCTGGGCAGCATCGCCATCGTCTCTGCGTCCTGTCCGGATCAGATCTGCGTGCATCAGGGCTTTATCAGCACTTCCCTGCTCCCCATCACCTGTCTGCCCAACCGGCTGGTGATCCGGGTAAGAGTTGAGGCTGCCACGCCGGATGACACAACATTTCTTCCCGACGGCGTGACCTACTGATAGGATATCATATTGCCTGCACTACGTACTAAATGCAAGATACTAAAGTATATGGTTCACAACCCCGGAATATTTCAATCACAAAAAACGGAGTTTCTTATGAAAAAAACTGTAAACACGCGAAAACTGACAACGCTCTCCCTGTTATCTGCCATCGCACTGGCGCTGTATGCCGTGGAAAGTGCTCTGCCCCCCATTGTCCCGATCCCGGGCATCAAGCTGGGGCTTGCCAATATAATAACGCTCGTTGTTCTATGGAAATATTCCGCAAAAGATGCCTTTTTCGTTCTTCTGGTGCGGATCCTTTTAGCGACCATGTTCTTCGGTCAGGCAATCAGTCTCCTGTACAGCCTATCCGGCGGTATCTTATGTCTTCTCGTTATGATACTTGTAAAACGGCTGTTGCACGGGCACTATCTGTTCCTGGCAAGTATGACCGGAGCCGTCTTCCATAATCTGGGGCAGATCGGTGTTGCCTTTTTATTGACTTCCGTTCCCGCTGTGCTCGTCTATCTGCCGTTTTTATTATTAAGCGGTCTCGTGACCGGTCTGTTCATCGGTCTCTGCGCCCGCTTTACGCTTCGCTTCCTTCCTTAAGATCCATAGGAAGCTCCGACAACATCTGTGCTACGGTCTTATGCGTGATGGGATGGCGGAAATTCGGTGCCAGCTCACTTAAGGGCTTCAGTACAAAATAGCGGTTCTCCATGTCTATATGGGGAATCAACAGATCCTCCGAGCTGTAGATCAGATTATCATAGAAAATGATATCCAGATCCAGTGTCCGGGGTCCCCAGTGAATCTTGCGTTCTCTGCCTTCCGAGGCTTCGATTCTGTGCAGTTCCCGCAACAGTTCTTCCGGTGCAAGCAGTGTCCGGATCTCAAACATTCCGTTTACAAAATTATTCTGTTCCACACCGCCGTAGGGCAAAGTCTCTAACAATTCCGATACTTTCGTGACCTGAATATCTTTCTGATTCTTCAACTGTCCCAGGGCTTTTGCAATATGTTCTCTACTGTCTCCCATATTGGAGCCTACCGCAATATATGCCTCATGCCATTCTCTGTGGATCGCCACAGACACGCTGCCAAAGGGCAGGGGAATCGGCGCTTCGGGCTTACGGATCTCCAGATCCAATCCCTGTACCAGAGGAAAATGCTGCAGTACTTCATACGCCGTTCTTTCCGCCACTGTCTCAATCAGCTGAAAGGTATGCTGCTGCATATATTCCGTAATGAACTGGCAGACCTCTCCGTAATTGGTGGAAAGGTTCAGTTCATCCGCCAGTCCCGCCGGGCGGGTATTCGTATACAGGGTAGCATTCACATAAAAATGCTGTCCCTTTTCATTTTCTTCCGGATACACACCGTGATGCGCATATACTTCCAGTTCTTCGATACGGATCTGATCCTTTTGAATTCCATTTCTCATTGCCAATTCCACCTTTCCCGACACGTTTAGCAGCTTCTTAGTTTCCGCTGTTTAAAATAGCTTCACACATTTTGATCGTACGGACATTTTCTTTCACATCATGCACCCGGACGAACATGCATCCCTTCTGCACACCGAACATAGTAGTCACAAGCGTCCCTTCCAGTCTCTCATTCACCGGCAGATCCAGCGTCAGACCGATCACGGACTTGCGGCTGCATCCAAGCAATAAAGGATAGCCAAACATATTCAGTTCTTCCAGACAGTTGATAATCTCCAGATTGTTCTCATAGGTCTTGCCGAAGCCCACGCCGGGATCTAAGATGATCTTCTCATCTGCGATACCTGCCGCTTCCGCCAAGTGGATCGTATCTGCCAGATCCGCTGCCACATCCTGCATGAAATCCTGATAATCCGCTTCTTTGCGGTTGTGCATCAGGCAACAGGGCAGACCGCTTTTGGCAATCACTTCCGCCATGCGTCTGTCGTATTTCAGTCCCCAGATGTCGTTGATGAGATCCGCTCCCGCGCGGATTCCCGCCTCTGCCACACCGCTTTTATAAGTGTCCAAAGAAATGGGAATATCAAAATTTGCCTTCACTGCCTCGATCATGGGTACGACTCTGGCGATTTCCTCCTCGTCAGACAACAGGGTATAACCCGGTCTGGTGGATTCTCCGCCGATATCCACAATATCCATTCCCTCGGCAATCATTTCTTCCACATGCTTCAGTGCACGGTCCCTGTCATTCCACTTTCCGCCGTCGGAAAAAGAATCCGGGGTCACATTCATGATCCCCATTACATACGTATGTCCTTTGGTCTGAAACTCTCTGTTGCCAATCTTCATTTGTCCACTCCCCCTGTTTAATATTTAATGGTCAGGTTCTTCTTGCCATCTTTCCAGTTGCAATCCTTCTCCGCATCGCAGGCAAAACATGCCCGGCTCGCCTTGTCCGCCCGATAGAGAACGCCGTTTAAATTCTTCTCCTTTGCAGCCTCAGGATCTCTGTGTCTGGAAATTGCCGTTACAATAACACCTGTTTCTTTATCATCGAATCCACAGTCTTTAAGGATTCCCGGAGCGATCCGGGCACTTGCCTGCTCATGAGGTGTGCCGTTCTCGTACTGTTCATGTTTCCCGCAATCGTGGAGCAACGCTGCCGCATAGATCCATTCCCGGTTGATCTCCAGACCTTCCTCCAGTGCTATGATCGTCCCGATCCTCGCCACATCCAGAAAATGTACCATACTATGACGGCAGAAGCGTCTGTCTGCTTCTGCCGCATTGTTCTGTCCTAAATGATATAAAAATAAATCATGATTTAATATTTTGTCGACCCTTTCCAAAATCATGCCTCATTTCTGTCCGATGAGCCTTACATTTTCACCAGCTGTAAGAATCTGTCCTGCAATTCCTTATTCTCTGCAAAGACTCCTCTCGTCACCATGGTGACGGTCTGACTGCCGGGCTTTTTGATGCCGCGCATGGTCATGCACATATGCTCTGCTTCCAGCATTACCATAACCCCCTGGGGTGCCAGGTATTTCATAATATCGTCTGCGATCTGTGCTGTCATTCGCTCCTGGATCTGCAATCTTCTGGCATAGACCTCTACGGTTCTCGCCAGCTTGCTCAGTCCCACGACCTTGCCATCGGGAATGTACGCCACATGAGCCTTGCCGTAAAAAGGCATCAGGTGATGCTCACACATAGAATAGAAAGTGATATCCTTCTCCAGCACCATCTCATTATTGTCTACGGAAAAGACCTTCGACAGATGCTCTCCCGCATCCTGATCCATGCCGCCGCAGATCTCCTCATACATCCTGCCGATCCGCTCCGGTGTCTCTTTCAGTCCTTCTCTCTCGGTATCTTCACCGATTCCTTCCAGTAAAAGCTTTATTGCTTCCTGTACTTTCTTCTGATCTACCATTTCTACCGCTTCGCTTTCCGTGTATTCCTCTGTGCCTGTCTCATCTCCATAATCTTCAGTATCCTTCCCAGATACGAAAGGGATCCGAAGCACAGTATTACATCATCCTTCCCTGCCAGCAGGTGGCTCAGTTCCACCGCCTCTTCCAGGCTGTCGACCGCTGTCACGTCTGCGTGGACCTTTGCCACTTCCTGTGCCAGATCATAGGCATGCATGGCTCTGGGATTCTCCGGAGGTGTCACCGTGAGGATCTGATCCGCATACTTTTCCGTCAGCGCGACCACACGGTCCACTTCCTTATCCTTCAACATTCCCATTATATAGATAATTCGTTTATTTGTAAAATAGAATTCTATGGAATCCGCAAGCTTTGCGGCTGCGTCCTCATTGTGGGCGCCATCAATTATAAATAACGGATGTTCTTCCAGTATTTGCAGACGTCCGATCCATACCGTCTCTTTCAAACCTTTCCGGATCGCACACTCCCTGACCTCATAGCCACATTTTTCCAGTGCCTGTACCGCTTCTAATGCCAGTATGGCATTGGCTACCTGGAATTTTCCCGCAAGGGTTATTTCCAGCTTTTTATAATCTTCATAATCAAATGTCTGCTTTTTCAGACCGTATTTTACATGCTTGGCATTTGCCACATCCGCGATCGTAAGGGTACAGCCAAGCTCTGCCGCTG
>CAVFMG010000028.1:0-24154 GCA_963623435.1 Odoribacter splanchnicus
GAGATAGATAATATGAGTTTTAAAATTGTAGTAGACAGCTGTTGTGAATTGCCGGAGGAGTATCTGCAGGATCCCCGGTTCGAGATCGTTCCGTTGGGACTGGAAGTGGGAGACTATCGAATCCAGGATGACGAGAACTTTGATCAGGCGGAATTCTTAAAAAAAGTAGCAGAATATCCGAAATGTCCCAAGTCCGCATGTCCTTCCCCGGAGAAGTTCCGGGAGGCGTACCACACGGAGGCGGAGCATGTGTACGCCATCACTTTATCTTCCCATCTGAGTGGAAGCTACAACAGTGCCGTGCTGGGAATGAATCTGTACCGGGAAAAATATGGTAAGAAGCAGATCCGTGTCATTGATTCCGAATCCGCCAGCTGTGGTGAGACCCAGATCGTGAAGAAGCTGGTAGAATTGGAAGAACAGGGTCTTCCCTTTGCAGAGATCGCGAAGCAGATCGAAGAATTCCGCAGCAATATTCATACGTATTTTGTACTGGATAATCTGGAGACCCTGCGGAAGAACGGGAGACTTACCGGTGTGAAAGCACTGGTGGCATCCACACTGAATATCAAGCCGATCATGGCAGGAGATAAAGGAAGCATCATCCAGAGAGGACAGAGTGTCGGCATGAAGAAAGCGCTCCGTAGAATGGCAGAAATCGTACTGGAGGAAGCCGGCGATACGAAAGACCGCGTCCTGATGATCACTCACTGCAATGCCCCAGAGCGCGCCAAGACCATGAAGAAGCTTCTTATGGAGAAAGCACAGTTCAAGGATTGCCTGATCATGGACACCCGCGGCGTCAGCAGCATGTATGCCAACGACGGCGGCGTGATCGTAACGGTGTAAACAGAACGTTATGCATTTACGCATGATACTCTGCCAGAAGCTGTTTTGCGTAAGCGACGCAGTCTCTGTGCAGAGAAAACTTTTTGCCATCGCACATGATGACTTTGCGAAATCCCATTTTCTCGATGTATCTGCCGTTGAGGATGGTCTTAACGGTAGGTGCGAAGAAAGTGGGATGATTTTCTATCTGGGAGAATAAATTGATAGCGGTGGTAGCGACTTTTACGGTGCGACCGTCCTTCAGGGTGACGATGACATTGCGCCCCTCTTCCTCAGCGTAGAGGATATCCGGCTCGGTCACATAGACGGTATCCTCATCCTCACGGAGCTCGATGAGGGGAACCGCTTTCGCCATAATCTCCAGCGCATGATCGATGCTCTGCGCCAGTTCCGCTACTTTGATGGGCTTGTCTAAGAAGATGACATTTTCCGGATAGGTCTGTTTTCTGTAGTTGATCTTGGAACAGCACAGTACGATGGGCGCGTTGACACCCTGCGCTGTGAGGGCATTGACCACGTCCGTGCCGGTAGTTCCTTCCGTCAGGCACATGTCGATATAGAAGGCATCGTACTGCATGGGATTGGACAGCAGCGCGTTGGAATTACCGAAAGAATCGGTATAAATGATCCCTGTGGATGCTGCACGCTTGTCGGATTCCCGTTTTAATAAGCGCTCCAACTGTTTTCTGTCGGCTACATTATCATCACACACTGCTATATGCATATCGACACCTCCCAAAAACTATGTAAAACAAATTCATAAAATCAGTATAGCATAACTCCTATCTGAATAAAAGGACAAAAAGCAGTACCTGGACCACCAGAATCGCAGGCATACCGTACTTAAAATACCAGTGTTTGGTCTTGTGACGGAAGTGCTGCATCCCAAGAATACATCCCAGGCTGCCGCCTAAAAGCGCCGTGAAAAAAAGAGAAGCCTCCGAGATGCGCCAGGCACCCCGGATGGCTCTTTTTTTATCGACGCCCATGATCACATATCCTACCACATTGATGATCACCAGATACAGGATCACCACAGTAATTATAGTCTGTGCAGTTATCATAGACACCTCATTATTTTAAACTTAGTTGCCGAGCTTCTTCTCGTTCTCCTGCAGCTTCATGGCACGAACCTTCAGAGACAGACCGAACAGATTGATGAAGCCTTCTGCATCGTGATGGTCATACAGATCACCAGTGGTGAAGGAAGCGAGGTTCTCATTGTACAGAGAGTAAGGAGAAGTGGTTCCGGCTTTGATGATGTTGCCCTTGTAAAGCTTGAATTTAACTTCGCCGGTTACATATTCCTGGGTCTTCTCGATGAATGCCTGCTCAGCCTCACGGAGAGGAGTGAACCATTTGCCCTCGTATACCAGGCTTGCGAACTTCGCACCCATTTCCTTCTCGAATGCATAGGTATCACGATCCAGGATCAGCTCTTCCAGCTGCTGGTGAGCTTCCATCAGGATGGTACCGCCGGGAGTCTCATAGACACCACGGGACTTCATGCCAACGACACGGTTCTCTACGATATCTACGATACCGATACCGTGCTTGCCGCCCAGCTTGTTCAGGGTACGGATGATATCGGATACCTTCATCTTCTCGCCGTTAACAGAAGTGGGAACACCCTTTTCAAAGGTCATGGTCACATATTCGCCCTCATCGGGAGCCTTCTCGGGAGTTACGCCAAGTACCAGCAGATGCTCGTAGTTGGGCTCGTTACCGGGATCTTCCAGCTCCAGACCTTCGTGGCTGATATGCCAGATGTTACGGTCACGGCTGTAGGAAGAATCGGTGGAGAAAGGAAGGTGAATTCCATGAGCCTTGCAGTACTCGATCTCAGATTCACGGGAATCCATGTTCCACTTGTCACTTCTCCAGGGCGCGATGATCTTGATATCGGGAGCCAGAGCCTTGATGCCCAGTTCGAAACGGATCTGGTCGTTACCCTTACCGGTTGCACCGTGGCAGATAGCTACAGCTCCTTCTTTTCTGGCAATCTCTACCAGCTTCTTGGCGATCAGGGGTCTTGCCATGGAAGTGCCTAACAGATACTTGTTCTCGTATACGGCATGTGCCTGTACGCAGGGAACGATATAATCATCACAGAATTCATCGATAACGTCTTCGATATACAGCTTGGAAGCGCCGCAGGCTTTTGCTCTCTCTTCCAGACCGTCCAGCTCCTCTGCCTGTCCGCAGTTGACGCAGACGCAGATAACCTCGTAATCAAAATTCTCCTTCAGCCAGGGAATGATAGCGGTAGTATCCAGACCGCCGGAATAAGCCAAAACTACTTTTTCCTTCATGATAAAATCCTCCGTTAATGGTATTTATATAATGTCAGTGATCGTTTGTTACGCTCTGACAATTACTATACAACATTATAATTGCAAAAGCAAGCAGAAAAGTTGCATAAATAAATCAAAAACATGAATAAAACAATTTAAAATATGCACATAAATGTATAAAATGCGAATTATACAGCATATTTATGCATAAATGACAACGACTGATGCATAGAACGGTCAGTCACTGATCTTCTGAATCCCAGAGATGTCGCTGTCGATCATCAGGGAGTAATTCGTATAATAGACCACGAACCCGGGCTTGGCACCGGCAGGCTTTTTCACCTGTTTCTTCTGAACATAGTCGATCTCCACTTTTTCCTGCTCCCTGCCCTTGGAATAGTAGGCAGCCAGGCGTCCTGCCTCTTCAAAAGTGCGGTCCGGTAGCTCCTTCCCTTCGGTCTTTACCACCACGTGGGAGCCGGGAATGCCTTTCGCATGGAACCACCAGTCGTTTCCGGTGGCGAATTTGAAGGTCAGTTCATCGTTCTGGAAATTATTTTTTCCTACATAAATATGGAAGCCGTCGCTGCTCAGATAATGAAAAGGTTTGCTGGTGATCTTCGCTTTTTTCGTGCCGCCTTTTCTGCGGATGTAACCGCTCTGGGTCAGCTCTTCCTTGATCTCCACCAGATCTTCTTCCTTCAGGGCAATGTCTAACGCCGTGCTGATAGTCTCTAAGTGGTCGATCTCTTCTTTTACTTGTTTGGTCAGCTCGGAAAGTGCCTCGTAGGTACGCTTTAATTTCCCGTATTTGTCGAAATACTTCTTCGCATTTTCTGTGGCGGAGAGGGTGGAATCCAAGGGGATCGTCACCGGCTCGTTCGTATAATAGTTTACCGCCGTGAGGGATTTGTCACCGGGCTTTGCACTGTAACCGTAAGTATTCAACAGTTCTCCGTAGATCCGGTATTTTTCCCGCTTCTCCGTATCCTTCATCTGGGTCAGCTGGAGGTCGTATTTTTTAATGTCACGCTCCAGAGCGGTCTGCACGATGCGGCGCAGATCGGAAGATTTCTGACGGATCCTGGTTAATGTATTTTTCTCCGCATAAAAATGCTCCAACAAGGCGGACATGGAAGTATAGGACTCCAGGTGATCCGCACCGGCGCTGTACATCGTCAGGGGAATCGCTGCGTATTCCACGGGGCGGGTGCCGGTGTAAGCAATGCAGGGGGAGAAGGTTTCTTCCTTAATAGAAGTGACCATTTTGGAAAAAACTTCGTACAGGGTATGGTAATTTTCCGGTGTCAGTGCCGCCGTAGGACGCTCCCCGTCGATGCCTGCCTCATGGCACAGCTCCTGTGCCAGTACCGGAGAAATACCGGTGAAGCTTCCGTAGATCGCCTTGAAGACCGGTTGGGGCTTGGAGGCAAGAGCTTCCCGAAAAGCGGGCTCCTCGCAGGTCAGGGCATCCAGTTTATCCTGGGTGTGGGCGATGAAGTAAGGACGCCCCGGCAGGACTTCCCGGACGCTGCTGACAGCGGCGGATACGTGCTTGATACTGTCGATGATCATATTATCGTCATTACAGAAGATCAGGTTACTGTGCTTGCCCATCAATTCCATGACCAGTGTCTTGTGGCGCAGGTCGCCCATTTCGTCCAAATGCTCAATGTCAATATGCACGATACGCTCCAGTCCCGGCTGGGAGATATTCACGATACGACCGTTCTGTAAGTGCTTGCGCAGCAGCATGCAGAAGTTGGGAGCCGTCATGGGGCTGGGCTTGTTGCTCTCCGTCAGATAGATCAGGGGAAGAGAAGCGCTGGCGGACAGAAGCAGTCTCTTCTGCCCGGTGGGCTGCTTGATCGTTAGCAGCAGCTCGTCGTTTTCCGGCTGGGCAATCTTATACAGTCGTCCGCCGATCAGTTCCTTTTTTAATTCCGATATTACACAGGCAATGGTAACGCCGTCAAAAGCCATAATTTCCTCATTTCTGTGTCTGAAAATGACACGCCAGATTAAACTGAAACCATTGTAACAGACTTTGGCGGGAAAAGAAAGAGGGTGCGGATTTTGCGTTGCATATCTTGGAAAATTCTACTATAATGTGTTTAATTGATTACATCAGAACGGAAAGATAAAACAATGAAAGAATTGGAATATCCTTTTGATCCGGAATGGATCCTGAAAAAGAAAAAGGCATTGAAGCGGGAACTGCTTCAGAATACACAACAGACATTTCTGGAAAAAAAGATTGCCATTTTAGGAGGGAGCACGACCCGGGATATCCGTGATATTCTGGAACTGTTTCTGTTAAATTACGGCATTCGTCCTTTGTTTTATGAATCGGAATACAATCAGTATTACACGGACGGGATGTTTCCCAATCCGGCACTGGAGGAATTCCATCCGGATATCCTATATATTCACACATCCAATCGAAATATCGAACAGTTTCCTTCCCTGGAGGATGACAGGACACTGGTAACACAGAAGCTGCAGACAGAGTATGAACGTTTTCAGGCGCTGTGGGAACATCTGCATGCGACTTACGGCTGCCCGGTGATACAGAATAATTTTGAACCGCCCTTTTACCGGCTGTTAGGCAATAGGGATGCCTCGGATTACAGAGGAAGATGGAATTATATTCAGAGACTGAATCAGCTTTTTTATGAATATGCGGATACCCATCAGGATTTTTATATTCATGATATCTGCTATGAAGCAGCGGATTACGGGTTGGAGCGCTGGTCGGATCCGTTTTACTGGAATATGTATAAATATGCCATGTGCGTTCCTGCTATTCCTTACACGGCATTTCAGCTGGCGCGGATCATCAAGTCCATCTTCGGAAAAAATAAAAAGGTGCTGAATCTGGATCTGGATAACACCCTATGGGGCGGCGTGATCGGAGATGACGGTCCCGAAAATATTGAAATCGGACAGGAGACGTCTCTGGGGCAGACTTACGCGGAGTTTCAGGATTACCTGAAGCAGCATAAAAAACTGGGAGTTCTGCTGTCGGTGAATTCTAAAAATAATGAGGAGACGGCACAGCAGGGACTGGACAGAGTGGACAGTGTTCTGAAGCAGGAAGATTTTGTGGCTTTCCGGGCAAACTGGGAGCCGAAGAGCCGTAATTTATATGCTACAGCGGAAGAATTGAAGCTTCTGCCGGAGAGTTTTGTGTTCGTGGATGATAATCCTGCGGAGCGGGAGATCGTACGACAGGAGATCCCCGGGGCGGCGGTGCCGGAGATCACGAAAGTGGAAGAATATATCCGGGTGCTGGATCGGAGCGGATTCTTCGAGGTGACCAATTTCTCCGAAGATGATCTGAAACGCAATGAAATGTATCTGGCAAATGAAAAGCGCAGTATCATGCAGAAAAGCTTCTCTGATTACGGAGAATATCTAAGGTCTCTGGAGATGAAGGCGGAGATCGGAGCATTTTGCCCGGCGTATTTTTCCAGAATCGCACAGCTGACAAATAAGAGCAATCAGTTCAATCTGACAACCCACCGTTACAGCCAGTCGGAGATCGAGCAGATCGCTGCGGATCCGGAATACCTGACGTTATATGGACGGCTGGAGGACAAATTCGGAGACAACGGTGTGGTCAGCATTGTGATCGGACGGAAGGAAAAGGACGTTTTACATATCGAACTGTGGCTGATGAGCTGCAGAGTGCTGAAACGGGACATGGAATATGCCATGATGGATGCCCTGGTGAAACGTTGCAGAGACTGTGGAATCACTCAGATCTACGGATACTATTATCCTACTGCGAAAAACGCCATGGTTAAGGAGTTCTATGCACTGCAGGGATTTGAGAAACTGGAAGAAGACGCAGAAGGAAATGCCAGATGGTTCTTCCAGATCCCGGAGCAGTATGCCCTGAAAAATCAGGTGATCACAGTAACAGAAAGTTAAAAGTACGCGCAAATAAACCTACAAAAAACAGGAGATAAACAGATGACAAGAGAAGAAGTATTTGAGAGACTGAACAAAGTATTTCAGGAAGTATTTGACGACGAAACCATCGAAGTGAACGACAGCACCACTTCTGAAGACATTGATGACTGGGATTCTTTTGAACACATCAATCTGATCGTGGCGGTAGAAGAGGAATTTTCCATCAAAATTCCCATGGGTAAAGTAGTAACCATGAAAAACGTAGGAGAAATGGCAGACATTATTCTGCAGCTGGGGAACTAAATATGACGATCACATCTTTTGCGTATCTGCTGTTTCTGACAGTGGGTGCAGGCATCTATTATCTGCTTCCGAAAAAGCTGCAATGGGTGGAACTGCTCGGGCTGAGCGTTCTGTTTTATTGCATTGTGGCTACACCGTATACACTGGTATATGTGCTGATTGCTACGGCAGTAACGTATTTCGCGGCAGTTTCTGCGGAAGCGGGCGGCAGGTGCGCAGCAATCGCCGGAGTGACCGCGGTGGTGATCAATGCGGTGCTGTGGTTTATCCTGAAGGGGTATGCTTTATGGGCACCGCTTTTTCAGGGGTTGGGACTTACGGTGAAAGCACCGGTGGCAGCTTTGGGAATGGGTTATTATACGCTGCAGGCGGTTGGCTATATTTTGGATTGTTACTGGGGAAACAGCAAGCCCCTGAAAAATCCGTTGAAAGTAATGTTGTTTCTGACCTTTTTCCCGCAGATGATCACAGGACCCATCAGCCGGTTTCACGAACTGGAAGATATGTATGAGGGGCGGAAGCTTTCTTATCAGAATCTGACCTATGGTGCACAGCGGATCCTCTGGGGATTTTTTAAAAAGCTGGTGCTGGCGGAACGGGTGGCTGTTTTCGTGACAGCAATCTGGGGGAATTCGGAGCAATATAACGGCTTCTACAGCTGGATCGCGTTCGTGGCATTCCCGTTGCAGCTTTATGCGGATTTTTCCGGCTGTATCGATATTGCACTGGGAACGGCGGAGATCTTCGGAATCAAGCTTCCGGAGAACTTCAATTCGCCTTTTTTTTCCAGAACTACGCAGGAATTCTGGCAGAGATGGCATATTACGCTGGGAACCTGGACCAAGGATTATATTCTCTATCCGGTGTTAAAATGCAGCCCTATGCAGAAGCTTTCAAGAAGTCTTCAGAAAAAGTGGGGCAAGAAAGCCGGAAAACTGGCAGTCACCGCAGTGGGAATGTTCTGCGTATGGATGTTCATCGGACTGTGGCACGGCGAGATGAAATACGTCGTGGGAGAAAGTCTGTGGTACTGGATCTTGCTGATGCTGGGAGAGATTTTTACCAAAAGATGTAAAAAATGGAAGAGTGCCCTGGGCATTGCCCAAGACAGCTTCAGCTGGCATCTGTTCCAGTCTCTTCGCACGTTTTTGATTTATGCCATAGGAATCGTGTTCTTCCGGGCGGACAATCTGGCAACGGCATTTTCCTTCCTGGGAGATGTGGTAGGTGTTCTGGTCGGCAGACATTTCAATCCCTGGGTGCTTTTTGACGGCAGCATAGAATTACTGGGAGTGAGTTCCGCAGATCTGTGGATCATCGCAATCTCTGTGGTATTGTTGTTCGTGGTGGGTGCCCTGAGGGAAAAATACGGCTACGCCAGAGAATGGGTGAGCAGACAGCTCCTTCCCTTCCGGTGGTTTGTATGGTGCGGATTGTTTTTAATGGTAGTATTGTATGGAAAATACGGTGCGCAGTACGATTCCGTGAACTTTATCTATCAGGCATTTTGAGGTAGTAAGTATGACAAAAAAGGAAGTATGCAAGATAATAGGATTCCTGGCGGTATTGTTGTTTGCCTTGTACGGCTGTTCACTGATCTGCTTCCGCAATCTGCGGGGATTTAATGATCACGAGGATTTTTATGACTGTGAACAGGATACTGTGGATGTGATCTTCGTGGGAGGAAGTATGTCTTACAGCGGATTTTCCCCCATGGAATTATATGAAAAATACGGAATCAGCAGTTATAATTTCGGAACCTCGAACCAGTCTATGCTGGCAGGATATCTGTGGGCAATGGAAGCCTGTGAAAAACAGGATGTGAAAGTGATCGTAGTGGAGGCAATGGAGGTACCGATGTCCCACGGAGAGGTGGCTACGGATGTGCGTTCCCTCTTCAGCATGGGGATGAACGGGAACTATCGCAAGCTTGCCGGAGTGTACAAGCGCAATGCGATGAATGTACTGATGCCGGTGTTTATCCTGCACGATGAATGGAGAATTGACGGGGATACTTTTCGAGATGAAGAGGATGCGGATTATCTTAGAGGATTTGTTCCTATTAATAGCTACGCGGGAGAGGAGTACCGGGAATCCATCTTACAGGAAGATCCCGAGGCGACCACGTATTTGAACTTCACCTATGTGGATAAGCTCAGAGAGTACTGCGAGGAAAAGGGGATTCAGCTGATCTTCGTCAAGACACTGATGGCAAGCAATGAGGTGAACCACTGGGATGATGGTTGCCATAACAGACTGCAGGAATATACGGAGGAATACGAAATCCCTTTTATCGATTTCAATACGACGCAGTACCGGGACGCGGCAGGTCTGGTGATATCGGAGGATGTGGCTGCGGATCTCAGACATATGAATGTGAGTGGAGCTCTTAAGGCAACGGATTATCTGGGAGAATATCTGCTGGAGCATTACGGAGACACCCTACGGCAGTGGCAGGATTCGAAGATGGATGCGCAGACACTGGAAGGATACCATAGGATCATGGAAGGATACCATAGAAGCCTGGATGAATTGTAATGCGTATGGATGCATATTATTACAGGAGAAAATCCATAAAATGTTTAAAAATAGTGTATATGTGCATAAATATACATGAATAAATGAAAATAATGCATAAAAATGAAAAAGTAGTAGACATTTGAAGAGAAAGTGGTATCATGGAACTATTCAGAAAAGCTGCGCAGCAGCGATTTTGCGAATGGGGTTCTGAATAGTTCCATAGACAAGAGTGAGGTAGAAAAATGATCAGAGTAGGAATCATCGGAGCAACCGGTTATGCCGGAGGAGAACTGGTACGTATCCTGTTAAACCACAAGGATGCCAAAATCATATGGTACGGTTCCCGAAGCTATATAGATAAGAAGTATTATCAGGTATATCAGAACATGTTCCAGCTGGTGGAGGACATCTGCAAGGACGACAATCTGGAAGAACTGGCGAAGCAGGTAGATGTGATCTTTACTGCAACTCCGCAGGGCTTCCTGGCAGGACTTTTAACCGAAGAGATCCTCTCCCAGGTGAAGATCGTGGATCTGTCCGCCGACTACCGTATCAAGGACGTAGCTACCTATGAAAAATGGTACGGCATCGAGCATAAGTCTCCGCGGTTCATCGAAGAGGCTGTATACGGACTCTGCGAGATCAACCGTGACAAGATCACGGAGAAGACCCGGCTGGTAGCCAACCCCGGCTGTTATACCACCTGTTCGATCCTGACCGCTTATCCTATGGTAAAGGAAGGCATGATCGATGTGAACACCCTGATCGTGGATGCCAAGTCCGGAACCTCCGGAGCGGGAAGAGGAGCCAAGGTGCCTAACCTGTTCTGTGAAGTGAACGAGAATATGAAGGCATATGGTGTGGCAAGCCACAGACATACTCCTGAGATCGAGGAGCAGTTAGGCTATGCTGGCAACTGTCAGGTAACCATAAATTTTACCCCACATCTCGTACCTATGAACCGTGGTATTCTGGCAACCGAGTATGCAACACTGAAGAAAAATAAGGACGGCACACTTCCTACCTATGAAGAAGTAAAGGCTGTTTACGATAAATATTATGCAAACGAGAAATTTGTCCGTGTACTGGATAAGGGCAGCTGCCCCGAGACCAAGTGGGTGGAAGGCAGCAACTACGTGGACATCAATTTCGTCATTGACGAGCGTACCGGACGCATCATTATGATGGGTGCATTAGATAACTTGGTAAAAGGTGCTGCCGGTCAGGCGGTACAGAATATGAACCTGCTGTTCGGACTTCCCGAGAGTGAAGGTCTGGAGCTGGTGCCCTGCTTCCCTTAAAGCAGACACAGGATTAGGATGAAAGGATCAGATACATAAAATGAGCAAACAGTTTACGATCAAACCAATGACCATAGAAGATTATGACGGTCTGCATGCCCTCTGGATGACCATTCACGGCTTCGGTATCCGGAGCATCGACGATTCCAGAGAAGGTGTGGAGCGTTTTATCAATAGGAATTCCGGCACCAGTGTGGTAGCCATCGGGGAGGACGGAGCCGTAGTAGGCGGCATCCTCTGCGGTCATGACGGACGACGAGGCTGTCTGTATCATGTATGTGTCAGAGAAGATTACAGAAGACTTGGCATCGGTAAAGCCATGGTAGTCCACTGCATGAATGCGCTGAAAGAAGAGCATATCAACAAAGTCAGCCTGATCGCTTTTACCCAGAATGATATCGGAAATGCTTTCTGGAAATGCATCGGCTGGACGAAGCGGGAAGATCTGAACTATTATGATTTTACCCTGAACGAAGAGAACATTACGGCATTTAACAAATAGAAATGCGAATCGAAAGGAGAGTATTCCAAATGAAACAGATCCAGGGCGGCGTGACCGCAGCAAAAGGCTTTGAGGCAGCAGGCGTAGAGGCTGCCATTAAATATCAGAATCGTAAAGATATGGCACTGATCGTAAGTAAGGCACCCTGCACCGTGGCAGGCACTTTTACCTCCAACGTGGTAAAAGCGGCTCCCGTGCTGTGGGATAAGCAGATCGTGGAACATTCCGCATACGCACAGGCAGTGGTCGTCAATTCCGGAATCGCCAATGCTTGCACCGGCAAACAGGGACTGGACTGCTGTGAGGCAGAGGCAAAATGTGCCGGAGAACTGTTGGGTGTGCCCACCGATGCCGTACTGGTGGCATCCACCGGTGTTATCGGCAAGCAGATTCCCGTAGATAGAATTGCTGCAGGTATCGAGAAACTCGTAGCAGCTAAGGCGGACACCTTAGAGGCAGGTTCCGATGCAGCGCATGCCATCATGACCACCGATACTATTTCCAAAGAGATCGCCATCGAGACCGAGATCGGCGGTAAGACCGTGACTTTAGGCGGTATGTGCAAGGGCTCCGGCATGATCCATCCGAATATGTGCACTATGCTTGGATTCGTAACTACTGATGTGAAAATTTCCAAAGAGATGTTACAGAAGTGTGTCAGCGCAGATGTAGTAGATTCCTTTAACATGATCTCTGTGGACGGCGATACCTCTACCAACGATACTCTGTTAGTACTGGCAAACGGCATGGCAGATAACGAGGAGATCACCGCAGAGGGCGAAGATTACAACAATTTCTGCAAGGCACTGCACGAGATTACATCGTTCCTGGCGAAGAAAATAGCAGGCGACGGTGAAGGTGCAACTGCCCTGTTTGAGACCAAGGTAATCCATGCAGACAGTAAGGAAAATGCAAGAACCTTGGCAAAATCCGTGATCTGTTCTTCTCTGACCAAGGCAGCTATCTTCGGACATGATGCCAACTGGGGACGTATCCTCTGCGCACTGGGCTATTCCGGAGCTAAATTCGATCCGGAAAATGTAGATCTGTATTTTGAGAGTAAGAGCGGTAAGATCCATATCTTCGGTAATGGTGTGGCATGCGATTACAGCGAGGAAGAAGCAACGAAGATCCTCTCCGATCCGGAAGTCACCGCACTGGTGGATATGCATATGGGCGATGCAGAGGCTACCGCATGGGGCTGCGATTTGAGCTATGACTATGTGAAGATTAACGCGGATTATCGTTCTTAAGACAAAGCCAAAAGAAAAATGACAGGCGGATCGCAGCATCTGCGGAAATGAGGATAAAAATGGAAAAAGATATGGAACAGGTAATGAAAAAAGCAGAAGTGCTGATCGAGGCGCTTCCTTACATACAGAAATTCAACCGTAAGATCATCGTGGTAAAATACGGCGGCAGTGCCATGAGCAACGAAGAACTGCAGAAAAACGTCATCAAGGACGTAACGCTGTTGAAGCTGGTAGGCTTCAAGCCTATCATCGTACACGGCGGCGGCAAGGAGATCAGCCGCTGGGTCGGCAAGGTCGGCAAGGAAGCAAAGTTCGTCAACGGTCTGCGTGTCACCGATGAGGAGACCATGGAGATTGCCGAGATGGTATTGAACAAGGTGAACAAGAGCCTGGTGACCATGGTGGAAGAGCTGGGTGTCAAAGCAGTCGGTGTCAGCGGCAAGGACGGAGGACTTCTCCAGGTAGAGAAAAAATATTCCGATGGTCAGGATATCGGTTATGTAGGGGAGATCACCGGCGTAAATCCGGATATCCTCTTTGACATGCTGGAAAAGGATTACCTGCCCATTGTCGCACCCATCGGACTGGATGAGAATTATCACACTTATAATATCAATGCTGATGACGCTGCCTGCGCCATCGCCAAAGCAGTACATGCGGAGAAACTGGCATTTTTGACAGATATTGAAGGCCTGTATAAGGACATCAACGACAAGTCCACCTTCATTTCCAGACTGACAGCTACCGAGGCAGAGGGACTGATCCACGACGGTTACATTGGTGGTGGCATGCTGCCGAAACTGAACAACTGTACTTCTGCGATCCGTAACGGTGTAAATCGTGTGCATATCCTGGACGGACGCCTGGCACACTGCCTGTTGCTGGAGATCTTCACCAATCAAGGTATCGGTACTGCAATTATAAGCGACGAGGAGTGAAAAAAGTAGCAGAACGTCTGCGGAATGGAGAAGAAAAATGAGTGAGACCATGAAAGAATATATTGCAGAGGCAGAAAAAGACCTGCTTCATACTTACAACCGGTATCAGATCGTTCTGGATAAGGGCGAAGGCGTACATCTGTATGACACCGACGGTAAAAAATATTTGGATTTCGTAGCGGGAATAGCTGTATTTGCTCTGGGGTATCAGAACAAAGCATATAACGATGCGTTGAAGGCACAGATCGACAAGGTGATCCATACCTCCAATTATTATTACAATGTGCCTGCCATCGAAGCAGCGAGAAAGATTAAAAAAGTATCCGGCATGGATCGTGTATTTTTCACCAATTCCGGTGCGGAAGCGGTGGAAGGTGCCATCAAGGCAGCCAGAAAATACGCTTACCTGAAGGACGGCTGCACGGACCATGAGATCATTGCCATGAACCATTCTTTCCACGGCAGAACCATGGGCGCTTTGTCTGTAACGGGCAATCCCAAGTACCGTGAGGCGTTCCAGCCCATGATCGGTCATATCAAATTCGCAGAGCTGAATGATTTTCAGAGTGTCTTAGATCAGGTAACGGACAAAACCTGCGCCATTATCATGGAGACGGTACAGGGCGAGGGAGGATTGTACCCGGCGAGTGAAGAATTCTTAAAACAGGTCAGAGATCTGTGTGACGAGCGGGATATCCTGCTGATTTTAGACGAGATCCAGTGCGGTATGGGACGTACCGGCTACATGTATGCATGGCAGCGCTTCGGTGTAAAACCGGATATCATGACCTCAGCTAAGGCTCTGGGCTGCGGCGTACCCGTAGGTGCATTTATGATGACGGAAAAGGTCGCACAGCATTCCCTGGCAGCAGGAGACCACGGAACCACTTACGGCGGCAACCCGTTAGCCTGCGCTGCAGTGGAAAAAGTGCTTGATTTATTCGAAGAGGACCATATAATAGAACATGTGAGAGAGGTAGCTCCTTATCTGGAACAGCGCCTGAATGAGCTGGCAGACAAATACGACTGCATTAAGGAACGCCGCGGCGTGGGACTGATGCAGGGACTGGTATTTGACCATCCGGTAGGAGACATCATTAACAAGGCACTGGAGAAGGGATTAATTCTGATCAATGCCGGTGCGGACATTATCCGTTTTGTACCGCCTCTCGTAATTACCAGAGAAAATGTGGACGAAATGATTGCTATTTTGGACACCTGTATCGAATAAGAGGTTTAGGTGAATTTATGTTTTTGAAAAAAAGAATTATCGCTACAGCAGCTGTGGTCGCCATGGCTGCTGCAGCTATTTACGGAAGTACGCAGGAAATGAGCCAGACGCAGGATGCCGGAAACGGTCTGCAGCTGTTTCGCGGGAAGGAGACCATCTACTGCTGGTATTCGGATGAGTCTCTGTCCGGCTATATCAATGCGGCGGCAGTATCTTTCGGAGAGCAGAACGGTGTCCGTGTGATTCCGGTGCTGACTTCCGACAGTGAATACCTGGAGGCAATTAATCAGGAGACCCTGCATGCCGACCAGATGCCGGATGTGTATCTGTTAAGCAGTGATTCCCTGGAAAAGGCTTATCTTGCGGGACTGGCAGCGAAGGTGCCGGATACGGAGGGCATCTGTAATACGGATCATTTTTCCCAGGCGGCATTGTCTGCAGTGACTTATAATGATAAGATTATCGGCTATCCTGTTTATTTTGACACCAGTGCACTGGTGTACAATGAAGATTATCTCCTTACCTGGGCGACCCAGCAGGCAGAGAAAGAGCTGGCGGGCAGCAGTGACAATGACGAACCGGTAGGAGAAGGCGAGGAGATCATCGAGGAAGATGCACTTCCGGAGGATGAGACCGGGGAGCAGGTTACGGCGGATGAAGCAGCGGTCAACGCTCTGGCAGAGCAGTATTTCGCGAATGCGCTTCCCTCTACGGTGGATGATCTGCTGAACATTGCGGACACTTTTGATGCCCCGGAGGGCGTGGAAGGTGTCATGAAGTGGGATGTGAATAACATTTTCTACAACTACTGGATCGTGGGCAACTACATGATCGTGGGCGGCGATCCCGGGGATGACAGAAATGATATCGATATCAACAATCCGGAGACCATACAATGTCTGGAAGTGTACAAGGCACTGAACCAGTTCTTCTTCATTGAGTCCGATACTGTGACCTATGACTCCGTGATTCAGGATTTCATTGATGGGAAGACCATGTTTACCATTGGAACCACAGATGTGGTGAAGCGTCTGGAGGAGGCAAAAGTGGACGGCAGTCTGACTTTTAATTACGGAATTGCCCGTATGCCGGATGTCAGTGCGGAGCTTCAGAGCAGATCCCTGTCTGTGACCGGAGCAGCGGTCATCAACGGCTATACGGAGCATAAGGAGCTGGCGGATCGTTTTGCGGCGTACCTTGCAGAGGGGTATTCCGACGGTCTGTATGAGCGTTCCGGGAAAATGCCCGCAAGCCTTAAAGCAGCGGAAAATGCGGACAACGGAGCACTTGCTATTTTCGCAGATGAGTATGCGAACAGTGTATCTCTGCCGAAAATGCTGGAGACGGGGAATTTCTGGATGCAGCTGGAGGTATTGTTCTCCAAGGTATGGAACGGCGATGATGTAACTACACTGGTAGAGCAACTGGCAGAAACGATTGCCAGACAGGTAGGCGGCGCAGAGAGCTAGAACGGTGCCGTAAATATGAATGAAGGAACCGATCACAGGATAGACTACTATTAAAAAGAAAAGGTGGTAGAATCCTATGATCGGTTTTTTGATTGCTTTAGTGTCCGGTGCATTGATGAGTATTCAGGGAGTGTTCAATACCCAGGTGACGAAATCCACCGGTATCTGGACTGCCAGTGCCTTCGTACAGTTCACGGCGCTGTTGGTATGCCTGGGAGCCTGGCTGTGCACAGAGCGGACTTCGTTCCTGAAAGTATGGCAGGTGGAGCCGAAATACATGCTGCTTGGGGGAGCCATCGGAGCCTTTATTACGTATTCCGTGATCCGCAGCATGGATGCTCTGGGACCGGCGAAAGCGGTAATGCTCATCGTGGTCGCACAGCTGGCGGTGGCATATATTATCGAACTCTTCGGATGGTTTGGCGTGGAGAAGCAGCCCTGGGAGTGGCGCAAGGCGGTCGGCATGGCGGTGGCGATTGCGGGAATCGTTATTTTCAAGTGGAAATAGGCGAACAAACGGCTTGTAAATTCCGGCTGATTCCAGTACAATGAAAGTTAACAGCATAGAGAGGCAATCCCCTGAGAGTGAATGACAGGAAGGGGACTATGATGTTTTTGAAAGGTATTTTTAGAATAAAATATGAATGTTTGATCGGTTTGCTGGGAGGTATCCTGTTCTTGGTGACCGGCTGCGGTGTAAGGGATGAGGCGATTGTTCTGATTCCGTCGGGAGAAGAGATGCAGGAACTTGCAACACTGGAATCTGTGGAACAGGCGGCGGAGACGAAAAGCGATATTTGTGATGAGGCATTTTCGGAAGAGAAAATGCTGTATGTCTATGTCTGCGGTGCCGTGCAGAATCCGGGAGTTGTGGAGGTGCCGGAGGGCAGCAGAGCGCAGGAAGCCTTACAACTGGCAGGCGGCATGACATCTGCGGCGGATCCGTTTTATGTGAACCTGGCGGAGACGGTGACGGACGGACAGAAGCTGTATTTTCCCACGGAAGAGGAAGCGAAGAGTCTGGAAAACGCAGCGGCAGAGGCGGGGCTTGTGAATATCAATACGGCAGACGTCACCGAGCTGTGTACACTTCCGGGCATCGGGGCTTCCAGGGCGGCGGATATTGTGCGTTACCGGGAGCAGAATGGGACTTTTCAGGCGAAAGAGGATATTATGAAGGTATCCGGGATCAAGCAGAATGCCTATGATAAGTTATGTGATAAAATTACGGTGCAGTGAGAAGACCCAGGCACCGGGAACAGAAAAGTAAGATAGAGAGGTTAAGGAAGATGGCAGGCAAGAAAGTGCTGGTAGTGGATGATGAGAAGCTGATCGTGAAGGGAATCCGTTTCAGCCTGGAACAGGACGATATGGAAGTGGACTGTGCCTATGACGGAGAGGAAGCCCTGCAGATGGCACAGAACAAAGAATATGACATTATATTACTGGATGTCATGCTGCCGAAGCTGACCGGTTTTGAAGTCTGCCAGCAGATCCGCGAATTCTCCAATGTGCCGGTGATCATGCTGACCGCCAAGGGCGACGACATGGACAAGATCCTGGGACTGGAATACGGTGCGGACGATTACATAACGAAGCCTTTTAATATTCTTGAAGTGAAGGCAAGAATCAAAGCCATTTTCCGTCGTATGGAGCCGAAAAAGGGAGCCACAGAGGATACCGGCGTCTTAGAAAGCGGAGATCTGAAGCTGGATCGCGAGGGCAGAAGAGCCTACATCCAGGGCAAGGAGATCGGACTGACTGCCAAGGAATTCGAGGTACTGGAGCTTCTGATGCTCAATCCGGACAAAGTGTACAGCAGAGAGAATCTGTTAAAACTGGTATGGGGTACGGACTACCCCGGAGATGTGCGTACTGTGGATGTTCATATCCGGAGACTGCGTGAGAAGATCGAGCAAAGCCCCAGCGACCCCAGATACGTACACACCAAATGGGGAGTCGGGTATTATTTTAATGATAAACTCAGCCATGGACAGAATGCGTGACTGCTTGCAGGCAAAGCATTCTGTCCATGAGCGGAGTGAACGAACATGAGCAAGTAGGACGATAGTCCGGAATGCGAATGGGCGTTGCGATTTCGAGAGTGCGTCAGCACGGAGAAATCGTGTATCATGTTGTGGAGGCGGATGAGCGTGACTGCTTGCAGGCAAAGCATTCTGTCCATGAGCGGAGTGAACGAACATGAGCAAGTAGGACGATAGTCCGGAATGCGAATGGGCGTTGCGATTTCGAGAGTGCGTCAGCACGGAGAAATCGTGTATCATGTTGTGGAGGCGGATGAGCGTGACTGCTTGCAGGCAGACACATGCGGAACTGAGGTTTTTGTATTGTGAAGAAATGGAATAAAGAACGATTTGCAACTATATGGGAAAAACTGGAGAGTATGATCGCCCTCCGCAGCCTTCGTGCACGAATTTTCCTGCTGACACTGGTAATTGGTCTCGTGCCCTGTATCGCCATGCGTCATGGCATCGTGAGCAACTATGAGGATCTGGCGGTGGAGCAGCGGATCACGGTAGTGCAGAACCAGCTGATGATCCTGGCGAACCATCTGGTCAGCAACAATTATTTAAGCAGCCACGGTGTCAGAGAGGATACCGGCAACTCCAGAGAAGTTATCAACGCGGAACTGGAGATGCTGTCCAATCTGTACGAGGGCCGCGTGATGATCATTAACAAGAACTTCAAGGTCGAGAAGGATACCTACGGCATCAGTGAGGGGAAGACCATCATCTCCGAGGAAGTCATCAAATGTTTTCAGGGAGAAAATATCTCTCACTATGACCCGGAGCATGGCTACATAGAGATGACCACGCCCATCATGGACACCACAGCCAATACCACGGATGAGAACGGCAAGAGAAATCCAGATGCCATCTGCGGCGTTATGCTGACCAGTATTTCCAATGACAGTATTGTGAACGCTAAGGAAGTGCTGAATCGTAAGGCATATATCCTGGAAGTGATTATGATCGTAGCGATCCTGGCACTGGCAATCGTGCTGTCCAGGGTACTGACGAAGCCTTTCAACCGGGTCACCCAGGCGATTAATGCAGTGCGGGAGGGGTTCAGCGACGAGACCATCTCCGTACCGGATTACGTGGAGACTGTACATATCGTAGATGCGTTTAATCAGCTATTAAAACGAATGAAGGCGCTGGATGATTCCAGGCAGGAATTCGTGGCAAATGTGTCCCATGAACTGAAGACTCCCATGACATCCATAAAAGTCCTTGCGGATTCCTTGCTGGCACAGGAGGATGCTCCCGCGGAACTGTACCGTGAGTTCATGGAGGATATCGCTTCCGAGATCGACAGAGAGAATCAGATCATCACAGATCTGCTGGCGTTGGTCAAAATGGACAAAAAGGTGCAGAACCTGAATATAGCATCGATAAATATCAATGACCTGACGGAACTGATCTTAAAGAGACTGCGTCCCATCGCCCGGAAAAAAGATGTGGAAGTCGTATTTGAGAGCGTTCGCCCCGTGGTAGCGGAAGTGGATGAGGTCAAGATGACCCTGATCATGACGAACCTGGTGGAAAATGCCATCAAGTACAACAAAGATCATGGCTGGGTCAAGGTAGTGCTGGATGCGGATCATCAGTATTTTACTTTTGAAGTCAGCGATTCCGGTATCGGTATCCCGGAGGAAGCCCTGGCGCATATCTGTGAGCGATTCTATCGTGTGGACAAGTCCCACTCCAGAGAGATCGGCGGAACCGGACTGGGTCTGGCAATCACCAAGAGTGCCGTATTAATGCACAAGGGATCCCTTACGGTGACCAGTACGGAGGGGCAGGGATCCTGCTTCCTAGTGAAGATTCCGCTGACGTACATCGCCTCTTAAAGGGATTTGTGGATTTGCTTATGAAAGATTGTGTAACGATGAAGAAAATAAAAAAATATATTTTGACCGGTCTTTTGTCTGCACTGCTGATAGTGTTGACCGGATGCGGTAGCACAGAGCCGCAGACAGGGAAGAAAATGTCAATGTATTATGTCAATACGGCGGAGACGAAGGTCGAGGTACACGAGCAGTATCTGAATACCAAGACCCCGGAGGAACAGCTGGATGAGACCATGCGTTATCTCTCCACGACCCCGGAAAAGCTGGAATATAAGGCACCGCTGGATATGGGATTCCAGGTTCTGGATTATGAAGTGGAGGACGGGAAACTTCTGATCAATGTAGATAAAGCGTATTCGGAACTGTCTCCCACGACGGAGGTATTGGTGCGTGCAGCCATTGTAAGAACGCTGACGCAGTTGTCCGATGTGAAATATGTGGGCATTACCGTAGAGGGCAGTCAGCTATATGATAACGCCGGAGAACTGGTAGGGTGGATGAATGCCGATCAGTTCATCAATAACGACGGCAATGAGATTAATACTTATGAACTGGTGAAGGTAAAACTGTATTTTGCAAATGCGGACGGAGACAAGCTGATCGCTGCGTACAGAGAGAAGCATTATTCTACCAACACGCCGCTGGAGCGTTTCGTGGTGGAAGAATTGATTGCCGGTCCCAGTGGACAAATCGAAGGATTGTATCCGGTGATCAACCCGGAGACGAAGATCGTCAATATCCTCACGAAGGATGGCATCTGCTATGTGAACCTGGATTCCAATTTCCTGACCGTGGTAAATAACGTCTCCACGGAGGTGGCAGTCTATTCCATCGTGAATTCACTGGCAGAACTGGACAACATTAATAAAGTACAGATCCTGGTCAACGGCGAGGTGCCGTCCACCTTTAGCAATTCCACGTTTGAGCGGAACCTGGATTATGTAACGACATTAGATCAATGATTTTGATTGGAAAAGGAGCTTAATTGAGACGACCACTTTTTGCAGTGTGTCTGTGTCTCGTGACAGCGATCACCATAATGAAAATACTGACAGGAGCAGGCAGCGGCGGAGACGCCGGTCTGCCGCCTGACGGAAGTCCGGTGAGAGTCACGGGACGGATAGACACGAGAACTTCTGAAGCAATTATTCTGAAATGTATTTCTTTGATCCATGAGGATCAGACCTATTCCTATTCTGGAAAATTACAATGTGAACTGACAAATGAGATGGAATTAAGAAGTCTTAAGATTGGGCAGCAGGTTGTCCTGGAGGGAACTTTTGCGCAGTTTTCTACGGCAACAAATCCCGGCGAATTTGATGCTCACGCATATTATGCGGCAAAAGGCATCGGAGGAAGAGTGCGGAAGGCAGGACTTTTGATGGCGGGAGAAAAGTATAACTTTTTGCGGGAAAAACTGTACGGCTTCCGACAGGTATTACATGACAGGCTGGCAGATGTTTTTCCGGCAAAAGAAGCTTCTATTATGCAGACACTGCTTTTAGGAGAGAAGGAGGAACTGGATGCAGAGGTAAAGGCGTTATATCAGAAAAACGGAATTGCCCATATTTTAAGTATTTCGGGATTACATATTACGCTTTTGGGAATGGGGATTTACCGGTTCTTCAAGAGACTGGGGATACCGGTTCGGGCGGCAGCGGCAGGCGGTGCCATTGCGCTACTTTTGTATGGCATGATGGTGGGCATGAGTGTGTCTGCAAGCCGTGCCATCGGAATGTATCTGTTACAGATGCTGGGAGTATTTGTGGGCAGGACTTATGATATGCTGACAGGGCTTGGACTGATGGCGGTATTGCTTGTCCTGCAGGAGCCGGAGCGGCTTGCGGATGTAAGCTTTTTAATGTCTTTCGGGGCGGTATTTGGAATCTGCATTCTGACACCGGTGTTTTCGGAAGGTTTCTCTACAGAAGCGGATCTCTATGAGAGGAACCAATACCGGGAAGGCTTAAGAAAAGTGTTATATGAAAGAAGTTGTCAGGTGGTGTCTGCTGTGAAAAGCGGATTTAGTGCCAGCGCGGGAGTCATCTTATTTACGCTGCCCATACAGCTTTGGTTTTTCTATGAGATTCCGATTTATTCGGTGTTATTGAATCTTCTGGTGCTGCCTTTTATGAGTGCGGTAATGGCGGGCGGAATTCTGGCATTGATTCCGGGATTGGGTATCATCGGCACGGTGGACTGTCTGATCCTGTGGTGGTATGAGTGGATCTGCGAGCGCTTCGGAGAACTGCCGGGAGCGGTATGGTGCGTGGGGCGACCGGCGGTATGGCAGGTTATTTGCTATTATGCAGGGATATTTTTGTTGGTCGTTGGCAGAAGATATGCGGAGGCATGGATGCGGCGTGGAACTCACGGGACGGGAGGTGCTCTGGGAGACGGACGATATCCTGAGAGACAGGCAGTACTGGAAAATGCCTGGGCGGATGATGGTGTCAGGGATAGTAGCAGAGAAAAGGTGCAGCACTCCGTAAGGCGCTACGGAATATATCCTGTGAGAAGGCGGCATGCTTTGGCAAAATTTCAGTGTGAATGGCAGGAAGTGATGATACATAGGAACAGATTTTTGTGCAGGATTGCAACCGTGATAATCTTGGGATTGTTGATTGACTTGCTGACAAGAAGTTTTGGCAGGGGAAGTCAGGTGACTTTTCTCGATGTGGGGCAGGGTGACAGCATCGTGGTGGAGACCTCCCGGGGAACATATCTTTTCGACTGCGGCAGCACCAGCCGCAAGAACATCGGGGAATATGTGCTGAAGCCTTATCTTAAGAGCCGGGGGATCCGGTCTCTTCGCGGTGTGTTCGTGTCCCATCCCGATGAGGATCACATGAATGGCGTAATAGAATTGCTGGAGAATGGCGCAGACTGGGGAATCACCGTGGAGCAGCTGTTCCTGCCGGCAATTGCGGAAGCGGAGCGAGGGGAAGCTTTTGCTACATTGCTTGCGGCAGCGAAAGAGACAGAGGTACCGGTAAGCTACATAAAATGCGGTGATGAGATCAGGGAGCGAGGAATGCGTCTTTTGTGCCTGCACCCGGAGGAGAATACAACCCTTACGGATGCCAACGCTTATTCGGAATGCTTCTATGTGGAAGTGTTTGCTGGCGGTGCCTTTGATGAGAATCCCCGGAAGCTAAGCATTCTTTTGACCGGAGATGTGGAAGGCGAAGGGGAACGGCAACTGGTACAGGAATTACAGAAGTTGCAGGAAACGCAGGAACAGCGGGGACTGGAGAATTTCCAGGTAGACATCCTGAAAGTGGCACACCACGGTTCCGGCTATTCCACCGGCGCAGACTTCCTGACCGCCGCCAGTCCTGCCGCCGCAATCATCTCCTGCGGTCGTAACAACTCCTACGGACATCCCCATGCCGTGACCCTGCAGCGCTTAGAAGATACGAAAGTCCCCTGGTATGCTACCACAGACTATGGGTCATTGAGCGTGACTGTCGATGCCCATGGAAATCGCCTGCGAGGGTATCTGAGCCGGGAGTAAGTTCTGATACCCACGCCATTTAGAAAGCGAGGGTATGATAGCCAGGAAGAAGTAGAAATACCCACGGCATTTGAAAAGTGAGGGTATGATAGCCAGGAAGAAGCCGAAATACCCACGGCATTTGAAAAGTGAGGGTATGATAGCCAGGAAGAAGTAGAAATACCCACGGCATTTGAAAAGTGAGG